>NZ_AP031500.1:0-317500 GCF_042847215.1 Gilvimarinus japonicus
AACTTTGGGTGTGGGCGGTACACTACTCGGCTTTCGCTTATTTAGAATAAATTCAGTTGTTGGGGGTTGTGTTTTGCCGCATTCGGTGTGGAATTATTGTGTGTCCAGTTTGCGTGAGGAGCTTCCCTCGCAGCAGTTTAATACCTGGATACGCCCACTTAAGATAGACGAAGAGGCGGATGCTGACCGACTGCGCTTATTGGCGCCCAATCGTTTTGTTTGCGATTGGGTGTGTGAGAAATTTTTAGCGCGTATTACCGAGCTTGCTAAACATTATCAGGATGGCCCCGAGTTTGCGATTGAGGTCAGCGTCGGCGCGCGCGCCGCGATGCGTCCCGCGAGTTCATCAAGCAATAGCAGCTTTTCTGCGCGCGAGCGGCCAGAGCCACCGGCGCGCCCTTCGGTTTCTCGCTCGGAACCACCGCCACCTCCGCCTAAGGCAGCGCCAGAACCTGCGGCCAATGTAGAGGGAGGGTTAAAGCATAAAGACAACCTTAATCGGGGCTTCTCTTTTAATAGCTTTGTCGAAGGTAAGTCGAATCAGTTGGGGTTGGCTGCGGCCAGGCAGGTATCAGAGAACCCGGGCGGGGCATACAACCCTCTGTTTATATATGGTGGGGTTGGGCTTGGTAAAACCCACTTGATGCAAGCGGTGGGTAACGCGCTGATTAACAAAAATCCTAACGCCAAGGTTATCTATTTGCACTCCGAGCGCTTTGTCGCTGATATGGTAAAGGCATTACAGCTTAATGCCATCAACGATTTTAAACGGTACTACCGTTCGGTTGATGCGTTGCTTATTGATGATATTCAATTCTTTGCCGGCAAGGAGCGCTCACAAGAGGAGTTCTTTCATACCTTTAACTCCTTGTTAGAAGGTGGGCAACAGATTATTCTGACTTGTGACCGTTACCCTAAAGAGATTAATGGTCTTGAGGAGCGTTTAAAGTCTCGCTTTGGTTGGGGCTTAACGGTAGCGGTCGAGCCACCAGAGCTTGAAATGCGGGTGGCAATCTTAATGAAAAAAGCGGCACAGGTGGCGGTAGATTTACCCCATGATGCGGCCTTTTTTATTGCGCAAAGAATTCGCTCGAACGTAAGAGAGCTAGAAGGCGCCCTCAAGCGCGTGATGGCGAGTGCTCACTTCACAGGGCGGTCGATCGATGTTGAGCTGGTGCGAGAAGCACTAAAAGATCTGCTTGCGCTGCAGGATAAACAAGTCAGTATCGAGAATATCCAGCGCGTGGTGGGTGAGTACTACAAAATTAAAATTGGCGATATGCTCTCTAAGCGTCGCTCGCGCTCGGTAGCGCGGCCGCGCCAGGTGGCCATGGCTTTGGCGAAGCAATTGACCAATCATAGTTTGCCAGAAATTGGCGATGCGTTTGGCGGTCGCGATCACACCACGGTGTTGCACGCTTGTCGCAAAATTAAAGAGTTAGAAGAAGAAGACGCGGATATTCGCGAAGATTTAAAAAATCTGTTGCGCTCATTAACGACCTAAAACGTTGGAGCAAAAACGAGCGAACCCAAGGAGTGGCCCGGTTAAATTAACAACCGCGTCGCCAGACATTCAGTAAAATGGACCAGACGAAGAGACCTGCACATGAAACTTGTCGTATCCCGCGAGGCCTTACTAAAACCCCTGCAATTGGTATCTGGTGTGGTAGAGCGTCGCCAGACGCTGCCGGTACTGTCAAATGTATTGCTGGTACTAGAAGGAAGCCGTTTGTCGCTGACAGGTACCGACCTTGAGGTAGAAATTGTCGGCCGTGTCGAGCTTGAAAGCCCCGGTGTCGATGGAGAGATTACAGTGCCGGCGCGTAAGTTTGTGGATATTGTCCGCTCGTTGCCAGATGACGCGAATATCGAGCTGCACGAAGAAGAAGGGCGGGTACTTTTAAAAAGTGGCCGCAGCCGGTTTACTTTGTCGACCCTGCCCGCCACCGACTTTCCCAATGTTGAAGATGGCCCCAGCGATTTGCAGTTTAGTTGCCAGCAGCGGGAGTTAAAACGCTTGATTGAGCGCACCGCCTTTGCCATGGCGCAGCAAGACGTACGCTATTACCTAAACGGTATGTTGTGGGAGGTAAAACAAGATCAGTTGCGGGTTGTGGCGACCGATGGTCACCGCATGGCAATGTGTACCCGCACGCTTGGAGTTAATACTGCGGATACCATACAGTCGATCTTACCCCGTAAAGGGGTGTTGGAATTGTCGCGCTTAATGGGCGAAGTGGATGATTTAGTGGATATCACCCTAAGTGCCAACCACGTTCGTGTTACCTCAGAAGACTACACTTTTACCTCGAAATTGGTGGATGGTAAATTTCCAGATTACGAGCGAGTATTGCCTCGAGGCGGTGATAAAATTGTATTTGGTTCACGCAATGAGCTAAAACAAGCATTTTCTCGCACAGCGATCCTTTCCAATGAGAAGTACCGCGGTGTACGGTTATTGCTAGAGGACGGTCAGCTGACGATTGTTGCCAATAACCCAGAGCAAGAAGAAGCGGAAGAGCAGCTCACGGTGGATTACAGCGGTAGCTCGCTAGAGGTAGGTTTTAATGTCAGTTATCTGACGGATGTAGCCAACGTGATTGATAGTGACACCATTAAGATTACCTTGTCTGATGCCAACAGTAGTGCGCTTCTTGAAGAACCTGTTGATGATGGTGATTCACTCTACGTGGTTATGCCAATGCGCCTGTAAGGGCGCATTGTAGTTTAAAAACACCCCTCTCTTTTTATGTCCCTTAGTCGGCTGATTGTTCAAAACCTCCGTAATTTACTGTCGGTCGATATTGAGCCCTCGCCAGATGTTAATCTTATCTTTGGTAAAAATGGCTCAGGTAAAACCTCCATTCTTGAGGCCATCCACGTATTGTCTTTAGGTCGTTCGTTTCGCGGCCACAAATTTAAAGCCCTGATTAATGAGCACCACCCGGCGATGACGGTATTTGGTCGCGTTGACGATAGTGGTGGCGATATTCCTATTGGTGTTTCTCGCTCGCGCAGTGGTGATGCGACCTTCAAAGCTCACGGCCAGGCAGTAGGCTCGCTAGCGGAACTCGCCGGCTTATTGCCTTTACAGGTAATCAATGCGGATGCGTTTCTGTTGTTGGAGGGTAGTCCTAGCGTCAGGCGGCAGTTTTTGGATTGGTTGGTGTTCCACGTGGAACCAGGCTTCTTTAGCACCTGGAAAGCCGCACAGCGCTGTCTAAAACAACGGAATACTATCCTACGGCGTGATAGAATAGAGGGTTCAGAACTGCAGGTCTGGGAGCGAGAGCTTGTTGCCGTCAGTGAGCGGATGGCAAGTATGCGTTTGCGGGCCTTTGAAGCATTTAGCGAGGTGTTTCACCAGCTAATTGATGAGTTCGTTATGGCGGAAGGTTTGACCCTGAGCTTATATCGCGGCTGGGAAAAAGACAAAGGCTACGCTGAGGTGTTGTCTGAGACTTTAGAGCGGGACTCCCGTTTGGGGTTTACCGGTTCGGGGGTTCACCGTTGCGACATTCGAATTCGAATCAAGGGTCATGCTGCCGCCGATGTCCTGTCACGCGGGCAGCAAAAGCTGCTTGTTTGTGCGATGAAGATTACCCAAGGCGTGGTGTTCGCTAAACTAACTGACCGCCGCTGTATTTATTTAGTGGATGATCTGCCGGCAGAGCTAGACGAAGAGCACCGACAGCTGCTGGTTGATTGGCTGCACAAGCTTGAGACTCAAGTATTTATTACCGGCGTGGAGCAGGATGCATTGCTTCAACCGTGGCATCAAAAGCCAGATCGTGAGATTAAGCTGTTCCACGTGGAACAAGGTAAGATTGTAGAGTAGGTATAATGCAGCTTGCGCAGGTATAGCGCTGGCTAAACGAATAAATTCGGAGTGTAAGACCTATGTCAGACGATATCCCTAATTACGATTCGTCCAGTATTAAAGTCCTTAAGGGGCTGGATGCCGTTCGCAAGCGCCCAGGCATGTACATTGGTGATACCGATGACGGCACCGGCCTGCATCACATGGTATTTGAAGTGGTGGATAACTCGATCGATGAGGCGCTGGCAGGGCATTGCTCCGAAATCAACGTTGTGATTCACCCGGATGAATCTATCTCGGTCTCTGATAATGGCCGCGGCATTCCTACGGAAATGCACGAAGAGGGGGTATCCGCTGCGGAGGTTATCCTTACGGTATTGCACGCCGGTGGTAAATTTGATGACAACACCTATAAAGTGTCCGGTGGTCTGCATGGGGTGGGTGTATCGGTAGTAAACGCGTTATCGGCCGAGTTAAAGCTTACTATTCGCCGCGGCGGCAAGGTTCACGAGCAAACCTACAGTCACGGCGTGCCTCAAGAGCCGTTAGAAGTTGTGGGGGATACCAGCAGCACGGGTACTGAGATCCATTTTAAACCCTCGGCTGAAACCTTTACCAATATCGAGTTTCACTTTGAACTGCTGGCTAAGCGCTTGCGCGAGTTATCGTTTTTGAACTCTGGCGTACGTATTGTTTTAAAAGATGAGCGCAGTGGCAAAGAAGAAACCTATGAATATGAAGGTGGTTTACGGGCGTTTGTGGAGCATCTAAACGTTAATAAAACCCCTATCAATAAAGTTGTACACTTTAATACCACCCGCGATGATGGTATTGCGGTAGAGGTAGCACTGCAGTGGAACGACTCGTTTCAAGAGAATCTGTTTTGCTACACAAACAACATCCCGCAAAGGGACGGTGGCACCCACTTGGCGGGCTTTCGTGCTGCCTTAACGCGCAGCATGAATACCTATATTGAGCGTGAAGGCCTGGCTCAAAAGGCTAAGGTTAGCACCACCGGCGACGACGCCCGCGAAGGTCTAACCGCGATCATCTCGGTAAAAGTACCCGATCCAAAGTTCTCGTCTCAGACCAAAGATAAGCTGGTTTCCTCCGAGGTAAAAACCGCTGTAGAGCAAGAGATGACGCAGAACTTTACCGACTTCTTGCTGGAGAGCCCTCAAGAGGCGAAGGCTATTGTGGGCAAGATGATTGATGCCGCCCGCGCCCGTGAGGCCGCCCGTAAGGCCCGAGAGATGACTCGCCGCAAAGGCGCGCTGGATATCGCAGGCTTGCCGGGTAAGTTGGCGGACTGCCAAGAGAAAGACCCGGCATTATCTGAACTGTACCTAGTGGAGGGTGACTCGGCGGGTGGCTCGGCAAAACAGGGGCGCGCCCGTAAAACACAGGCAATTTTGCCCCTCAAAGGTAAGATTCTAAACGTCGAAAAAGCTCGGTTTGACAAAATGTTGTCATCGGCAGAGGTTGGTACATTGATTACCGCGCTGGGCTGCGGCATTGGCAAAAGCGAGTTTGACCCCGAAAAGCTGCGTTATCACAGTATTATTATCATGACGGATGCGGATGTGGATGGCTCGCACATCCGCACCTTGCTGCTGACCTTTTTCTTTCGCCAAATGCGCGAGCTGATTGAGCGTGGGCACGTTTATATTGCGCAGCCACCGCTGTATAAAATCGCTAAGGGTAAGCAAGAGCAATACCTTAAAGACGAGGCCGCCCGCACGGCGTTTTTGACCCAGGCGGCGCTGGAAAACGCTAGTTTACACGTAAACGCCAACGCCCCTGGTGTAAGTGGCGAGGCATTAGAAGCACTGGTAAGCGAGTTTCGCATGGTTATGGATACCATTGAGCGTCTATCGCGTCTATACCCCAATGACGTTTTAGAGCAGATGATCTACATGCCTTCACTGAATAGCGACCAGCTAGGTGATCAGGCGCACATGGAAGATTGGTGTGCACAGCTAGCGAGTCACTTTGTTAACTCCCACCGTGCCGGCAGCGATCGTTATGAAATCAGCGTGCGTGAAGACGATGAGCGCCACCTATTTCTGCCTCATATCGAGATCATCGAACATGGTGTGGCCGCCGAGTACCCCTTTAATCATGAGTTTTTTGCCTCCGGTGAGTACCGCTCAATTGTCGCCTTAGGTGAAAAGCTCGAAAGTTTGATTGAAGAGGGCGCTTACGTACAACGTGGCGAGAAAACCTATGAGGTAGAAACCTTCCAAGAGGCGCTAGAGTGGCTGATGAAAGAGGCCACCCGTGGTTACTCTATCCAGCGCTATAAAGGTTTGGGCGAGATGAACCCAGAGCAACTGTGGGACACCACCATGAACCCCGAGACTCGTCGTATGCTCAAAGTAAATATCGCCGATGCCATCGGTGCCGATCAGATATTTACCACGCTAATGGGGGATCATGTTGAACCACGCCGGGAGTTCATCGAGTCTAACGCGTTAGCGGTTGCTAACCTAGATGTATAACTGAGCGTGCTGTTGTTAAGTAAAAAGGCCCGTTAGGGCCTTTTTTGTATTATTTTAAGGTTTACGATAAAGAGTCTAAAACTCTATTTAACATAATCCATAGGGTATAAATCGGCCGAATCCAGCGATCGCCGTTAATAACAGGGAAGGGAGTATGCACAGCGACAACCGCGCGGTGGCTGAAGGGCGCAAGGAGCAGATCTTAGCCTTTCGGCGAGAGTTACAACAGTTAGAGCAACAAGGCGTTCTACAACTTGATACCGAGCAAGCTCAGTCAGTGGCGAGCTTTCACAATCTAACGCTTAAATCCCTTAGTGAGCAGCACGACGTGGATCTATCACACAGTGCACGGCAGTTATCCCTGGGGATGCAAGTGGTGTCATTTTTAGGGGCTTGGGCGCTGGCGGCCAGCGTGTTCTTTTTCTTTTATCAGTATTGGGGTTATCTACCCACGTTCGCTCAAGTGTCGGTTTTAGTAGCTGCGCCTTTGCTAACCTTGCTCATCACCTACTGGATTGCACGGATTGATACAGCGCTTTATTTTGCCAAGCTTACCGCGTTAATTAGCTTTGCCTGTTTTGTGATTGATGTTTCCCTGTTGGGCACTCTCTTTAACTTACCGGCCTCGTCGCTTGCCCTAGCTTTATTTTCCGCGTATGCCGCGTTACTGGCTTATGCGCTGAATATTAAATTGTTATTAGCTGTTGCGCTACTGTGTGTGTTTGCATTTATTGGGGCGCAAACAGCAACCTGGAGTGGCGGCTATTGGTTGAGTCTTGGGGATCATCCCGAGAACTTCTTGTTGCCCACTTGTGTAATGTTTTGGCTGCCCAGTGTTATCTCCCAAGTGCGGTACAGTGGCTTTGCCAATATTTACCGTGTTTTATCTTTAGTTGGATTTTTTGTCGCCGTGCTAGTGTTATCTAATTGGGGGCAATCAAGCTATTTATCGGCATCATCCGCTATGGTTGAGGGCTTATACCAGGTGGTTGGTTTTGGTGTAAGCGGCGCAGTAATTTGGCTGGCTATCCGCAATGGCTGGCAGGCGGTTATGGCAACGGGCAATGTATTCTTTGCGTTATTTTTATTCACCAAGTTTTTCGATTGGTGGTGGGATTGGCTGCCTAAATCGATATTCTTTTTACTGATTGGTCTAACGGCAGTGTTAGCGTTAGTAGTGTTTTCTCGTTTGCGTCGTACCGCGCAGCAAGAGGTAGCCCTATGAAGCGTTTAGTCATAATCGCCGGTACTTTAGTGGTGTTGGTAAACGCTTTTGTTTTGTTGGGCGTGGTTTACAACCGGTTTTGGCTCCAGCCCACTACCCTTGTTTTGCAAGAGCAAGAATTGCGTTTACCCAATAGGGCGAGCCGTGCAGAGAGCGTGGTTGAGCTATCTTTACGCTGGCAGGGAAATCTTGTCGATAGCAACAACTACCACTACCACTCATACAGCCACGAGGTGAAACTGCCTCTGGCGTCTTACACACGAACTGGATTCTCCCCGGCTACCTGTAAAGATGACAAACCAGTGTTTATTAGCGGAGAAGAAAAAGCAGGTTGGGTGTTGTTGGAGCTTAATGGTCCAGCTTACCAGACGCTTAAACAGCAGTATAAAGCCAATGTCGTTAAGCACGAAAAAATGGTAGATGAGAATATTTCAGAAGAGAATGTCAAAAGACTTGGCGTGGCAGAGAAAAACTATCAATGGGTTGTACACAGTGGCTCAAGGTTAATTGCGGTAGATGCTTCCTTTGATAAAGCGCTATTACAGCAAAGTGCTAAAAATTTTGAATCACCGACACTAATACTTCCCGTGAGTATTAGGCCCACTCGATCTTGCCGTAAAGCGACTGTACAGGTGAGGCCGAGAAATATAACAAAGCTTTATGTGCCGGCTTCAGAGCGTGCTGTTACTGACGGTTTGAGAGCTGTGCGTCAATATAACGATAAAGTACAAAAGCCGCGCTTTTGGGCGGAAGTAAAAGTTGGTGGCAATGGCAACCGGTGGATTACAAAAATGGGGCGCTGCACCGATCAATGTAACTAGGTTTGTGAGTCACCCGCATTGCGGGTGACTCGACTTGGCTTAATGTTTCGCCAGGCGTTCGGGTGAACTTTTTGTCGGCGTTATTTTAAAGCTTTTTGCTAGACTTACGATGGTTTCAACTTTTACTGTGAGTTTATTTTTCCCTAATAAGTTGTCGACAAATGCTTGAGAGAAAGGCCAGTAATTGACGCTAGCGTTCACCGCCACAGGCCCCTGTACGTCTGCGGGAATATCAATGGCGTAATCAACCAAAGCGTGTCCTTTGGGCAGAATACGGTTATCTGACATAATGTGAGTAACACGCCAGACTTCCACCTCTACCTTTTTACCGTTCTTATCGCCAAGCTTTACCATAAAATTCTTTGTGTTTGGCTCGGTCTTGCCATTTTTAATTGCGCCCGAGCGATAGAACACCTTGCCGTTAGCATCGCTTAGTTTTATGTCCACCCAAACTTCACGTCCTTCGGGGAAGCCGGTGGGGAGTTTGTGTCCGGCCCCTGTATTGGTGATTTTAAGGCTTAGGGTAGTGCGTTGGCCGGCCGTGAGGGAGGTGGGCGGATCAATAAGCTCGATGGTTGCACTTGATTGCAGTAAGGCACGAGCGCGCTTGGCGTTTTCTTGGTGGCCAAAATGCTCAAGCAAGGTAGTGTTACCGCCGGCAAACCAGTGGGTTGCTCGATCGGCGCGCTCAGGCCCCATGATGGCACTATTTCCTTGGACCGGTTTCATGTGGCAATCCTGGCAGCCGATACCTGCAGTGCGGTAGGGGCTTTCAAACCACTCGTCGTAGGTTCGCTCTATCGGTACGCCGTTCAGTGGGTGAGTAACGTTATGGCAGGTAGCGCACATGGCCGACTCTGTGTGCAGCGGCGAGAACGCTGTCTCGTGATAGGGCGATTGTGCGTTTTGGCGCGGCCCGTACTTCACCCGCTTTTCCCCCGCATCGTTCATAACGTAAGAGCCATTATCAATGCCACTAATGGCGCTGATATTGTGGCAGCTCTCGCAGTCGACACCGGGTAAATCGGTTTCAGGGTTGTTGACCGAGGGAGGGCTCTGATTGTCGGCGCGGGTAACTTGACCGGTCATTAAACCGGTTGGCGTGTGGCAGCCAGTACAAAAACTATCGAGCGCACCATCGCTGGCTTTACTAGCCCGACTGAGCAAGGCGCGATAAATCGGATCGTCCCAGCTATGGGACATCATTGATGAACGCCATTCGCGATAGATATCGCTATGGCAGCCACTGCATACTTTGGCATCGTCAAAGCGGTGTTCAGGAATCACTTTACCAGTAGAGGTGGCGGCCCGGTGTGGGCTATAAAGAGGCGTTAGTGCCTCGTCAATAATTCGTTGTTCGACAGCTGTGCCGGCAAACACAGAAAGGCTGAGAGTCAATAAGACTCCAACCACAGTGGTATGAATCAGGTGCATGCATAACTCCATTATTATTGTCGTCATCGACGTTAGGGCGGTATGCATCTATCAGAGCTAGTTTTATTCTTTTGGGGTAGGTTATATTAAGTAACAAAAAATACAATATTTATTGGTACTTAGTATAATAATTGTGAGTTAAAGCACGCTCCACTCGGATAAAGCGAGCGTCACTTAAAGTTACTTTGACTATCTTGTAATGGTGGTTGATTAAAATGTTTGCCGTGGTGAAACCAGCTAAAAATGGGTGTTTATGATTTATAAATAACTATTTGCAGCTCGGTGTTGGCCAGTTTTTTTGGATATTTAATGGCCTTCCCGGTGTTGCGGGAGTTTTAAGTGTAGCGGTGACGCTGTTCTTGTTCGATCAGTTGAATAAATGATGCGGTGGGTAAGGGTTTATTAAAATAATAACCTTGGCCGTAGTCGCACTGCCAGTGGCGCAAATAATTGAGCTGTTCTAGGGTTTCAATGCCCTCGGCAACAACTTCTAAATTAAGTTTGTGAGATAAATCAATCATTGTCTCGGTTAACGCCTCGGGTATTTTTTCTTGTCCGAGTTTTTTAATAAAAGACTGATCTATTTTAATAATATCGATGGGGAATTTTGTAAGATAACTCAGTGATGAATAACCGGTACCAAAATCATCAATAGCAATGGTAATACCAAGGGATTTAAGTTTGGTGAGAACCCACATTATCCGATCAGACTCTTCGATTAATAATCGTTCGGTTATTTCGACGGTAATATCAAGCTGTTCAGAAGCTTTTGTGATCAGTGCTAACCACCGGTCTAGTGAGTCATCTTTACTGGAAAAAACTCTGGGTGAAACATTAATAGATAAGCTGATTGCGTAGTTTAATCGCTGCGATAATGCGATTAACTGTTCACTGGCGGTAGCCAGTACAAAACGATCAATTTCGTTGATGCGGCCTGTCTCTTCTGCCAGGGTAATAAATTCATCGGTTGGTATTTGCTTGCCTGCGCGAAACCAGCGAACCAAAGCCTCGCACTTGCTGACCCTGTTATCGGTTAGATCAACGATAGGTTGGTAGTAAACACTAAACTCTTGCTTGTCGATCGCGGTGACCAGCTGGGTACTGAGTAAGTGACGTTTCTCTGAGTCGATTTGCATGTTCTTGGTGAAAAATTGCCAACCATTCCGGCCGGATCGTTTCACGCCATACATTGCTTGATCGGCCTTTGAGACTAATGACTCAACATTATCACCATCATCCGGGTACATAGAAATTCCTACGCTTGCACCGCAAAAAACATGGTTACTGTCGATATTATAAACTTGGCTGATGGCTTTGATTATGTGCTCGGCAACCGAGACGGCGATTTTGGCGTCGTAGACATCGTGTAAAATTACAATAAACTCATCGCCACTGTAGCGGGCAACGGTATCGGTGGCGCGAACGCAGGCTTTGATTCTCGTGCCAACACTTTGCAGGAGTCGATCTCCGGCTGAGTGTCCAAGGTTGTCGTTAACCGGTTTAAAATTATCCAGGTCGATGAAGAGTATGGCGAGTTTATTGTGGTCGCGTTGCGATTTAGCAATGGCTTTACTCAGTCGGTTTTGAAACAACAAACGATTGGGTAAACCGGTGAGTTGATCATAGATCGCTTGTTGTTGAATTTTTTCTGTAAAGCGCTTTCGCTCTGTAATGTCTTGCATAGAGCCGAGTACAGAATAGGGCGGATTCGTATCTTCCAGGGGCTTGCCAATAATGCGGACCCAACACTTGCCTAGTTTTTCACAAAAAAAGTTAAGCTCTATATCAAATGGCACACCAAGGCTGGCATCGATAATAGCCGACTTAAGGGTTTTCGCTTGCGTGGCATCAAACCGTGCCAGTATTTGGTTTAACGTGGGGGAGGGCGTTTGGTATTCCATGCCTAAAACTTTAGCGGTTTGTTCGCCCCAAAGTGTGACGACAAGTTCGTCTTTTTGCGGGCTAAGTTGCCAGCCACCGACTAGAGCTAACTTGCCGACCTCGCGCAACAGCGCTTCGCTTTTTTGCAGGGTTTTCTGGTAGCGCAAATCGCGGCGCATTTGCTGGTAGCGAGAGGCAATAGCCATTAATAACATCAAGGCGATAACCAAAAAGGCTCCGCGTAGCACCCAAATGACATTGCTTTCGTCTTCCCAACCATGCGGCGGGCGGCCTGCCATTTGCCAGCTTCCGCGGCCAACGCTAAAAGTGGTGATAATGCTTCGCTGATCAGCGAAGAGCGCACTGTCACCCAAAAAGACCTCGCCATTTTGCCCCAGGCCATCTCTTCCGCGAATGGCAATATCGATCGGGAGGTCGTCTTTTAGTAGCCCAGCGGTTTGGTACAAATCTTTTGTCATCATTGGGGCCGAAACAATACCCCAAAAAGAGTCGTTTCGTGTAAACACAGCCACCCGGCCTATAACCGCTTCGCCTCCTTGCACTAACGTAAGGGGACCGGCGAGGTTTAGCTCACCGCGGCGGTTAAGCGTGTTGATGGCGGCCATTTGTTTGGGTAATTGGCGGTAATCGACGCCCAGAGCTGCCTCATTGCCTGCCATTGGATGGATATAGCGAATAATTAAATTGGGGGCGGCGGCTAAGTTCTTTAGCAGTGGTTCTTGACGGAATACAGTAGAGGCATAATCTTCGAATTCGGCTTGGGAAATATCGGGAAATAACCCGATATGTGCCGCCAAACCGCTAATCAGTGACAAGTTGTTGTTAATGGCACCTGACAGCTCCGCGGCGTAGGCGCTGAGTTGCTGGGTAACCTGTTGTTGCTTGTCGTGTAGCGCGGACTCGCGAAAATGGCGTTCCAACATAACTTCAGTCGCCGCTGCCGCTAATAGCAGAGCAACAAACATAGAGAGCGCCCACTTGGCCGCTGGGTTGCGCTTAAGGTTATCCAGCTTCATATCGACTTAGGCGAATCAGTGAGCAAGAGAGTGAGGTCTGCCAAATCATAGCCCCAATATAGCGTTTTTTGCGAAGTTTTACAGGGGTTATCGTTGGCTGTTTTTAATCTATCGGACTTACGGCGTCAGGGAGCTTGGCTCAGGCTTGCTTTAGGCCCTGTTCGCCTTTCCCACTGTGGCTGCGGTAGTGGAGGCTAAACTTGGCTTTAAGGTAAACGAGCCCTACGGACTGATGTGCTAAAGTTGGCTTACTGTCCGTACTTTCTAGTAAACAGGAGCTGATCTCTTTGTATACCTTCTTGCGCATACTTTTATTAGCCATCGTTTACTGGGTGGTGGGGCGTATTGCGCTGCTGATGGCCATACCCCCAGGGTTTGCCGGTGCGGCGTTTCCGCCGGTGGGTATTGCCTTGGGCATGCTCTTGTTGTTTGGTGTTCGGCATTGGCCTGGTGTTTTTTTCGGCTCACTTGGCCTCAACTTATCGGTTGCCTATGGTATCAGTGGGCAGTTGTCCGCTGCGGGCCTAGGAGTTGCTATAGGTATCGCGGTGGGTAGCACGCTTGCGGTGGTTTGTGGTGAGCGGCTTATTGCTCGTTTTTGCTCGCGTGGTCAGGCGCTATCGAGTGAGCGTAATATTGCGCTAAGTTACTTTCTGGGTGGGCCTTTAAGTTGCTGCGTGAGTGCAACGATGGCAAGTGTCTGCTTATTTATAAGCGGTACCACCGCTCGTCAAGACGTGCCTTACACTTGGTGGACGTGGTGGCTGGGTGACTCAATCGGGGTTTTGGTCGCGCTCCCGATCATGTATATGTTGTTCGCCACCCCACGCGCGCTATGGCGCGCTCGTCTGTTAAGTGTCGGTGCCCCGTTGGCGATTGCTTGCGCGTTGATGATAGCTATTTTTATCAGAGTGAATGACGCCGAGCTGGACAAAATCCGACAGTCATTCCTACAGCAGGCTTTACCGTTTAGCACCAATATAAAGGCGCGACTTGAGAGTCAGCTGAGCGTATTGAAAAGCATCGATAGTTTGTTTCACGCCTCTAATTATATTAGTGCGAAGGATTTTGATCATTTTGTTGCCAACCCCTTGAGCGATAACCCAGAGATTTACGCACTGTCGTGGAACGAGTATGTTCGCCACAAAGATCGTCCTCGCGCTGAGCGGGAGTTAAGCCTGCGAGATCTCTCCGCCCAAACTATTACTGAGGTAGATCCGCAAGGCAATCTAATCGTTGCGCGGCAGCGATTAGATTACGTGTATGTTAAATACGTTGTTCCTTTAGCGGGTAATGAAAAAGCACAAAGCTTTAATGTGGCCTCGATTCCTAATCGACGTGAGGTGTTAGAGCGCTCGGTCTCGAATCGTAGTGCGCAAATGACGGCGCCCATAAAACTGGTACAGGACAACCTCACCCAGAAAGCAATGCTGCTTTTTTACCCGGTTTATCAGCATCTGGCGCCGCATAAGAAAAATGATTGGTCGCAGATTCAGGGGTTTGCTACCGCCGTGGTGTTTATGGATCGTATAGTCGATAAAGCGCTTGCCGGCTATGGTAAGAGCCCCACCATATCGGCCACTTTAGAGTACCTCGAGGGCGGTACGGCAGAGGTATTACATGCTGGAAAAAACAGGTCCGAATCGGTATTGGCCGACTATTTATTTCGGCAAGATACTTTCGAATTTGCCGGTCAAACGTTTCGCGTGACTCTTAGCCCCACGGATGCTTTTATCGCTCAACATCGCAGTCCCTTGAATTGGGCTGTGCTTGCGTTGGGTTTTTTGTTTTGCGCATTACTAGGCGGTTTCTTGTTATCACTTAGTACCCGTGCATCTATGATTCGACAACAGGTATTTGATCGGACACTTGAGTTATCGCTAATTTTGGAGCACGCCAGCGAAGCGATTTTAACCATAAATTGCAATGGTCGTATTACCAAAATAAATACCGCAGCGGCGCGTTTGATGGGGAGTGACCCTAAGTATTTAGAAAACACCAGCATTACGCCCTATCTACCCAAGCTGAGCTTAGAAGATACTGCGATTGACGAAAATTTCTTGGATAGTGCCAGTGGCACGATTGAAACAAGTCTGAGAACAGCGAGTGATGAATACTTAGCGGTTGAGGTTGGTAGCAGCACGATTGAGCTGGAGGGCGAGTGGTACCGAATATTAATTCTACACGATCTAACCGAGCGGAAAAAAGCGGAGCGCTTAAAAAGTGAGTTTATTAGTACTGTGAGCCACGAGTTGAGAACACCGCTCACGTCAATCAATGGTGCGCTTAAGTTGGTAAGCACAGGTGTCGTTGGTGAGATTGACGATAAAGTAAAAAATATGGTGGATATCGCCCGCAATAATACAGAGCGTTTAGAGCAGCTGGTAAATGATATTCTGGATGTCGAGAAACTAGATTTTGATCAGATTAAATTTGATTTTCAATCTTTAATATTGGTTGATGTTGTGAACCAAGCTGTCGAGGGAATTGCGAATTATGCAGAAGGATTTCGCGTTAGCGTTGTAAAGCGTGAAGAGTTTAATGTCTTCGATACGATTACTGTAACCGCCGATAAAAACCGTTTAATTCAGGTGCTGATTAATTTATTGTCAAATGCGATTAAGTACTCAGAGCCGGGCGGAAGAGTCGATATTGGTTTAAGTGTCAGTGAAAATGAGATTACCTTGTCGATTAAAGATGAGGGCCGGGGTATGCCCGAGTATTTTAAAAAATATATATTTCAGAGATTTTCTCAGGCTGATTCCACTGACAGTCGTGAAAAAAGCGGTACCGGTTTAGGCTTGTATATTACTAAAACCTTAGTCGATAAAATGTCGGGATCGATCCACTATGAATCCGAGTTGGGTCGGGGTACTGAGTTTTTTGTGACGCTTCCCCGAACCCAACGATAACGTAAGTTGTTAGCGGCGTTGCTCTAACAACCACTGATAAAAATCATCACTCTTATAAACTCGGCGCCATGCGTCGTGGCCCATATCCTCGTGGGTGGTAAAGCGCACGTGGGCGTGACCCAGCTGTTCTAGGCGGTTGAGGCCGGGGTAAAAATACTGAATAGGTACGGTGTGATCGCGGCCACCGGCAAATTGCCAGAGGGGAATCTGGTGCTTGGCTATGGGGGCGATATAAGAGGGGTGGCCCCAGCCAACTACAGGGGCAATGGCGGCAAACAGGGTTGGGTGTTGACTGGCCAACCACCAAGTACCAAACCCACCGTAGCTCATTCCTGTGAGATAAAGCCGGCTTTTATCGGCACGAAAATCATGTTGCACCGCGTTAACAATGTGCATTAAATCGCCGTCGACTTTGTCCCAACCGCCGGGTAATAACGGTGGAATTAAACTCATATCGATATGAGAGGGTACACCCGTCATAGGCTTTGGTGTGGCAAAGTAGGGTGAGCGGGGAGGGGTGCCCTCATCAAGTCGCTCGGGTATTTGCGTACGAGAGCGGTTATCAATATAGCTAATGCCGCGCTTGTCCATGCCAAACATATGCAACTGCGGTGAAATGATAATAAAAGGCAGATCTTTTTTCTGAATCCAAGCTTCGTAAAGTGGGCCGTGAATTAATACGTAATCGAGATCTTCTTTACCGTTACCGCGCTCGCCGTTGCCATGTAAAAATAGAATAACAGGCCACTTTTTTTCGGGCTCGGTTTTATAGTTGCGCGGTAGATAGACAAAAAAATCACGCTCTTTGTTATCGACTTTGCTGACGTAGCTGATGCGCTCAAGGGAGGGCTCACTGGAGACCGGTTCGGCTGGCGGCGTTTCAGCAAAACTGCGCGCTCCACTTAACAGCAAACCAAGAGCGATCAGTCGGGTAAAGCGGTTCATAATCAGCCTCAATTATTATCGGTGTATGGTGATTTACGCTTTGTGCGAAATAGGCAGTGCCGTCGTGCGGATCGGCGACTTGAGTACAAAAGACGATTGTACTCCGGTAACACCGTCAATTCGCGTTAGCTTATTAAGCAGAAACTGCTGAAAGGCGTCCATATCTTCAACAATCACTTTAATTTGATAGTCCGCCGATTGCCCGGTAATCAGGTGACACTCTAACACTTCGGGGTAAGCGGCGATGGTGGTTTCAAAGTTCTCAAAGCGCTCGGGGGTATGCCGGTCCATACTTATTTGGATTAGCGCGGTGAGGTTGAGCCCTAACTTACGGGCGTTGATAAGGGCGACATAACCGTCAATTAAGCCGTCTTCTTCCAGCTGCCGCACGCGGCGTAGGCAGGGGGACGGTGACAGACTAATCGCGTCCGCCAGCTCTTGGTTGGAAATTCGTCCGTCCCGTTGCAGGCGCTCAAGAATCATTCCGTCATATCGATCGAGTTGCGTGGCCACAAACACATTCCTATTAAAATTCTCAGAGAGGCAACTATAGCGCAACAATATGCTAATAAATGTAAATATAACGTTATTTTGGCAATCATCTGCCGCTTGCGGGTATCTATACTGTGTTTACGGGTGGACGAGGCGCAACCGACCACAAGTCAGGTGCGCTATTTGTCGCAAAGGGCCATAAGCTCTGGTGAGTAGCAAAAGTGGGAGACCCCTACTTGGAGTGATCGCCGCCCACCCCGAAAACCTTATAACGCGTCGGAGAAGACCATGTTAAAGCAGCCACACACTAAATATCGCGCCTTTGCTCCGGTCGTTTTACGCGATCGCCAGTGGCCGAACAACACCATTACCCAGCCCCCGGTATGGATGAGCACTGACCTGCGCGACGGCAACCAGGCGCTGATTGATCCTATGTCGGTGGCGACCAAGCTGAAGTTTTTCCAGGCGCTGGTAGCGATGGGCTTTAAGGAAATAGAGGTGGGCTTTCCCTCGGCGTCGCAAGCCGATTTTGACTTGGTGAGACTGCTAATTGAGGATAACCACATACCCGATGACGTGACGATTGAGGTGTTAACGCAAGCGCGGCAGGAGTTAATCGACCGAACGGTGGAGTCGTTGGCAGGCGCGCGGCGAGCAATTGTGCATATGTATAACCCCACGGCGCCGGATTTTCGCGAGATCGTTTACCGCACCGATCAGGCCGGTGTTAAAGCCATTGCCGAGCAGGGCACCCGCTGGGTGCAACAGGCGACCGCACGTTACCCCGATACCGAGTGGGTCTACCAGTACTCACCCGAGGTTTTTTCGGGTACTGAGCTGGCGTTTGCCAAAGAGGTGGTTGATGCCGTGTCTGCTATTTGGCAGCCAAGCCCCGGCCACAAAATGATTGTTAACCTGCCAGCAACAGTGGAGATGGCGACGCCCAATACTTACGCCGATCAAATTGAGTGGATGCACCGCAACCTCGAACGACGCGATAGCATTGTCTTAAGCGTGCATCCGCATAATGACCGCGGCACTGCGGTAGCGGCGGCCGAGTTGGCCGTTATGGCCGGCGCCGATCGCGTAGAGGGCTGCTTGTTTGGCAACGGCGAGCGCACCGGCAACGTGGATTTGGTGACCTTAGCACTCAATTTATACACCCAAGGCGTCGATCCAGGTCTCGATTTTGGTCAGATCGATCAGGTGCGTCAATTGGTCGAGCATTGTAACCAGCTGCCGGTGCACCCGCGCCACCCCTATGCGGGCGAATTAGTTTTCACGGCGTTTTCGGGCTCACACCAAGACGCCATTAAAAAAGGTTTTGCCCAGCGCCAAGAGGGGGACGTTTGGCGAGTACCTTACTTGCCGGTAGATCCGGCCGACCTCGGCCGCTCTTACGAGTCTGTCGTGCGGGTCAATAGCCAATCGGGTAAGGGTGGTATTAGTTTTCTTTTGTTGCAAGAGTTTGGGTTAGATATACCCCGGCGCCTACAAATTGAATTTAGTCGTATCGTTCAGGCGCACACCGATAAAACCGGCAAAGAGGTGACTAGTGCGGATATCTTTGCCCTGTTTGAACGGGAGTACTTACAGCTGAGCGAGCCAGTTAGCTACCACCATAACGAGCAGCATAGCCGTGATGATGAAGTGTCCATGGCGCTGGAGGTAAGCATTGCCGGAAAAGCACAGCGCCTTAAGGGGCAGGGCAGTGGTCCGGTCGCGGCGGCGGTAGCCGCTTTACAGCCTTTGGTTGATGAGCCGATGGTCGTCATCGATTATCACGAGCACGCGATTAGTGGTGGTGGCGCTAAGGGTGATGCGGTGAGCTATATTGAATTGCGCTTCGGCTCAAATGATCCAGTGTTTGGTGTGGGGCGCGATGGCAGTATTGTGGCGGCGGCGATTAAAGCTTTAATTAATGGTGTCAATCGCTCGGTAGCGAGCGCAGCTCCAGGCTCGCAAGTGGCATTGTCTGCTTAAATGGGCTAAATATAAAGCACAATACGGTTTCCTGTCGGGCCGTGTTGTGTTTTTTTATTGATAATAAGCAGAGTCTGTCACGCTAGCGCAGGTTCTAAAAAACCAAATGTTGCGGTAAGCTGCCTTACTATCGACGACACAACGGATACGCTGTTTGTGAGTACACAACGTTTAGCTGAAACGTTTCCCCGGTGGTTGTTGTTTGCCGCTTTACTACTGACACTGCTTGCAGTGGTTGGCCATCAGTTTATACCTCCACGTGTGCACACCCTCCTGCCTGATACCAATGCGACGCGTTTTATTTACGGTGACTCAGATACCGGCGGCGGTACACGGGTAGAGTGGTTAGACTATGAAAAAAACGCTTTTCGCTGCAGCCGGGTAGCCGATAAACCATCGCATTATTGCGGCTTTAATTTGGCGCTAAGCGAGGATTATATCAGCGGAATTGATATCGCAGCGTTTGACGAGCTGCGCCTGGTGATGACGGTAAACTCCACTAAGCCGCGCCTGTCCATTTTTATGCGAAACTACAACCCCGCTTACAGTACTCCCGATAATGGCGACAGTGCGCAGTACATTGTTTTTAATGTTCGCACCGAAGATATTGACCCCGAGTTGGTGATTGGTTTAGATGAGTTTCGTGTGGCCGATTGGTGGTTGGAATCCCACGATATTCCCCGGCAATATATTAAGCCTGAATTTACCAACATTACCTTAATAGGCGCTAACTTTGGCAGTAACCTGCCGGTGGGCGAGCACGATTTGGAAATTGTCAGGATGCAACTGCAGGGCCCCTGGGTTGCGGCTGAGCTTTGGTACCGGTGGGTGATCGGAGTGTGGCTTGTGGGTGGTTTTGGTTTTTTGCTTATCCAGTCGGTTTACTACGCTCGGCGCGCCAAGGGTAGCGAGCGTCGCTATCGTTGGTTGCAGTCGCGCCATAAACAACTGCGAGATCAAGCGGATAACCTACGGGATATGGCGCAGCGCGATAAGCTTACCGGGCTACTCAACCGCTATGGTCTGGAGCTGTCGCTCGATACGCTGACTCATCACAGAGATATGCCGGTCGCATTGCTCTTGCTCGATATCGATCATTTTAAGCGAATCAACGACCGCCGTGGTCACAACCAAGGCGATAAGGTATTAATTCATATCGCGAATATTTTGAATGATAATACCCGCGCTGGAGACTTAGTGGCCCGCTGGGGCGGAGAGGAGTTTTTAATAGTCGCCTGTGATATCGATGCCAGCGAAATTTACACCTTGGCCGATAAAATCCGCACGCGAATTTTCTCGGAGGAATGTTTTAGTGCCGAACAGCCGCTATCGGTCAGTGCCAGTGTGGGTGCAGTACAGTGGCGGCCGGATGAGACCTTTGAGCAAAGCTTACACCGTGCCGATGAGCTGCTCTATCAAGCCAAAGGCATTGGACGTAACTGCGCGGTAACAGATCAGCCTGCCACTCACGGATAATCGTGCATCGTGTGTCCCGAGGCGCCGCTGTTGAGTTACAATATCGCGCAACTTATATTCTCGCTATGCCAACCTTATTGAGCGCAGCTTTGATTCATACCCGTATCACTTGTCTTATTTTGCTTCTGACGCTGGGCGCCTGTAGCCATCAGCCCCCGGTGTATCGCCCGGTGGCGACGGATGGCTTCGCCCGAGTACTTGAGTTTTGGCAACGAACTCATAGTGACGAGAAGGTCGACCTTTACAGTCAAGACCAAATTCTGGCGATAGCTGACAACCTGTTGTTAATGCAGCGCAACAACGGCGGCTGGCCAGCGAATATTAACCCTTTCCGCAAGCTTACCGGCGATCAGCGCTTACAGTTTTTAAAAGACCAAAATGCGCGCGATGCTAGTTTTGCTAACGCCAATATTATTCCGCAAATTTTTTATCTATCTCATGTCTATTTGCAAACGGGCGATGTGCGCTACCGCGATAGCGCTAAAAAAGCGTTTCGGTTGGTCATGAGCGCCCAGTTGTACAACGGCGGTTGGAGCCAACAAGCCCAGTCAGCGACAGATGAGATGGCGACCATTGATACCCGCGCCACCGTTACTGCCCTTAGATTTTTACGGCGTGTGGCAGGAGGAGAGATGCCTTATGGTTATGTCCCGTTTGATATGCGTCGCGAGGCAGCCGACAGCGTGCGTAAAGGCGATCAGTTATTATTGCGCCTGCAGCAAGCACACGACAGTCGCGCCAGCATTTGGGCTGGCGCTTACGATTTAAAAACATCGCAACCGACAGCCGCAAGCGCCGAGGTAGTCGCCGCGTTAGACCCTGAGGTAAGCGTACGGATTACCCGTTATTTTATGCAAATTGAGCGGCCCCCCGCTGAGGTAGTGCGTGCGGTAACCGGCGCTGCCGATTGGTTTAGCCGCAACACCTTGCAACAGGCGCAGTTACGCTCTGGCGCTAAACGGCCGGGCTGGTTGCCTGCGTATTCGCGGGTTGCGCTACCGCGTAAAGCGGTTTGGGCACGGGAATATACCATTGCGACCAGTAAACCGTTGGTGGGCGCTGCAAATGGTCGCACTGTAAAGCCTTACGAGGTCAATGCTCTGGCGGCCGATCACGACTGGTACGGTAGTTGGGCGCGCGAGTTACTGCAGACAGAGTACCCTCGCTGGCGGCGCCGCGTGATTATTCCGTCGGGGAGTCCGACGCTTTAGGGGTGTTTTTTTGCTGTTGCCACGGGGCGTATCTACCGTCGTCGCGGGCGATCGGCAATTGTTCGATTTGCTGCTCTATCCAATTTTTTAACTCTTCAGTCAGTGTTTTGCGATCGCGCCCCTCGGTGGGAATCGCATCGCCAATCACAATAGAAATCTCACCCGGGTATTTTAAAAAATGCTTATGCGGCCAGCACTCGGCGGCATTGTGCGCGACGGGAATAATCGGTGTACCGGTACTGCAGGCGATATCGGCACCGCTGCGCGCGTAGTTGCCGATTTTGCCTAAACCAATGCGTGTGCCCTCGGGAAACACCAATACACTGATCCCTTGTTTTAAGCGCTCGATGCTTTTAATTTTTACATCTTTAAGCGCTTGCATACGGTTGCTGCGATCAATCGCAATGGGCCGCATTGATGCCAAGCCCCACCCAAAAAAAGGGATTCGCAATAACTCTTTCTTTAAAATAACACTCACCGGGGCTAAGTGATACTGTAAAAACAGTGTTTCCCAAGTGCTTTGGTGTTTGGCCATAATCACCACTGGGTGATTTTTATATTGGCGCTGGTCGATTACTTTTATGCGGATATTGCAGGTAACTTTTAGCCACCACATTACAAACCGGTTCCACAAGGTCACTGCGCGCCAACGCAGCGGGTAAGGCAAAAAGGGCCACAGCAGTAGGCTAACTGTGCCGCCAATAATCCCCGAGCTGTAATAACCGGTGTTAAACAATAAAGTGCGCAGGTACAGCAACATCAGACGTCCTGTTCAATAATTAACTCAGCGGCTGCGGCTAAATCGGCCACAATAGTCACCGCGTGCCCGCCAAGGCTAAATTCGGCCTCAGCACCGGGCGAGTGTTCCAGTTGTGTGCGGGTGGTAGCGCCGTTGCCGGTTTCTACCAACATTAACCGGCAGCCTTTGGCGAGCCCGGTTTGCAAGTCGCGCAAACTATCGCCGACAAACGTACAGCCCTCGGCGCTGGTATTGAACACCGCCTCGATGGCATCCACCAAGCCGGGCAAAGGTTTGCGACATTTACAGCTATCGTCGGGGCCGTGTGGGCAGTAAAAAATCGCACCCAGCTCGGCCTCTTGCGCCTCGACTAACTGAGTGAGTTTGGCGTGCATTGCCTCAAGGTCGTCGAGATCGAAATAGCCCCTCGCTAACCCCGACTGATTGGTTGCCACCACCACAGTAAAACCCGCCTTATACAGGCGGGCGATTGCCTCAATACTGCCGGGTAGTGGTTGCCATTGCTCCGCGCTGCGGACGTAATCACCGGTGTCTTGATTGATAACGCCGTCGCGATCGAGAATCACCAGTTTCATTGCTATTACCCTTTTGTCGGTGCCAGCGCTGAAATGTCGGCCACCTGTAAAAATAAACCGCGCAACTGCGCGAGCAGAGCGAGACGGTTATTTTTTAAGGCCTCGTCGTCGGCCATGACCATGACGTCATCAAAAAAGGTGTCCACGGCGGCGCGCAAGGTGGCCAGTTCAGCCAGGGCATCGGCATAGCGACGCTCGGTAAACAGTGGCTCGACTCGCTGAGCTTTGTCGGCTACAGCCTCTGCCAATTGTTGCTCGGCAGGCTCTTTAAGTAGCTCGGGTTTTACTTCGGTGGCCGGAGCGCTATCGAGCTTGCTTAATATATTGGATACGCGTTTATTGGCCGCCGCTAACGCTTGCGCTTCAGGCAGTTGCGCAAAAGCGTCTACCGCTAGTACCCGAGTGTTTATATCTACCGGGTGGCTCAGCTTTTTAGCGGCTACCGCTAAGTAAACCTCGGTGGCAATTTGATCTTCTTCATACCAGGCGCGAAAGCGATCCAGCATGTAAGCCAACGATTCTTCTACCGCATTTTCGGCGTCTTTAATGCTGTCGCCGTGATTGCGGGCGGCGCGCGTTAACAGCTCGCGCAAATCTAAATTGATGTCTTTTTCGACCATCAAGCGCAAAGCCCCTAAACTTGCACGGCGCAGTGCGAAAGGATCTTTGGAGCCGGTAGGCTTTTGCCCGATACCAAAGATACCGACGATGGTGTCGAGGCGGTCGGCCAATGCTATCAGCGTACCTGTGACGGTGTGAGGTAGTTCATCGCCGGCGTATTTTGGCAGGTACTGCTCTTTAAGCGCGTTGGCGACCTCTGGGTCTTCGCCGTCGTTTAAGGCGTAATAGTAGCCGGCAATCCCCTGCATTTTATCGAACTCCAGCACCATCTCGGTAACCAGGTCAACTTTTGATAACTCGCCAGCGCGTTTGGCTTTAGTTGCATCGGCGCCAATGTCGCTGGCAATGCTGGCCGCGAGCGCGGCGATGCGGTCGGTTTTATCTAAAATGCTGCCGAGCTTAGCTTGAAACACAATGGAGCCTAAACGTTGGCGTTGCGATTCTAAGCTGTGTTTTTTATCGGTCTCAAAAAAGAAGGCAGCGTCAGAAAGTCGCGGGCGAATCACGCGCTCGTTGCCATCGATGACTTGCGCGGGATCTTTCGATTCGATATTGGCTACGGTAATAAAGTAGGGCTTAAGCTGGCCGTCGTGGTCGACCACGTGAAAGTATTTTTGGTGCTCAGCCATCGAAGAGATCAACGCCTCGGCGGGAACCTCCAAAAAGCGCTCTTCAAAACGGCCGGTTAAGGCGACGGGCCACTCAACCAGAGCGGTGACTTCGTCCAGCAGCTCTTCGCTGATAACCGCAGTGCCGTCGATGGCGGCGGCTTCGCGATTGACTTGCTCTATAATTAACGCTCGGCGCGCCGCCATATCGACTTGCACGTAAGCGTTAAGCATGGTGGTCACATAGTCGGCAGCAGAGTTAATGCTCACCGCTTGATTGTGATGGAAGCGATGGCCGCGGCTTTCGCGCCCGGCGTTTAGGCCGAGCACTTGGGCGTCTATCACATCGCTGCCGTAGAGCATCACCAACCAGTGTGCCGGGCGAACAAACTCAGTACGTTTTGCCCCCCAGCGCATCCGTTTAGGGATGGGTAACTTGGCTAAAGAGTCGTTAACAATGCCTGCTAAGAGCTCGACGGCGGGTTCGCCACCGGCTTGTTGATGGGCCACAAGTTTGTCGGCCTTGCCGTCGTTTTCGGTTTTGAGCTGATCGATCTCTAGGCCGTTTTTCTTGGCAAAGGCTTCGGCGGCGCGCGTCGGCTTGCCGTCGGCAGCAAATGCCACTTGAGCCGGCGGCCCCCAGTTCGTCACCTGGCGTACCGGGGTGGCCTCGGCCAGTTGCCCTACCACTAACGCTAAACGGCGAGGCGAGGCGTAGCTATTGATGTTGCTGTAGGCCAATCCGGCCTCATCCAGCCCAGCTTTAACGCCGTTGGCGAGTGCGGCCAAGAGGTTTTTCAGGGCTGTGGGGGGCAGCTCTTCGGTGCCCAGCTCTAATAAAAAATCACGAGACATCTTATTTCTCCTCCCCGGCTAATAACTCCGCGCGCAAATCGTCCGCTGCAAGCGGAAAGCCCAGGGCTTTACGGGCATCAAAATAGGCTTGGGCCACCGCGCGCGCCAAGGTACGAACCCGCAGAATAAAGCGCTGGCGCTCGGTAACCGAAATGGCGTGGCGGGCATCCAGTAGGTTAAACGCGTGTGAGGCTTTCATAACCATTTCATAGGCGGGCAGAGCGAGGCCGGCGTCTACCAGGCGTTGGCTCTCGCGCTCGCAAACGTCAAAGGTCTGAAACAGAAACTCGACATCGGCGTGTTCAAAGTTGTAGGTCGACATCTCGACTTCGTTTTGGTGAAACACATCGCCGTAAGAGACTTTTTTGCCGTCGGGGCTGATGGTCCAGGTTAGATCAAAGATTGAGTCGACACCCTGCAGGTACATGGCGATGCGCTCAAGGCCGTACGTGATTTCGCCCGTCACTGGGTAGCATTCAATGCCGCCCACCTGCTGGAAGTAGGTGAACTGAGTCACCTCCATACCGTTGAGCCACACCTCCCAACCAAGGCCCCAGGCGCCCAATGTGGGGGATTCCCAGTTGTCTTCAACAAAGCGGACGTCGTGCACGTTAGTGTCTATGCCCAGCTCGCGCAGCGACTCTAGGTAGAGGTCTTGAATGTTGTCGGGCGATGGCTTGAGTACTACCTGAAACTGGTAATAATGCTGCAACCGGTTGGGGTTTTCGCCGTAGCGGCCATCTGTGGGGCGGCGGCAGGGCTGAACGTAGGCGCTGTGCCAGGTTTCGGGGCCGATGGCGCGCAGGAAGGTTGCCGGGTGAAAGGTTCCCGCCCCCACTTCCATATCCAGCGGTTGCAGAATAACGCAGCCCTGGCGGGCCCAATATTCTTGCAGGGCGAGGATGAGCCCCTGAAACGTACTAACATCAGCTTTTGGTCGTTCGGACACGGTGTTTTGCCTCCGGGCAAGTGCATGTGGCTCGCGTGATTAGGATGAGAATCTTAAGACAATAAAGCCATTGAGACTGTCTGGACCACGCAAAGGGGCGAATTATAGCGTCAGTACTGGCCTATTGGTATGGTGCAACCGCAAAGTGCGGGCTATTGGGGGCAAATTAGCCGGTAAAGTGACGCGATTATGCACTTAAGTGGGTGTAAGCGCTTTTCGTTTTTGCGCAATTTCCGGTAAGCTTCACCACGATTTTTACTGCTGTGGGGTTGCGGCACTTGAAAGACACCGTGATATTGATGCTACTTAAAGTGGTGGGGAGCCTGCCGCTATGGATGGCCCGCGCTTTGGGCGCGGGCGTCGGTGGGCTAATGTGGTACACGGGTTCGCGTGCCGCCCGGGTGACAGAGACCAACCTAGCGCTCTGTTATAGCGAGCTGAGCGACCGCGAGCGCCGTAAACTGGCGCGTCAGAGCCTGCTGGAGGCCGGTCGGACCGGCGCTGAGATCCCAGTCGTTTGGCGCCGCTCGGACGCCTGGATCCGCCACCGGGTAAAGGCCTTTCACGGCAGTGACTTGCTTCGCGAAGCCTTGGCCAAAAAACGCGGAGTGATCGTTTTGACGCCTCACTTGGGCAACTGGGAAGTGTTGCCCGCCATACTGACCCTGTATGAACAGGTGGCTATGTTGTATCAGCCGCCCAAGGGTGAGGCCCTGCATCAATATTTGCAACGTGTTCGGCATCGCCCGGGCACCACCTTGGCCCCCACCACCGGACGGGGGGTGGCGGCGTTGACAAAAGCCCTGCGGGCGGGTCAATTGGCTGCTATCCTGCCCGACCAAGTACCCGATGTGGGTAAAGGCGGTATTGAGGTGCCGTTTATGGGTGAGCAAGCGTTAACCATGACGTTGTTACACAGCATGTTGCAACGCAGTGAGTGCGACGTTTTATTGATTTACGTACTGCGGGTCAGGGGCGGATTCGAGGTGGTGGCAACGCGCTGTGACGAGGCTGTTTACAGCAGCGATGTCCATGAGTCAGTGGCGGCCCTGAATCGCACGGTCGCCAGCGCTGTCGCTAGCGCACCGGCGCAGTATCAGTGGGAGTACAAAAGGTTTAAAGGACGCGAACAAGGGGAGCCTTACTAGGGGCACCCTAAAGGTAACTAAGGTTAGACCTTAAATAACAGTGAGCTGAGCTCGTTTTAAATTATGCAGGTTATAAAGATGTATCGACGTTATCCAGCTGTATTGCTGAGTTTAGTGGCCCTGCTTGCCGTTGGTTGTGCCAGTAATTACCGCGTAGTCAAAACCGCGCAACTGGACACCGTGAGCCAGTGTGCGGCTATGGCTGATCAAAACCATCAGCAGTTACTGGTTCAACAACAGCAGCTGTCCTTGCGTGTTGATGAAGTTTTGCAGCAACTGAACGTGACTCAAACTCAGGCGCCACAAACTGAGCCGCTCAACTGCCCTGAAGTGACTTATATTGCTGAGCCACCGGCGACATCGTCGCCGCGCGAGGGTCGGGATGCCGCCTCGAAGCAGTTAGTGGGCGCGGTTGAGCAGGTTCGTTTTGATGGCTTGGGTATGACCCTCGACGCGCGGATCGATACCGGCATTGCGACAGCCGTGCTTGATGCTCGGGATGTTCAGCCGTTTGAACGCAACAGCGAAGACTGGGTGCGTTTTGTGGTGCAGTCCAAGGGGGGTGAACCACAAGAGATCGAGCGCAAGTTAACACGCATGGCGAGTTTGCCCGCCGGCAATGGCGAGGGCAAAAAACGCCCGGTCATCAGCATGCGGTTTACGCTCGGTCGTGTGTCCCAACAAGGCGAGTTTATTTTGGCTGATCGCAGTACGAACGAATATCCGGTACTACTGGGCCGGCTTGCGCTGCGCGATGTGATGATTGTCGATGTAGGTCGTAATAATTTGGCGCCGGTACCGGCAGAGCAAGGTGAGACGCCATGAAGATGCAGCGTTTGCCGTTTTACTTATTGATATTGGCACTGTTAGTGGCAGGCTTTGGTACGGCGTGGTTACGTCATATAGAAACCGATGTTCCGCTAATGCCTGGCGAGCAAAAACCGGTATGGCTCATTGAGGCGCGTATCGATTTTTTTGCCCAAGGTGGCGAAACCACGGTGCGACTGGATCTGCCGGATGAAACTCCGGGGTTTCGGTTAATTCGCGAGCAAGCGGCGTCCTCGGGTTATGGTTTTGCGGTCCTTAACGACAACAACAATCGCCGTGCCGAGTGGACCCGCCGCAGTGCCGGAGGCTACCAAACCCTGTACTACAACGCCCAGTATTTGCCGGTAACACGCAATGCCAGCGATCTAGCGTTGGGCGACGACTTAGCCCCCAAAGTCAGCGAAGTTTTTTGGGATGAACCACAAGCGACGGCTGCTCGCGAGCTATTGCGCGGTGCCCGTTCACGCTCGACGACACCAGCCAGTACGGCCCGCGAAATATTAAAGCTGCTGAACAGCTCACCCGATCAAAATGCCGAGTTGTTACTCGCCGCCGAGCCGGATCGTGCCGACCTGCTGGTTAACTTGCTTAACCAATCGGGCGTGGCGGCGCGCACCGTAATGGGGTTGTACCTTGAGGACGCCCGGCGCCGACAAAGCTTAACCCCCATGGTCGAAGTGTTTACCGATAATGGCTGGGTGGTGATTAATGCCAATACAGGGGAGCAGGGCTTGCCCGAAAACCTACTGCTGTGGTCGCGCGGTGAAGCCGCCCAGCTAGATGTTATTGGTGGTGAGAACTCGCGGTTAAGTTTTTCCATGATTCGGCAAACCGTGCCGGCTATGGCGCTGTCAAAAACTCAGTTTAGCGATAACGTCTTTAGCTTACTTGGCGTTTACAGTTTGCCAATTGAAGAGCAGGGCATGTTTAAGCTGCTGTTTTTGTTGCCCCTTGGCGCGTTTGTTGTGGTATTTATGCGCGTGGTAGTGGGCTTACAAACCGCTGGCACCTTTATGCCCATTTTGATCTCGTTGGCCTTTTTGCAGACCTCGCTTGTGCCCGGATTAATCAGTTTTGTGTTGATTGTGGGTTTAGGTTTACTGCTGCGTAGCTATCTATCTTATTTGAATTTGCTGTTGGTGGCCCGTATTGCGGCCCTGATTGTGTTGGTGATCTTCCTGATTAGTGTGTTGTCGCTGGTCGGTTACCGACTCGGTTTTAATGCCGGTATTACGATTACTTTCTTCCCCATGATTATTATTGCCTGGACGATTGAGCGCATGAGCATTCTGTGGGAAGAAGAGGGTGTGCGCGAAGTACTTACCCAGGGTGGCGGTAGTTTGTTAGTCGCGATACTGGCGTACTTGCTAATGAGCGTTGAGGTCATTAACCACTTGAGCTTTAATTTCCCCGAGTTGAACTTAGTGATTCTGGCGTTAATTTTGGTGATGGGGCAGTACACCGGCTACAAGCTATCCGAGTTGTATCGCTTTCAATCTATGCGGGCCGATGACTGATGTTAATTAGCCCGGGTAAACTAAAGCGCTTAGGTATGTTGGGCATGAACTGCCGCAACCGAGATTTTATTGGCCGCTACAATGACCGCCGTTTGTACCCATTGGTCGACAACAAATTAAAAACTAAATTGTTGGCCGAAGAGTATCAATTGGCGACGCCGCAGTTGCGTTTTACTATTCGCGAGCAACACCAGATTTCTCATGTTGGCAATCTGCTAAAAAACCTGAATGGTTTTGCCATCAAGCCGGCCAAAGGCTCGGGTGGTAAAGGTATATGGGTAATCACCGGCCGCGATGGTGACGATTTTGTTAAGTCCTCTGGCGCGGTGATTACGTTGGCGGATATTCGTCGTCACCTAAGTAATACCTTGGCTGGGCTTTATTCGCTGGGTGGCTCAAGCGACGAAGTGTTGATCGAAGATTTGATTGAGTTTGACACTTGCTTTGATGGCTTTTCATTTGAAGGCGTGCCCGATATACGCATAGTTGTGTTTCGCGGGTTTCCTGTTATGGCGATGTTGCGCTTGGCCACCCACGCTTCAGATGGCAAGGCAAATTTGCACCAAGGTGCGGTGGGCGTGGGTTTGGATTTGGCCACCGGACGCAGTTTAAACGCCGTACAGTTTGGCCGGCCTATCTATGAACACCCGGATACCAAGCGCGCCCTGAGCGATATTAACATTGCTGACTGGCACGGTATGTTGTTGTTGGCCGCACGCTGTTACGAGATGACCGGGCTTGGTTATGTTGGTGCTGATTTGGTGCTGGATGCCAACCGAGGCCCAGAGCTGTTGGAGTTAAATGCTCGCCCAGGCTTGGCGATTCAGGTGGCCAATGGCCGGGGTTTATTGCCGCGCTTGCGTCATATCGAAACCTTAAAAGAAAAGCAGTTTCCCGATGCCCTAAGTCGAGTTAATTACGTTAAAGAGCACTTTGCCGCCGAGACGCTGCTATAAAAAGTGTATGGTCGCCGCTTTATGTATCGTCGGCATCGGTTTTTTCAGCGTCGTCGGGCGTGTCATCGGTCAAAGGTGTTATTTTGTCGTAGCGCGAATGCAGTGCATCGATAAATGCGTTGTGCAGTACTCCCAGTACAGCCTGCCAAGAACTAATATCAGTGTCTTCCAGTGAGCCTTTTATATCGATTTGCGTGGCGACTTTATCGCTTTCGATATTGGTAATAAGCGCACTGATTAACCCCCATCCGGCTTCCCACAATAACTGCAAAGGATTGTCGCCCTGCTGTTCCACATCCTGTTGCCAGCTGGCGATATTAATGTCTTCAAACAGCGGTTTAATGTAGCCGTTTAATTCGCGGTCGCGGGCACTGATCTCGGCAAATATCTGCCCGTGACCGGATTTAAAATCGATATTGGCATAAGCTCTGGCAAAATCATTTAAGCGGTTTATCCGAACATTTTTGGCGTCGGCGGCAAACTCAAAATCATTAAAATCAAAGGGATCAAAGTCAGCTTTGGCCGTTAGTGGACTATCACCAAACAGTTGGCCGGTGAGTGTGGCACTGGCCACTCGTCGGCCGTCGGCGTCTTTAACGTTGGTGAGATTGGTCAGTTCGGCGTCAATCTCTTCAACCGCAATATTAACGGTAGGGGTGGTGTCGAGGTTTTGAAAACGAATAATGCCATCGTGAATCACCAGTTTGTGCAAGGTGACCGGTAAAATCTCTTCAAATACGCTTAACCAGTTGGTCCCTTCACCGGTTTGTTGGTCCTCTTTTTTGTTGGCATCGAGAAAAGTCAGCTCGGGTTTTGTCAATTTTACACGGGTGAGAACCTCACCGTGGCGCAGACCCTCCCAGCTAAGGGCAATGGCGAAAGTTTCCACGGTAAAGAAGTCCACCGGGTTTTTTTCGGTATCACGTTTTATTACTAGGTCTTTTAATAAGTATTCGCCATCGATAATACCCAAATCTACATCTTCAACATGGCCGCTATAAGAGCCCATATCGTTCAATACCCGGAAGTTAAGGTAATGTTTGATAATAAAAGGGGCCAGTATGTACAAGATGACCAAAAGCGCAGCGAGCGTTAGCCCAAGCCATTTAAGAGAAGGTTTTAAGCGAGGAGCGTGTAAGTGCATGGTTGGCCATCGTTAGTTAAAGGCGCGGTTATCAAAAGTGATAACCGCTAAATGCCATAAACAGTACAACAATTGTGCCAAGCCATTAGGGAGGGGTTTGCATTGCTACCAATACTGCTGGCCGTGGTGGCGAAGCCAGCCATTTGGGTGGCGGCCCTGAGGATCTTTATGTGTCCAGTGGACAACGCCGCCTTGCGTATTCCACTCGTATTCGCCGTTAAACTCCACGGTGTCGCCCTTGCGCAGATTGGCTAAACGCGGTGCCAGATCAATATTGTGGGCAATCAGCAGAGTTTGCTGTCCACTAATTTTTAGAATAAATCGTTGATGTCGCGAGCCTTTGATATCGTCAGACAGCACTCGCGTAACGATACCGCTGCCACTGACTTGAATATTACTGCGCTGCTGTTGCCAAGCTTGATACAGAGCGTCAACGCCGGTTGACCCAGTCGCTGTGTGGTTAGCTTCTCCGCAACCGCTAAGCCATAGCATCAGGCTTAGGGTGATAAACGCTAATGTGTTAAGGCTCATACTTCGGACCAAACCGCAAATTCGCTCCCGCCCGGTTCGATAAAATGAAACCGGCGGCCTCCGGGAAAAGCAAAAATATCCTGTGATATCTGCCCGCAGGCTTGTGTTACATCGGCCAGTGATTGCTCTAGATTTTTACTAAAAAATACGATCAAGGCCGCCCCCGACTTGGTACGGCTTGGTGTACTGGAGCGATAAAAGCCGCCAGCTATGGAGTCGTTATGAAAAGCGGTATATTCATCGCCATAGTCGGTGAATTGCCAATGAAAAACGGTTTCAAAAAAGACTTTGCTTGCAGATAAATTTTCTGAGGGGATTTCGAGATAATTAATACTGTGGTGTAAAGGCATTGTGATGCTGAGCTCGTTGTTGCTGATAAGTGTCGGTAACCAGACCGACAGTAAGAGAGCGACTGAACATAAAAGCTGGGCGGTTATTAGTGTAACCGCCCCTGTTGCGCGGTTACTGCTTAGCTGAACGGCGACGACGCATGGCTGTCAGCGCGAGCCCCAAGGAGCAAGCAAGACTGCCGAGCAATGCGATCAGTGGCAAGCTAGAGCCGGTTGAAGGCAGCTCGGTGTAGCTGGTGCTTGCCATGGCGGCACGATCTAGCTCGTCGCTGTCATCTAAGTCGGCGACTAATGCGAAGCGATCGGTCGGGATAAACACTTGCATCGTCGAGTCGCGATTTAAATCGTGAATACTGCGCTCGCGCCCCTCGAGATCTATTTTAAAATCTTTTGGCAAGTTTTTGGTTTGAAAGGTCTCACCGTAGTCACCGTCTTGATGCTCAAACTTAATACGCACTTGGTCGCCCACTGAGCGTACAAACTTAGCGTGTAGTTCAACGTACTCTTTGCCGTTGCGCTCGTGAATACCCTGACACGCCTCGGCAATTTGTGGATAGGCTGAAAGTACTCCAGGCTTCCAGCTGACTTCTGAGCACTCTTTTGCCATCGCCGAGGAGCTAGCGGCAATAGCAACGCCTAGAACGGTAGTTTTGATCAGTGTAGATGTCTTCATAGTATTTTCCTTAATGTAGTTGCGCCAAAGAGTCTTCCGTGGCCGTAACAATAAATCGCTGCGGCGCACTTCCAACAAAGTAAAAGGGGTAGCAGGTGATCAATGTAATTTGAGCGTGCTCAGTAGGTGCGAGCACCTCTACATGAGACGGATCGACAATTTGTAGGTTACTGACGGTATAGTCGCGCGGGCCGTCAGAGGTGGTGACTTTTATTTTGTCGCCCACAGCAATATCTTTTAAACCGCGAAAAAAACTATCGCGATGACCGGCCAAGGCCGCGTTACCTTGGCTGCCGAGAGGTGCGGTTTTATTTAGCCACGATATACCGCGGTTGAGGTTGTGGTGGCTGGCGCCTACGTACACTGGTGCCGAGATGTTTAGTTTGTCAATTTGTAATACGGCGATAGCGGCGTCGCCATCGTTTTTAACCTCTTGGTATTGTTCAATGCGCGTCTTGCTCCACAAGCTGGTATCCACATTATTTGGCAGAGCCATACTGTTGTTAATGTTGCCTTGGGCAGCGGGGGTTGATTGTTGCGCGGGGCTACTCGCCAAAAGGTTTGCTTCTTGGTTGTTTTTAGCGGATGCCAAAAATTGCGCCACATCACGATCGGCCGCGTAGCTGCGACCAGTCACTGACAGCAAGCTGTAGCTAAGCAGCAATAACCCGACACTCCACAATAGAGCTTCACAGGCTTTGTACCGCACAGGTGTTAACCTAGCGGCGTGGTTGGGGTCGTTATCCATAAAGTGGTCATTACCGGACGTTCTCGCTATACGCGAGAGTACAGTTAACGTAGCACAGCTTAGTAACTGGCTAAGACGTTTGTATGAATATAGACCGAAATTGTGAGAGTAAAAGTCGAGGCAGTATTTTATGGCGCGATAATCTGCAAAAAAGCGATTTAACGCGAAAAACCTGGGCGCAGTATCACGCTTTAGTCGTGCCTCTGATTAGATGGCCGGGTTTTCCCGGCCTTAAACCCCTTAACCGTTAGCGACTTGTGCCAGTGCAGGCCCTGTGTCTTCTTCCACCGATTCGCGAATTAAGTGGTCAAAGGCACTTAGCGCTGCGGTTGCACCGGCTCCCATCGAGATAATAATTTGCTTGTAAGGCACAGTCGTTACATCGCCGGCGGCGAATACGCCTGCCATTGAGGTCGCGCCGTTGGCGTCTATCTCAATTTCGCCCTGACGATTGCGCGCGATATCGCTCTCTTGCAGCCACTCGGTATTAGGCACGAGCCCGATTTGCACAAACACTCCCGCAACCTCTAGGGTTTGCGATGCTTTACGGCTTAAATGGCGATCGATATACCTAATCCCTGTGACCTTTTTACCATCACCCGTAATTTCAGTCGTCTGAGCATTGGTGATAATGCTGATATTGGGCATGGAGCGCGCTTTGCGTTGCAGCACCTCATCGGCGCGCAGCGCGTCGCCAAATTCCAACACGGTTACTTTGGTTACAATACCGGCTAAATCGATAGCGGCCTCAATACCGGAGTTGCCGCCGCCGATAACCGCCACGTGCTTACCTTTAAAGAATGGCCCGTCGCAGTGGGGGCAGTAAGCCACGCCGCGAGTGCGGTATTCTTGCTCGCCGGGTACCCCCAGTTCGCGCCAGCGCGCGCCGGTGGCCAATATTACGGAGCGGCTGGTTAAGCTCGCACCGCTTTGCAGTTGCAGCTCGACTTGTTCGCGCCGTTGGATGCCGGTGGCGCGTTGCTCGGTAATAATATCGACGCCGTATTCTTTAACGTGCTGTTCTAAGCTTGCCGCCAGCTTCGGGCCTTCGGTGTAAGGCACGGAAATAAAATTTTCGATCCCGACTGTGTCCATTACTTGTCCGCCAAAACGCTCGGCCACTAAGCCGGTGCGTATGCCTTTACGGGCAGCGTAAATAGCGGCTGCGGCGCCGGCTGGACCGCCGCCTACGACCAGTAAGTCGTAAGGGTCTTTGTGGGCGAGCGCCGTGGCTTTTTGGTCGGCGCTACTGGTGTCGAGCTTTTGCACAATTTCGGCCAGGCTCATCCGCCCTTGGCCGAATGATTCGCCATTTAGATACACGGCGGGCACGGCCATGATCTGCCGCTGCTCCACTTCGTCCTGAAACAGGGCGCCGTCGATCATCACGTGGCTAATGTTGGGGTTGAGGTTCGCCATCAGGTTTAGTGCTTGCACCACGTCGGGACAGTTTTGGCACGACAGTGAAATGTAAGTCTCGAAGTGGTAATCACCCTCGAGTTCGCGAATTTGTTGCAGTAATTCAGGGTCCGCCTTTGATGGATGACCACCAGCTTGTAGTAAGGCCAAGACAAGCGAGGTGAACTCGTGGCCCATTGGTATGCCGGCAAACGCGACCCGCGCTGCGTGATTGGCGGGGCCGATCGCTAGGCTGGGGCTGCGCTCGGCGTTTTGTTCGGTGACGTGAATATTGTCAGAGAGCTCGGCAATTTCGCGCGCGAGTGTGTTGAGCTCTTGTGCTTTGTTTGAGTTACCACTGGAGACACTAAGTGCAATCGGTTTGACGATTTTCTGTAAGTAGCTATCCAGTTGTTGTTTTACATTGGCGTCTAACATTGGAGTGTCCTGTAATAAGTCGGGTGCTGTTTTGTCGTTCAGAGTTAAACCGGCCAGCTGGCCGGTTTAATCTTTGGCCGCCGATTTAGATTTTGCCGATTAAATCCAGCGATGGTGTCAGGGTTTCGGCGCCTTCTTTCCACTTGGCGGGGCAGACTTCGCCGGGGTTGGCGGCGATGTATTGCGCGGCTTTGATCTTGCGCAGCAGTTCGTTGGCGTCGCGGCCAATACCGCCGGCGGTAATCTCGACGATTTGCACCCGGCCTTCTGGATCGACCACAAACGTGCCGCGATCGGCGATGCCTTCCTCCTCAATCATTACCCCAAAGTTGCGGGTCAGGGTGCCGGTTGGGTCGCCAAGCATGGGGTATTGAATCGTACCAATCGCCTCTGATGAGTCGTGCCAGGCTTTGTGGGTAAAGTGCGTATCGGTGGAAACCGAGTAAACCTCGACGCCCAACTGCTTAAACACGTCGTAGTGATCCGCCAAGTCGCTCAGCTCAGTGGGGCAAACAAAGGTAAAGTCGGCGGGATAGAAGAAAAACACACTCCACTTACCCAGAACGTCTTTATCGCTAATATCGATAAATTCGCCATTTTGGTAAGCCTTGGCGTTAAAGGGTTTAAGTTGGCTGTCGATGTAACGGCTCATAGTATCTCCTCGGTAAAAGTGTCAGCTAAAGTTGCTGGGTACGAGGAATATACTATTGGGTTTTATTTTTTTATTGAAATTAGCTATGGTTATGGGTTTGATAGTATTTTGTTATTGTTATCTTTTTGTTAATAGTTTTTGGGCGCGAGGCCTGTGAATGGCCTCGCTTGTTGCCAGTAGTTTGGGCGAGTCATTCAGTGCAGTGAACAGCAACGGGAAACGTTTTAGCGGCGCCAGAACGCGGGCGTCAGTAATACCAATAAGGTAAAGACTTCTAACCGCCCCAGCAGCATGGCAAAGCACAGTACCCATTTGGCGGGACTGTTAATGTCGCCATAGTGCGCGGCGACTTCGCCCATGCCTGGGCCTAAATTGGTGATACAGGCACCCACGGCTGAGAAAGCCGTGCGCAAATCTAATCCGGTGGCCATTAGCACCATAAACATCGCGGCAAATGACACCACATACATGGCAAAAAAGCCCCAAACGGCCTCGATAACACGATCCGGTACGGTGATTTTGCCAACTTTAACCGAGATAACGGCATTGGGGTGGATTAGCCGGTGAATCTCTCGCATGCCCTGTTTGTACAGCAACAGGACCCGGATGTTTTTCATGCCACCGCCGGTGGAGCCAGCGCAACCCCCTAAAAAGGCGAATAAAAACAGCAAATAGGGCAAAAAGCTGGGAAAGCTGGAGTAGTTGCTGGCAAAGCCGGCGGTGGTCATGGTGGAGACAAAGTTAAAGATGCCGAGATAAAAGCTGTCGTGCAACGAGAAGGTTTTAGAGCTGGCTAAATAGGCGACGGTAATCACCGAGCCGATCACAATCCAGGTTAAATAAAACTTCAGCTCCGCATCGGCGACATAATGGGTGATGGATTTTTCCCGCCAAACAAAAAAGTGTAGGGCAAAGTTAACCCCGGCGATCAGCATAAACACCGTGCAAATCATCATAATGGCGGGGGATTCATAGTGCAGGATACTGGCATCGTGGGTTGAGAAGCCGCCGTTGGCAATGGTAGAAAATGCGTGGCAAATCGCTTCAAACCAGTTCATGCCGGCAATTTTGTAGGCCAGTGCGCAACTAAAAGTAAACACTAAATACATGGTAAACAGCGCTTTGGCGGTTTCGGTAATGCGCGGGGTAAGCTTATTGTCTTTGACCGGGCCGGGCGCCTCGGCGCGGTACAGCTGCATGCCGCCGATGCCGAGCATAGGTAAAATGGCGACGGCGATTACAATAATACCGATACCACCAAACCATTGCAGTTGCTGGCGGTAGAATAGAATTGACGGCGGCAGAGTGTCGAGCCCGGTAATCACCGTGGCCCCGGTGGTGGTTAAACCCGAGACCGACTCAAAAAAAGCATCGGTGACGGAGAGGTCTAAACCGTTGGAGAAAAATAGGGGTACCGCCCCGAAGGTGGCCAGTACTAACCAAAAGAGCGCGGTAATCAAAAAGCCATCGCGGGTGCGTAAATCGGCCTTAGAGCGATACACCGGCAGCCAGATTGCCACCCCGGCGCTAAAGGCCACGGCAAAGCCCCACAGAAACGTCATGTAGTTGTGGTCGTTAAACCACAAGCTCACCACGATGGGCAGCAGCAGCGTCATACTAAAAATCATCAACAGCACGCCTAGCACGCGCGCAATTACCGCAAAATGCATGCTTGCTCCGCGAGTGTTGTAGCGTACTGTTGAGTCTGGATCATGTGTCTGCGCCGGTTAGAAGAAGGTAAAGCCCACTTGAAAGAGCTTTTCGATATCGCGAATGTGCTTTTTGTTGAGTAGAAACACAATCACGTGATCGCCCGATTTAACCACCACGTCGTCGTGGGCAATAATAACTTCGCTGCCAGAGTCGGTATCGCGCACAATGGCACCGATGTTGGCACCTTGGGGAAGGTCGATATCCTCGAGGGCACGACCGACCACTTTGGATGAATTTTTGTCGCCGTGGGCAATAAGTTCGATGGCCTCCGCAGCACCGCGCCTTAGTGAGTACACACTTACCATGTCGCCTCGGCGCACGTGGGTAAGCAGGCTACCAATGGTGGTGGTTTGCGGTGAGATGGCAATATCGATATCGCCCCCTTGTACTAAGTCTACATAGGCGGGGTTGTTGATTAGCGCCATGACTTTGCGGGCGCCCAGCCGCTTGGCCAACATGGACGACATAATATTGGCTTCATCGTCGTTGGTTAGCGCTAAAAATACATCGGTGTCTTCGATGTTCTCGTCGCGTAACAGCTCTTGGTCGGAAGCGCTGCCCTCCAACACAATGGCGCGCTCTAAATGTTCGGATAAATGCGCCGCCCGTTTTTTGTTGTGCTCGATCACCCGGACGTTGTAACGGCCCTCGAGTTTGCGTGCCAAACGCATCCCGATATTGCCGCCGCCGGCAATCATGATGCGCTTGTAGGCGGTTTCCATGCGGCGCAACTCGCTGATAACAGCGCGAATATCGTTTTTGCCCGCGAGAAAGAAAACCTCGTCATCAGCTTCGATTACCGTCGAACCGGTAGGCATAATGGCCCGTCCTCGGCGATAAATCGCCGCGACCCGGGTGTCCACTGAGGGCATATGCTCGCGCAAAAAGCGCAGTTCTTGGCCAATCAACGGGCCGCCGTGGTAGGCCTTAACCGCCACCAACTGCACCTTACCTTCGGCAAAATCCAGCACCTGCAGGGCACCGGGGGTTTCGATTAGGCGGAATATGTAATCGGACACCAACTGCTCGGGGCTGATTAACACATCGATGGGAATGGCATCGTTGCAGAACAGCTTGTTATTGGTGAGGTAAGCGGTGGCGCGAACGCGGGCGATTTTGGTGGGGGTGCGAAACAAACTGTGCGCGACCTGGCAGGAGATCATGTTGGTTTCGTCGTTGTTGGTAACCGCCACCAGCATATCGGCGTCTTCGACGCCAGCCTGGACTAAGATGTCCGGGTGAGAGCCAGAGCCGGTGACTACACCGATGTCTAGCCTGTCACGCAACTCGCGCAGGCGGGCACCGTTGTTGTCGATGATGGTGATGTCGTTTGACTCGCTGGCGAGGTTTTCCGCCAAGCTTGCACCCACTTGCCCCGCACCGAGAATAATAATTTTCATAAACCTGCCAGGTTTCTTTGTGACGATTGCTGCGGGTCAGCTGCCGCAGCGCAAACTTTACCGCTTTTGAGCGCCACTTGGCTACGCCGGGCCGCTTTTTATCAGTCGGGCGTAGTAAAACCCATCGTGACCATCTTGTTGTGGCAGCAGCTGCCGCCCGTTGCTTTGGGGATGTCCCCAAGCGGCCTCGATTGGATCTTCGCTGGCGCTGGTGGTGCGCGCTAAAAAGGCACTGATAACATCGCGGTTTTCGGCCGGCAGGGCCGAGCAAGTGGCGTACAGTAAAAGGCCGCCCACCGCCAGTGTGGGCCATAACGCATCCAGTAGCTCACCTTGCAATGCGGCTAAACGCGCAATGTCATCCGGCGTGCGCAGCAGCTTGATATCGCTGTGGCGTCGCACAATGCCGCTCGCTGAGCAGGGCGCATCCAGCAAGATCCGGTCAAAGACTTGGCCGTCCCACCAATCTTGGGGGCGCGTGCCGTCGCCCGCGATGGTTGTGGCGTTAACCTGCAGTCGGGTCAGGTTTTCGGCGACGCGGGTGAGGCGCCGCTCTTCCAGATCGAGCGCGACGACCTCGCTTAGTCCCGGCTGGCTTTGCAGTATATGGCCAGTCTTGCCGCCGGGTGCCGCGCAGGCGTCCAGTACTCGCAGACCGGGCGATAACCGCAACAATGGCGCGGCCAGTTGTGCCGCCTCATCTTGTACGCTTAAAAGGCCGGCATTAAAGCCCGGCAAGCCGGTGGGGTTGCAGGCCTCATCCAGAGTGATGCCTGCGTCGCTGTACTGGCAAGGCTGGGCCGCGACCGCCTCGGCCTTGAGTTGCGTAAGGTAATCGTCGCGCGAGCACTGGTTTAGGTCGAGCCTTAAAGTAAACGGTGGATGGGCGTTGTTGGCCGTGACGATCTGGTCGATAGCGTCAGGCCACGCCTTAGTGTAGGCGTCCAGTAGCCAGCGCGGGTGCGAGGTATTAAATTCCGCGTCATTGGCCAGAGCCTCGCGCAAGGTGTCGGCGCCGCGCTGAAAACGCCGCAGTACGCCGTTCACCAGTTTGGTGGCCCACGGCTTTTTTAACACCCGAGCCACGGCAACCGTTTCGCCAGTGGCGGCATGATCGGGAATGCGGGTGTATTCCAGCTGGTACAAACCCAGTAACAATAACGCGGTTATATCGCTGTCTTTACTGCGCAGGGGTTTATCGAGCAGTTGCCCAAGGTAGGCGTTCAGCCTGGGGTAGTAGCGCATAGTGCCATAGCAAAGCTGTTGCACCAGTGCCCGGTCGGCTTCAGCCACTTTACTTTGCCAGACGGGAAGTGCACTCGAGAGCGAGCCCTTGCCGCGCAGTAGCTCGGCTAGGGCGCGGGCGGCGGCGACCCGCGGTTTCAAAGGTCTACCTCAGGCTGGGCAAAACGCTCGCCGATGCGGAATAAGTGGGCGTTGCCGCGCAGTATGTCGGCCACCGCCAGCGCGCGTTTACCCGGCAGTTGCAGGTGGGTTAACTGCAGTGAGCCGGTGCCGCAGGCGACACGAATGTAATCGTTCGCGATGTCGGTAATAGTGCCGGCCGGGGCGTTAGTGGCCGGGCCCAGGCTCGCTTGCCACACCCGAATACGGGTGTCTGGGGTGTTTTCGGGGCGACAAAATGCGATTGGGAACGGGTTAAAAGCGCGCACTTTGCGCTCGAGCTCTGCAGCGCTTTGGCGCCAATCGAGCTCAGCCTCGGCTTTGGTGATTTTGGGGGCGTAATTGCTGTGCGCGTCGTCTTGAGCGTCTGGCTGTGCGGTGCCACTGGCCAGTTGCGCCAAAGTGTCGGTAAGCGCCGGGCTGCCCAGTGCGAGCAGCTTATCGTGCAGACTGCTGCCGGTGTCGTCTGCGCTTAGGGGACAACTGACTTTTGTCAGCATGGCACCGGTATCAAGCCCCACATCCATTTGCATAATGGTGACCCCGGACTCGGTGTCACCGGCCTCGATCGCGCGCTGAATGGGTGCAGCGCCGCGCCAGCGCGGCAGTAAAGACGCGTGGACATTGATGCAGCCAAGTCGCGGTGTGTCGAGCACCGCTTTGGGCAACAGCAAGCCATAGGCCACGACGACCATAACATCGGCATGGTACTCGGCCAGCAGGGCTTGTTCGTCGGCGCCTTTTAAACTCAGCGGTTGGTGTACGGGCAGCTCGGCGGCTAAGGCGCGCTCTTTAACCGGGCTGGGCTTGAGTTTTTTGCCGCGCCCGGCAGGGCGGTCGGGCTGTGTGTAGCAGGCCACTACTGTGTGGGGGCCTGCCAGTAAAGTGTCGAGGTGAGCGGCGGCAAATTCGGGTGTGCCGGCAAATATGAGGCGCAGCGGAGCGGTCATGAAAGTCCTTAATGTATCGCAGCGCCGGCAGCCTTATGACTGCCAACGAGTGCTCTAGGCACGGGCGCGATGTTGTTTTTCGAGCTTTTTGCGGATGCGCTGACGTTTGATCTGAGAAATATAATCGACAAACAGTTTGCCGTTTAAATGATCCAGCTCGTGCTGGATACACACGGCGAGCAGGCCATCGGGGATCAGCTCGAAGGGTTTGCCGTCGCGATCGAGTGCGTTCACTCTAACCTCAGTGGGCCGGTCGACGCTTTCGTAAAAGCCAGGTACCGATAAGCAGCCCTCGTCGTAGGGGGCTTGGTCTTCCCCAAGGACGGTAACCTCGGGGTTGATCAGAACCAGCGGTTGGTCCTGATTTTCCGATATATCGATAACCACAATCCGCCGGTGGACGTTAACCTGGGTGGCAGCAAGGCCGATACCCGGACAGGCGTACATAGTCTCGAACATGTTGTCGATTAACTCGCGTACGCTGTCGTCAACGGTTTCGACCGGTTTGGCGATGGTGCGCAGACGAGGGTCTGGAAACTCAAGAATTTCTAATAGTGCCATAAGCTTTGTGACAAACTTCTAGTAAAAGGGTAATAACCGCTGCTAACATGATGATCGCACAGGAATTACCCTGAGATTTGATGCGCCTAGCAGTTCGCTTCGCTAGGTGCAGTAAGCTATTATAACGACTAAACCGCTCAGGGCCGAACAAAAACAGGATCGGTTTCTATGAAAAAAATGATTTTTGCTGTTCTGGCGCTGTCGTTGTCGGTCGCCAGTCTCTATTCTTGGGCTGAATCTGCGCCCTTCAAGTCTGACTCGCCCGATGAGTATGTCGTGGTTAAAGGCGATACGCTATGGGGGATTTCCGATAAGTTCTTGGAGTCGCCTTGGATGTGGCCCGAGATATGGCACGCCAACCCTGATATTGATAACCCACATTTGATCTTTCCTGGCGACGTAGTGCGCTTGGTGTATATAGATGGCCAGCCACGTTTAACCGTCGATCGCACTGTGCGTATGGCGCCCGGGGGCGACGCCAAGCTCAAGCCAACTATTCGTGTTATGCCCGTAGAAGAGGCGATTCCGGCGGTTCCGCTGGATAAAATCGCAACTTACTTGTCGCGCTCACGCATTGTGATGCCGGATGAAATCGAAAACTCGCCCTATATGCTGGCAGGTCCGGAGCGCCGTCTCATTGTCGGTGAGGGCGATATTGCCTACGCCCGCGGCAACTTTGATGATGATATCGACAACTACAATATCTTCCGTGAAGGGGAAACCTTTATTGACGAAGAAACCGACGAGCTGCTCGGGATTCACGCGTTGGGAGTAGGTGGCGCTCGGGTCGATAAAATCGACGGTGAGGTGGGTCGTGTGATGATTACCCGCTCATACGAAGAGATCCGTGCCGCCGATGTCTTGTTGCCAGCGCGTGAGCGCTCGGTAGATTCTATTTTTTATCCCAGCGCTCCCGACTTTCCTATCGAAGCGGAAATCCTGGCGGTAGAGGGTGGTGTAAGCAAAATCGGTAAAATGGACATTGTGATCATCAATAAAGGCGATCGCGATGGTCTGCAGGTCGGGAATGTTTTTGAGGTGTTTGTGCGCGGTGAGCTGGTTGACGACCGCGTCGCCGGCGAGCGTATTCAACTGCCGGATGAGCGCGCCGGTTTAATAATGGTTTTTAGCACCTTCGATAAGCTCAGCTTTGGTATTGTGATGGAGGCGACTCGCCCCATGACAATCGGCGATGCGCTGCGCAACCCTTAAGCTTTATCTTTTAACCCCGGTGTTTCTGAGGCATTGAAGCACCGGCTACCATAGCAAGGATGCTGTGCTTATGAACGACCCCTCCGACTGCTTTGTCTCACTGCTTACGCTGTTGCGTCTTCCCGGCCTAGGCGCCTCTACTTACGCTGATCTGCACCAACACTTTGGCTCCGCGGCGGCGATTTATAGCGCCGGCGCGGCTCAGTTGCGACCGTGGCTTGAGCCGTCAAGTCTGCAGTTGCTGCAAACACTGCGGGACGATCCACAACACGAGTGGCACAGCGCGGTGGCCGCCGAGATGGAATGGTTGGCAGCGCACCCCGACGTTAGCGTCGTGGCCTGGGGCTCGGACGACTATCCACACCTGTTAGCACAAGTGGCCTCTGCGCCCGCACTGTTGTACGTTCGGGGCGCGCTGGCCGCCCTAGAGCTGCCCCAGCTAGCGATTGTCGGTAGTCGCAACCCCAGCGCAGGCGGCCGCAACAACGCCCACGAATTTGCTCGCTATTTGGCCGGTGGTGGTTTTGCCATTACCAGTGGCTTGGCGCTGGGGGTGGATGCCTGTGCCCACCGTGGGGCGCTGGATGCCGGGGGTGTCACCGTCGGGGTGCTGGGTACGGGAATCGATCGGGTGTACCCCGCGCGGCACCGGGATTTAGCGGCTGAGATTTTAGATAACGGCGGAGCACTGGTGTCAGAGTTTCCGCTGGGTACCGGCTCAGTGGCCAGCAATTTCCCGCGTCGCAACCGCATTATAAGCGGCCTCAGTCTGGGCACTTTAGTGGCCGAGGCGGCCGTCAAGAGCGGCTCATTGATTACCGCGCGTTATGCACTAGAGCAAGAGCGCGAAGTCTTTGCGATTCCCGGGTCAATTCACAACCCCATGGCCAAGGGTTGCCATGCATTGATTAAACGTGGCGCCAAGCTGGTAGAGTCGGCCAGCGATATTGTCGAAGAGCTAGGCGGGGCGCTGGCTTTTAAGTCGCAACAAATAACACCCTCGAGCCCGGCAAAAACGCTGAGCGCCGGCGATCAGCGGTTGTTGGACCTTATGGGCTATGACCCGGTGAGCCTGGATACCTTGTGCCAACGCAGTGGTATTGATGCCGGTACTCTGGCGGCACAGCTAATGGATCTCGAACTCGACGGTTGTATTACCCAAAATGGTAGTTATTTTTGCCGAGCCCAGTAACGGTAAGTGGTTGCGGTCCTATTGGTTAGTCGTTGGTGAGCTCGGTTTTTACAAAAAGCGGACGAAATACGTACAATAGATGCGCAAAATTCTTGTCAGCGGTAAGCTCTTGCTGTAAATTTGCCGGCTTTTTCCAACTGGGGTAATTATCATGAGCAAACCATTTGTTGCGATTCTGATGGGGTCGGATTCTGATTTGCCGATCATGGAAGCATCTTTTGCCGTACTTAAGAGCTTGGATGTGCCTTTTGAAGCGAAAGTAAGTTCCGCTCACCGCACGCCAGAGGCGACCCACGCCTACGTACAAGACGCCGACAAGCGCGGTTGCGCGGCCTTTATCTGCGCCGCTGGTATGGCCGCCCACTTGGCCGGTGCTGTTTCAGCCAATACTCTTAAGCCAGTAATCGGTGTACCTATCAACTCATCACTGGACGGTTTAGACGCTTTGTTGTCTACCGTGCAAATGCCCGGCGGGGTTCCGGTTGCCACTGTTGCCATCGGCAAAGCCGGCGCTAAAAATGCCGCATATCTGGCCGCGCAAATCATTGGCACGTCGGATGCCGAATTGCATCAGCGCTTAATCGCCGAGCGCAAAGCGAATGCGGATGCGGTAATCGCCAAAGACCAAGCGCTGCAGGAAAAGCTCGCGGGTCAGTAAACCTGTGACGGTTCCTGTTGACCTGAGTGGGGTCGAGCGAGCAGCGCGAGCGGCTAAAGCCGGTGGCGTGATTGCTTACCCCACCGAGGCCGTATGGGGGCTCGGGGTCGATCCCGACAACGAGTCCGCCATTCGCCGCTTGCTGGAGCTTAAAAGCCGGCCCAGAGCCAAAGGGCTTATTTTAATCGCTGCCAGTGCGGCGCAACTCGAGCCGTGGCTCGCGCCACTGGCGCAGAGTGATCGGGACCAGCTGTTAAACACTTGGCCGGGTCCGGTAACATGGTTGGTGCCAAACAATGGGCACGCTTCTCACTGGGTTACCGGCGACTTCGATACGGTTGCTCTGCGCGTAACCGACCACCCTCTCGCACAAGCGTTGTGTTTGGCGTTTGGCGGCCCCTTGATCAGCACCTCGGCTAACCCTCAGGGCCTAGAGCCTGCGCGCACCTCCGTGCAAGTCCAACACTATTTTGGCGATCAAATTCAGGCGCTCGCTCCCGGTCAAGTTGGCGCGCGCACTCAGCCGTCCGAGATTCGCGACCTGCAAACCGGTAGAATACATCGGCCCGGCTAAACAGCTAGCTGCCTAAAAGGCCTTGCACAGGCCGACCCGTACTTGCCAATTGATGGAGAGATGGCATGAGCCAAGATTCAGCCGCACCCGATAAACACGCCGTGAAGTGCTATTTACTGCAGCTGCAAGAGACTATCTGTGCCGGCTTATCTGCCATTGATGGCGGCCAATTTGTCGAGGATGAGTGGACTCGTACCGAGGGCGGCGGCGGTCGTTCGCGGGTACTAGTTGATGGCTCGGTTATCGAAAAGGGCGGTGTCAATTTCTCTCACGTTCACGGCACCCAAATGCCGGCCTCAGCCACAGCCCATCGACCCGAGCTTGCGGGCCGCTCGTTTGAGGCGATGGGCGTGTCTTTGGTGATTCACCCCAACAACCCCTACGCTCCCACCAGCCACGCCAATGTGCGTTTTTTTATCGCCGAAAAATCCGGCGAAGAGCCCGTGTGGTGGTTTGGTGGTGGTTACGACTTAACGCCTTATTATGGGTTTGTCGACGACTGCCAACACTGGCATCAAACAGCCTACGATGCCTGTGCCCCCTTTGGCGAGGAGATTTATCCTCGCTTTAAAGCCTGGTGCGACGAGTATTTTTACTTAAAACACCGCGATGAAGCACGCGGTGTGGGCGGCTTGTTTTTTGACGACCTTAATGCCAAAGGCTTTACCGAGAGCTTTGCGTTAATGCAGGCGGTGGGAGACAGTTATTTACCCGCTTACGCACCGATTTTAACGCGCCGTAAAGACACACCGTTTGGCGAGCGTGAGCGACAATTTCAGCTGTACCGTCGCGGCCGCTACGTCGAGTTTAATTTAGTGTACGATCGCGGCACTTTATTTGGCTTGCAAACCGGTGGTCGCACCGAGTCGATTTTAATGTCCCTACCACCGTTGGTGCGTTGGGAGTACGATTGGCAACCCGAGCCACATTCAGCCGAAGCGCGCCTGAGCGAAGATTTTTTGCCACCGCGCGACTGGCTTAAATAACAATAAATGCAAAGCGTAAACGTTCGGTAAACATTGTCTGATAGGTTTGCCGCTCGTTGACCAATAGGTAACCCATGAGTGATACATACGCCGTATTCGGCAACCCCATAGTGCAAAGTAAATCCCCTGTGATTCACCGCCAGTTCTGCGAGCAAACCGGTGAAGACATGACCTACACCAAACAACTTGTGGCCGAGGGCGAGTTTGCCAGTGCGGCCAAAGCATTTTTTACCGGAGGCGGCCATGGCTTAAATATTACGGCCCCTTTTAAGCAAGATGCGTTTACCTATGCCAATACACTAACCGAGCGCGCGCAGCGCGCCGGTGCCGTAAACCTACTTACCCAGCAAATCGACGGATCGGTGACCGGCGATACCACCGATGGCATCGGTATGATCAACGATATGCTCAACCTCGGCTGGGAACTATCGGCTAAACGTATTTTGGTGTTGGGTGCCGGCGGGGCAGTGCGCGGTGTGTTGGAGCCCTTATTAGGGCAAAACCCCTCTGAGTTGTGCATTGCCAATCGCACCGCCAGCAAGGCAGAGGATCTTGCGCGAGACTTTCACGACCTGGGTACGGTAAGCGGCGTGAGCTTAGAGGATTTAACCGGTAAACAATTTGATATTGTCATTAACGGTACCTCTGCCAGTTTGCACGGCGCGCTACCACCGCTACCCGAACATTTACTGGGCCCAGACGCGGCGTGTTACGACATGATGTACGCCGCTGAACCAACCATTTTTATGCGCTGGGCCACTGAGCACGGCGCGACGAAAGTGGCCGATGGCTTAGGTATGTTAGTGGGACAAGCGGCCGAGTCGTTTTACGCGTGGCGCCATATCCGGCCGGAGGTCGTACCCGTCATTACCCAGCTGCGACGTAAAATGAGTGAAGGGAAGAGTAAATAAAACTTTGCACCGGTTAAGCGCCACCCGCGCAAGCGGCGGGTGGCTTTAAGGTTTAACAGTCTAAGTTATTGCCGGGCGTCGTACCCAATATCTGGGTGAAGTCGAGGTAGGTATTAATGCGACTTTGCACCTGCCCCGGGTTGCCGCCGTTACACTCCAACGATCCGTTAATCGTCCGAATGGTCTCACCAAAACCATTACCGTTAACCATTGAGTCGTGCGCCGGACGGTAACCCGCACCGCTTTGCGTCATCCAAAACCATAGTGCCGTGCGCCACGCGGTTGTTGGGTTCTGCGCGACTTGATCGGGGTTAGACCACAAATCCAGCCCCAGTGCCTGACCTGCGGTACAGTAGTTGTAGTTCCAACTTAACTGAATCGGGCCGCGACCGTAATACTTTTTGCCCGCCGCGCAAACGCCACAGGCGGTAGCGGTGCCCGAGCAGTAAGTGCCTTGGGCAATCTCATTGATGTAATACAATCCACTGGTTTCATGCGAGAAGTTAGCCAGCGCCGCTGCCGCTTCACGTTTTTGCGTGGTGAGGTTACCTCTGGTGCTAAAGGCCGGAAAAGTAGCCGCCGCATTCACCAAACCTGCATAGGTATAAAACGTATTGCGGTTAGGGAACATCTGATTAAATTGCGCTTCGCTGACAATCGCTGAAAACCCATTGCCGCTCGGTGTCGATGAAGAGCTGCCGCCGCCATTGCCTCCGGGACAAGACGATGTTGGATCCCAGAACCAGGTGCTGATGGTCGGATCGTAACCGGGATTATCGTGCTCGGCGATATAATAAGAGCCGCCGTACACCACCACATCACCCGTGTAATAAACAGCCGACGATGACCATTGCGGGCACGAACCATTGTTCGAACCATTGTTGTTTGACGACGAACTGGACGAGCTAACAGATGAACTGCTGGAGCTGGAAGAGTTTCCGCCGCCGGTGCCGTTGCAGGCGCCTAAACTATTCCAGGCGTTGCTCCAGGCCCAGCCATCACCTGGCGCATAGGGCCCACCAACAGAACACCAGCCACCGACCGTACACTGGTAAGCACTGTTGTTGTTTTTGACAATAGCGCCGTTACTGTACGAGCTGCCGTCCGAGTACTGCGCTGTGCCCGAGCAATTGTAGGCAAACGCTTGCTGCGCGCCCAGCAGTGCAAAAACACACACCGCTATATTTTTTATAAATTTCATAATGAAATCCTTTCTGTGCATGGGGTTAGTTGTAATACCGCTCTACCTCAGCGGGGCTTCACCACACAGCTACTACGCGTTTCCCAACAGCAGTTTAAGGGCGGCGGGCAGGCGCCTAAACAAAGGATTGTGCGCTGACTCTTTTCAGCTAGGTTTACCGTTATCGTCATGTATAGCCGTTATGGGTTAACGGTCGCGCGAGTTTAGTTATTGTCAGGTGGACTACGCGCGGCACTCATTGGGCGAGTGCTGGCTAAACCATAGGCCCGAAGGACAACGTTGTCAATTTTGTTTGTTAACAGTGAGATAAAAGTCCGAAATCGACGAGTGGCGCGAATAGTTGGCTTAGTTTTTTTCATCTATCGCGAGAACCTGAAAGGATTATTTTTGTTGAAAATCTAGCAAAATTCTTCGAAGGTTTGACTTGGCGGGAGCCTCAGGGTAATTTCAGTTAAAATTCAAATTAAACACAGGACAGGCTCTCTATTCTCGGAATCTCTTTGGGGAGCCTGTTAAAATGTTATGCCTAAATAGGCACTTCTCTGGTCTTCTTCCACGGGATACCCACTTTCTTACTATTAGCAATTGTTCTCGTATGAGAACTACTCGGCAACGCAGACATCATTTGTGCGGCGTTGGAACGGGGCTTTCTAACCAATTCAGTTAAAGGTAAAAATGTATGTCAATCAGTCGTTGGTTTCTCAGTTCTTGTTTGGTCGTTGTTCTGGCGGGTTGTCAGTCGATGTATTACGGCGCGATGGAGAAGGCGGGTTTTCACAAGCGAGATATCATGATTGATCGAGTGGAGTCGGCTCAAGAGGCACAAACCGATGCCAAAGAGCAATTCGAATCCGCTTTAGAGCAATACCAATCGATCATCAAGATTCAAGATCAGGACCTAGTGGAGCGCTACGACAAACTTAACGGAGAATATGAAGACAGTAAAGCCGCCGCTGAGTTGGTGTCCGAGCGAATTAATTCGGTCGAGGATGTATCAGATGCTTTATTCGATGAGTGGGAGGATGAAATTGAACTCTACAGCAATGCCAACCTTAAACGACAAAGTGAAGCCAAATTAAGCCAGACCAAAAAACAATACCAAAAACTCATTAAAGCCATGCGTAGCGCAGAGGCGCGCATGGAGCCGGTATTACAAGTTTTTCAGGATCAAGTTTTGTTTCTGAAGCATAATCTGAATGCGCGAGCCATTGACTCGCTACAAGGTGAGCTGAGTAATATAAATACGGAAGTCGCTCAGCTGATCAAAGAAATGGAAAAATCCATTGCTGAATCAGAGGCGTTTATTAGCAGCCTTAAGAATTAGTAAAGCACTTCTGCTCGTTCTGTGCTCTAAATTTATGGAGGCTACTTACGAGCCTCCATAAATTTTACTTTTTACTCCCAATCCAGCCTTATATCCCAGCTATAGCGGTGCTCACTATCCAGCGGTTCTATTGCGGTATCAATCGTTTGATAGACGTTGTCTGCTGGAGTTAGCACCGCGTCGCGACCGAACAAAAAGCTTTGCTCTTGGACGATACGGTAATAGGCTTTGTTTAAATCTAAAGCTCGCTCGGGCGATGGGGTAATTAAGTCGTACAGAGTTTCTTGTGCGGCGACTTTTTCGCGCTTAACCATTCCTTTGCTGTCAAACCAGCGCTCTAACATTTCGGCGTTTTGGCGGAATTCATCGCCGCCGCCTACGCGCTCTAGGTAGGTTAAATACTCGCCTTGGGTTTCGCCTATGTTAGGTGCATCGGTAAGGGATTTTAAATCGATATAACCCCAGCCGATGGCGCCCGGTTTTTTGCGGGCAAAGGCGAAGGTTTGATCGATGGTGGTGCCGATGGTTTTGTGGCAGCCCATGCAAAAGAATTGCTCCTGATCATTTTGTTTGCGCATTTCGCCGTCGGCGTTTTCGATAAAGCCCCACAGCAACCAGCCCATGCCATTGCTCATACCGCGATCATCGTGATTAACCACCGCCGGTAAATTGCCAAAGTGCTTTTCTTTGGCTTCGCGATAGTAGCTGTTGGTTAATCGCTCTTTGGGCATAAAGGTGTCTTTGCGCATGTAGCGCACTTCTTTCATGCGACGGGCGTTGGTGATGCTGCCATCTTCTTTAATACCTACGTAGCGGACGGTGTGTAGAAACTCGGTGCCTTGGGGGTAGAGCATATGGGTAACGGGAAACTTTTTCGCATCGCCAAAGTAACGCGTAGTACGATTTACGCTGGTAACGTCCGAGTCGAGCTGGCCGTCGCCGTTAAAGTCGATACCGCTTGCGGCTTCGTCAAGGGCGATGCTGGGTAAACTGGATTTATCGACGATGGCCATTTCGAGTAGGCTTAAATTGGCAAAGTAAAGGTCGCGTGAGTATTGGCCGTCGATTTCACTAAAGGCGTCGGGCAGCCGAATCATAACGTCATCGGTGGAGCCGTTGGTGGGCCAGAAAGTGCTGGGTACGGGTTTGTAATTAAACGCTACCCAGCGGCTGCCGTCGAGTGCCAAACCGTCTTGGTCAAAAGCGCCGGCGCCATCGGCAAGATTGGCAATAACGGGAGCGCGGCCACGCCATGCATCGGATTGAAACCACGCGGCTAATGCCGAATAGTTATCTTGGTTGATATAATTGCGCATAAAGTCGTCATCGATGTTGTCGATCTCAGCGCTGCGGTTTTTAAATAAATTGCTCCAGCGGTTGGTGTTACCGATGTCGGAGAAGTCGTAGCTGCCCTGCAAAAATCCATCGTTCATCATGTTGGGGCGCGCACGATCGCCGGTGTAGCTTTGGTGGCAAATGTAACAGGGGTTATTTTTGCCTTCGGTTTTGGTGTAGCACTGGGGTGGAATAACCGCTTCGGGATTATAGGTTTCGTTGTGGGTTATATAATCTTGCGGTGCATGCACGGGGTCGGCACTGGCTATTTCGGTTAAGTTTTGTGGCGACTGATCGCAGCCGCTGAGTATAATCGCGGCGATAAAGAGTAAGCTGTTGCGTAATCGGTTGTGGTTCATGGTGTTGCCTGTGGGGGTCGTCTAAACGAAAAAAGGAGCCGCAGTGCGGCTCCTGAAACAGTTACGTATTATTAGTTATGTCATTAATCATTAACGCTTGGGTCGTACATCCACAAGGTGTTGTTTTCTTGGAAACCGTCTTCACCGATAATCAGGCGGCCGTCGTCCAAGACAATGACGTTGTCAGGTTGTGATAAGGCGTTGACGTCGCAGCGCAGGGCACCATCCAGAGTAGAGCGGTAGGTAGAGCCCATAACAACCGGTTCGATACGGTTGGTACTGTAAGCGTCGGCACCGCTAAGAAGAGGCATGCGATATACACCGCCGCAATCTTTTACGCGAGCTGACAGTTGAATATCGCCTTCGCCGTCAATCATGCCGTTGTCCATATCGGCAATGGCAAAGTAAACGTAGGCTTGCGATACGTCTTCACCGGCTACTAAGTCGGTACCTTCAACGGCTTCTTGCGCGCGCTTTTGGTTAGTGTAGATACCTTCAAACTTGCGCCACTCGGCGGTGGCGCCTTTGGCGCGAGCGGCTTTGCGCGACTCTAAAAACGCGATGCGATCGTCCATCGCCATGCCGGCGGTGGTGCTGCCGCCGCCGTTGGCAACGCTTGGGAAGTTGGCATCCCCGGCGGCCCAGGCCTCGGCATCGGCGTCGGTTAGGTAGTTACTTTGGCCTTCCACAAAATCGGCGGTGGTGATGCCGTCAAAGTCGGCAATCCAGCCGTCGATGGTGGCGTTGTCGCCGTGAGCCAGCTCCACCCACTGCACGTCAAAGCCTGTGGTGAGCGGCTCAAAGCTGCCGGAGTCTTGGGTGAGCTTGGCGCCGTATAACGTGCCCGAGGAGAGATCCGCAGCCGTGTCGGCAACAAATTTAAACAACACACCGTTGGTGTCATCTTGTGACAGATACACGGTTTTTTGATCGGGCATCACGATGGAGTTTTCGTGTTCAAAACGACCCAAGGTGTAATGCTTAACAGGCTTGGGCTCAGCACTGGTGGGCTCGGTAATTTCCACGATGTAGTGATAGCGATACGTATTGGGGAAGCTTGAGGCGCCATCGGCATCGGTGGCAGTAGGGTCGATGTACATGGCCAGCGCGTCGCGGCTGGTTTGCAGGGAAGGGTCGTTCCACTCTTCGGTGCTGTCGCCTTGGTTGCCCCACTCCTCGGAGGTGAGCGGTGTACCCCAGGGTGAAACCGAGCCAAAACAGTTAGCGATGGTGCCGTAAATGCCAAAATCCAGCATCTGTACGTCGTTGCTGTCCACTGACCAGTAGCCGCTGCTGGCGTTTTTGTTGAGCTTTAAGCGGCTCATGCCGCCGGGGATCGATTCCCAGTTGGTAAACAAATAGCCTTGGTTTTCGCCGGTGGGCACAAAGCCGTTAAAGTCGGGGTCGTCGATAGAGGCGACTACGGTTGACTTATCGGTGGCTAAAACGGTGCCTAAGCCCTCTGGCATGGCGCCGCCAAAGGTGTCCATGGTTTGCGCGATTACTTGGTATTCGCCGTAGGCCACCTGAACGGTCTGACGCTCTTGCTCGGTATCGGGCACACCGACCGAAACTAAGTGTTTCGGCAGCTGATTGATATTAACGCCAGCTAGTACGCCTACGGTGCCATGGTTAAAGCTTTTGCCGTCACTGTCGGTCGCGCTGTTGGCGCTGTCTGGGTGTTGTACGTTAAAAAACAGATCGCCGTCTTCGGTGGCAAAAGCACCGGTGACTTCGGCGCCAGCGGGCACGGTTGCTAGACGGGTTAGGCCGGGGGTCATCAGACTGGCGTTACCGCCGCCATTGCTGCCATTGCTTCCGTCTGAGCCATCAGCACCGGCGGGGCCCTCTGGGCCTTGTGGGCCGGCCGGACCTTGTGCGCCGGCGGCACCATCACTGCCATCGTCGCCGTCACAAGCGGCCAAAGCCATTACGCTAAGCATCGCCAGCGCGAGTTTTCCTTTACCGTTTAGCCGAAACGTCATTGTGTTCTCCTCGATCAATAGTTATTAGCACGGTTGAAGTGCCAACACGTTAGAGAGGAAAAATGACGTTAAATATCAGCTTTGATGACGTTTCTATGAAACTTTTGTAACAGCTTTGCTTTTGGCGGGAGCTTCGCCGCCACAGCTGGGTGCTGTGGCGGTGGTCACATTAAGAGGCTTGATCGACAGGCTCTTCTTCCGTTAGTTGCGGTTTTTCGTGACGGTTAGATTTAACCGAGCCCTTGCGGTGGGCGAGGGCGGCCTCAAGCTTTTTGGCGGCTTGAGCGATGGCGGCGTACATATCGTGGTTGGCGGCTTGTACCGCAACCGCCGCGCCTAAATACTGGGTGGTGGCCTCGACACTTTGGGAGGCGCGCTCGACCGTTAAGGTCACAGAGAGCGATTCTAGCTGGGGGAAATGCGAGTTAACTTTACCAAACTTGGTGTTTACTGCTTCACGAATAGCGTCGGTGATATCGACATGGTGACCGGAAAGTTGGATTTGCATACACTGGATTCCTTGTACCATTAAGAAAAGTACCACTAAAAAGTACTACTTGATGGAGGCGAGACATTTTCGTCGGCCTCTTGTTAAACATGCGCCTGAAAACGGTAAAATTCAAGCGCGAATCGCATAAAATTTTCATCAACACCAAACAGCACACAAGGCGGGATTAACGTTATGTGGCAACAAACTAAATTTAGTCTTACCCCGCGCGCACGAGGGTTTCATTTGATCACCGACGAGGTCGAGCGCCAGTTGCCGGATATTAGCCAGTTAAAGTGCGGTTTGCTGCACCTGTTTATTCAGCATACCTCGGCCAGCCTAAGCATTAATGAAAACGCCGACCCGACGGTGCGCATTGACCTTGAAAGCCACTTTAATGAGTTTGTACCCGAGCGCGCGCCCTATTATCGCCACGACTATGAAGGTGATGATGATATGCCGGCGCACATTAAAAGCAGTATTTTAGGGGTGAGTGTCAGCGTGCCGATTAGCGATGGCCGCTTGAATCTGGGGGTGTGGCAGGGGATTTATCTGTGTGAGCACCGCAACCGCGCCGGTGCGCGTCAGCTGGTCGCGACCGTACAGGGAAGTGAGTAATCACTATTGCTCTGGCAGCCAAAAGGCAGCAGCTTTTTACCCATGACTGCGGTAACATTGGCGCGGGTTGGCGACGTTTGTTGTCAGCCGTGATAATAACAACGTGGATGGTCTATGAATAATTTTGATGGCAACCGCAACCTGACGCATCAAGTGGCTTATGAGCTGGGTACTGCGATCGTGCAAGGTAAGTATCGGGTTGGGGATGCATTCCCGACCGAGGCTGAAATGTGCACCCAGTACGACATTAGCCGCAGCGTGATCCGCGAGGCGGTGAAGATGCTGACGGCTAAGGGGCTAATCTCGTCGCGCCCGCGTCAGGGGATTCGCGTGTTGCCGTCCACCCAGTGGAATATTTTTGATACCGACGTCTTGAGCTGGACCTTGAGTGGCCGGCCCTCGCTGGGTTTGTTGCTCGAGTTTACCGAATTGCGCAGCGGTATAGAGCCCGAGGCCTCGGCGTTGGCGGCCCGCCGCCAAAACCGCGAGGCGATTGCGGGTATCGAAGAGGCGTTGGCTCGCTTAAAGCTCGCTGACATTGGTGAAGACGATCCGCTAGAGGCCGACATCGCCTTTCACACGGCCATTTTAATGGCCAGTAACAATCGTTTTTACATTCAACTCAGAAGTTTTATTCAAGCGGCTTTACGTGTCAGTATTGCCTGTACCAACCAAATTAAAGGCGTCAAAGCGGGCAGCTATGATGACCATAAGCGGGTTTACGATGCCATTGACCGCGGTGACGCGCCGGCGGCTCAGGCGCATATGAGCGCCTTGTTGGGCGAGGCGTTAGAGCTGATTCAGGCATCCATCGGGGCGCGCACGAGCACCGATGGCCAATTGCCATCGCTGGGTTGATGCTGCGCTGCGAGCAGCGGCCGGCTGTTTGCACAGAGGTACCGACCGTGAGTTCAATCGCGCAGACGCAGCATTTTGGGGCGCAAAACGATATACTTTGCACCGTTTCGGATAAATCCGCACAAGGTGTTCGAGGTAGACCATGACACAACCCACTGAGCGAACGCTCTATCCCAGCCTGCACGGTAAGCGGGTATTTATTACCGGCGGGGCCACAGGCATTGGCGCCTGTATGGTTGAGGCGTTCTTGTATCAGGGCGCTAAGGTGGGGTTTGTGGATATTGCCGCCGATGAGGGCGCTAAGCTGTGCGATGAGCTAGCGGCCACTTACGCTGACGCTTTGAGTTTTATCGCTTGCGATGTCACCGATGTTGCGGCGCTGCGCGCCAGCATCGCCGAGCTGAGCCAGCAGCTCGGCAGCTTTAATGTGCTGATCAACAATGTCGCCAATGACAAACGCTGTGATCCTCGCTCGCTGGAAGACGCCAGTTGGCATAGCTCACTGGCTGTTAACCTGGATGCTGCGTTTTTTACCACGCGCGCGATTGCCCCCGCAATGGCCGAGACGGGCGGTGGCTCGATTATTAACTTCAGCTCTATTAACGCACTTTATGGCCCCGCCGAGATGCCCAGTTATGTAACGGCCAAAGCCGGGCTGCTGGGGTTAACGCGCGCGCTGGCGTCAGATTTTGCCCGCGATAATATCCGCGTTAATGCGTTGGTGCCGGGCTGGGTGGTGACCGATAAACAACTGGAAAAATGGCTCACCCCCGAGGTGGAGGCAAAGTGGATGGAAAACGTTCGCTTGCAACGCCGCTTAAAGCCGGCGGACGTCGCCAATATGGCGTTGTTTTTAGCCTCAGACGATGCCTCTATGATTACCGGGCAGCAGTTTGTCGTCGACGGCGGCCGCCTGTAACGTCAATCAGCGATGCTACATACGGCGAGGCCATCAACGACTTACCCGATTATGTCCCCAGCGCAGGGGTTAACCTCTAGGGCGGCACGCTATGCGCCTTGTTGACGAGCTGCACGTTGGCTGCGAGCTGGGCGAGGGGGTGCTTTGGCATCCGGGGCAGCAAAGCATCTGGTGGACGGATATCTTAGGCTGCAGGCTTTACTGCTATACCCCTGAGCGCAATAGCCTGCGCGAATTTACCCCGCCGGAGCGCTTGAGCGCATTTGGCTTTACCTCAGACCCCAACCGTTTGATTGTTAGCTTTGCCTCGGGCATTGCCGATTACTGGCCCGCGCAGGGGCGTGTCGGCTGGCTGGCGAGACCCGAGCTCGGGCTGCCGGGACAGCGTTTTAACGATGGGCGGGTCGATCCGGCAGGCCGCTTTTGGGGCGGTACGATGAACGAGCAGCAACCGCAGACACCCAGCTCGGCGCTGTATAGTTACCGCGATGGTTGCCGCACGGCGCTGACCGGTCTGCGTATATCAAACGGTTTGTGTTGGAGCCCCGATGGCCGCACGGCCTATCACGCCGACTCGCCCACTCGGCGTATCACAGCCTATGACTTTTCGGCCGATGGTGATTTGCGCAATCCGCGACTGTTTACCCAAACCCCCGAAGGTGCTTACCCAGATGGCGCTTGTACGGATGCCGCGGGCAACCTTTGGAGCGCTCACTGGGGGGCGGGCCAGGTCGTGTGTTACAGCCCCCAAGGCGATCGGCTGCAAACGCTTGAGCTGCCGGTATCGCAACCGACGTGCGTGGCGTTTGGCGGGCCTGATTACCGCGATTTATACGTAACCAGCGCCTGGGAGGGAATGACGGAGGCCCAGCGTGGGGCTGAGCCGCGCGCCGGCAACCTGTTTGTCTATCGCGGCTTGGGGCAGGGCAGAGCTTGCGACTTTTACCGGCCAAACCTGTCGCCTTGACGACATATCTCTTGTGTCATAACCCGGACTCTGTCATTGTTTTGGGCCCGATTGTCGGGCGTGGGACAAGGATTGTCGCTTTGATAAAAACAAAACAATACGATCTATGACCATCGACCTATTTCAACGTCTGTCTTATAAGTTGGCGCGCACCAGTTTTGTTGTGGTCGTGGTGCTAGGCGTATTAGTGGCAAGCTTGCAGGTTTATCTCGATTTTCGCAGTCATTACCAAGAAATTCGTGAAGGTGTTGAGGAGATCAGCCGGGTAAGTCGCTCAGCGGCGCAACGGGCGGTATTTTTACTGGATGAACGCCTCGCCGAGCAGGTGGTGGACGGCCTTAGCGAATATCGGTTTCTTAATCATATTGCGATTTTTGACGATCAGGATCAGCTGATGGCGGAGTATCGCCAGCCGGTTAAGGTCAGCCAAACCCTGTGGCTAACAAAGCTGTTGGTGGGTGAGTCGGAAGCGTTTGAGTATATGTTGCAGTCCAGCCCCGATGCGCCAACGGGCACTCTGCGCTTAGAGCTGAATAAAGATAGAGCCTTAAGCCCGTTTTATCAGCGAGCCTGGCGAGTGTTACTTACCGGCACCGCGCGCAATATCGGCATTGCTCTGGTGTTGGTGTTGGTTTATCACTTCTTGTTAACCCGGCCGCTGGTGAATTTGGCATCGCGCTTTGCCGCACTCGACCACAGTAAAGTCCCTGTCAATGCTATTCCCCATTTGCGCCAGCACGAGCAAGACGAGCTCGGTTATATTGTTAATTCAGCCAATCGATTGCTGAAAAACTTTAACCAAAAACATATCGAGTTACAGCACCAAAAGCAGCAGTTAAGTTTGATTTTAGATGCCAGCCCCAACCAGGTGTTTGCGGTTAATGGCGATGGTGAATTGCTGTTTTATAACCAAGCCTTTAAGCGTTACTTTAGCGATAATACAACAAACAATTACTTTGCCATGCTGACCAAAATGGGAATCAAAGAGTCCGGTCAGTTAAAGTCTCTCATTGTGCGTGTGTGTCGCAAACAGTCGCCGCTGTTTAATCGGCAGCAACATTTCTCGGGAATACGCAACGAAAGCCACACCATGCAAATGTCATTGGTGCCGTTTGTTTCCGATCATATTATTTATGTCATTGTGGTGCTGGCCGATATCACGGAACTGGTCGAGGCTGAGCAGCGCGTCGAATACCTCGCGTATCGCGATACGTTAACCGGGCTGGCAAATCGCAACAAAATCTTAGAGCAACTGCAAGAAGACCTACACAAATGCAAAGCAGGCAATCGCTACGGCGCGGTATTATTGATTGATTTAAATGATTTTAAGCGCATTAACGATACGATGGGTCACTCTCTGGGTGATGAGCTGCTGCTGCATTTGTCTCAGCGTATGGCGATGCGCGTACATGAGCCGGAAACACTCGCGCGACTTGGTGGCGATGAATTTATTCTAAGTATGCCCGATATCTCCGACGACCTTGAAGAGACGCGAGCGCGAGCGGAATATGTCGCTAGCCGGTTTTTAGAAACCATCAGCCAGCCGGTTACTCTGGGTAATCAAGATTTTTCGGTGAATGCCACTGTTGGCATTGCGCTTTATCCACTCGATGGTGTGTCGGTCGAGTTGTTATTATCTCAGGCCGATACCGCACTAAATGAAGCCAAGCGCAGCGCTGTTAATAACTGCCAGGTGTTTGAGCCGCAAATGGCCGAAGAGGTAAATCGCCTGCTGCAGTTAGAGTCGGATATCCGATCGTCATTTCAAGATCATCAATTTATATTTTACTTGCAACCACTGATCGATTTACACACCCGCTCTCTGGTGGGGGCAGAGGCCCTGATTCGCTGGGAGCACCCGTTGCGCGGCCAGGTACAGCCGGCGGAGTTTATTAGCTTTTTAGAAAACTCCGATATGATCAATCCGGTGGGTTTGCAGCTGTTGGATGATGTGTGTCAGTTTATCCGTTATCACAAAGAAGCCGGCCGCTTCCCCGTGGAGCTTAGGGTGGCGGTGAATATCAGCGAGCGGCAACTTTATGATGCCGACTTTGTCGGTAAATGTTTGTCGGTACTGCGTAAATATAAATTGCCGGGCAGCTGCCTGGAGTTTGAAATTACCGAAGGTGCCGCGCTGCACAACCTCGATGAAGTCGTCGATAAAATGCGCAAGCTGCAAAACGAAGGTATTACGTTTGCTTTGGATGATTTTGGTACCGGTTATAGTTCGCTGAGTTATCTTAAACGTTTGCCGGTTAATAAAATCAAAATCGATAAATCCTTTATTGACGATATCACCATCGATCCGCAAGATGCGGCGATGGTGGCCTCAATTATCGCTATTGCGCAAAATATGAATCTGATTATTGTTGCCGAAGGCGTCGAGACGGATGCTCAGGCGCAGTGGCTGAGCCAATACGACGGCATACTGATTCAAGGCTATTTGTTTGATCGCCCACTATCGCCCGATATATTTGCCCAAAACTATTTACCTGAGCTTCCCGGTTTTTAAGTATCAGTTTTTACGCGCTCAACTGCTCTGCCACGGTCACTGAGAGTTCGCAAAAATCATCCAGTGTGGCCACTAGCTGATCACCGGGTTGTACCGGCCCCACGCCGGCCGGTGTGCCGGTAAACAGCAGGTCGCCCGGTGCGAGTGTGATGTAGCGCGAGAGCTCAGAGATTAACTCGGGCACGGACCAAATCATGTCGCGCCAGATGCCCTGTTGTACGATAGTCCCGTTGCGCGTTAGGGTGAGGCGGTCGGTCGCCTCTAAATTGCGGTAGCGGCCCAGCTGCAAGGCTGAGCAAGGCGCCGAGCCGTCAAAGCCTTTGGCCAGCTCCCACGGTCGTCCCTCGGCTTTTGCCTCGCGCTGAATATCGCGGCAAGTCATATCCAGCCCCACGGCAAAACCGCTCACCGCCTCGCGCGCCTGTTGTTCGTTGGCGCCTTGCAGTGTTTGATCGATAGCGATCACCAGCTCTAACTCGTGGTGAACCTCTTTGCTAAACCACGGGCAGGTAAATACCTCGCCGTGGGCTAACAGGGCCGTGGCCGGTTTAAAAAAGAAAAACGGTGTCGCGCGCTCAGGGTTGTGGCCCATTTCGCGAGCGTGCTCGCGATAGTTGCGACCGATGCAAATAATGCGGGTAACCGGCCAAGGTGTGTCGCGATCGGCGATGGCTAGCTCAGTCATGGCTCTCCCCTTTATCGGCAGCAGCAGAGGGAGTGTTGTCTAAGTAGTGATTTTTAAGCGCGACATAGTTGCCCGCCGAGTAGCGAAAAAACTCTCGTTCTTTATCTTTTAACGGGCGTATTTGCTTGCACGGCGAGCCCATATATAAAAACCCGGATTCGAGCCGTTTGCCCGGCGGTACCAGTGTTCCCGCCCCGATCACCACTTCGTCCTCCACCACAGCGCCATCGAGCACAGTGGAGCCAATGCCCACTAACACCCGGTTGCCAATGGTGCAGCCGTGCAGGCAGACATTGTGGCCCACGGTGACGTCATCACCGATGGTCAGAGGAAAGCCCTCGGTGTTAAAAGGTCCGGCGTGGGTAATGTGTAGCACCGAGCCGTCTTGAATACTGCTGCGTTCGCCTATAGATATACGATGCATATCGCCGCGGATAACCGCGAAGGGCCACACAGAGGTGTCGGCTCCTAGGCTCACGTCGCCAATTACTAAGGCACAGGGGTCGATGTAAACCGTTGCGTCAAAAGTCGGCGTATGATGAAGGTAGCGGCGAATATGAGTGCCGCCCGAATGTTTATTGGCCATAATGAATCCCGCATAAGAGCCCCGCCCGCCGCGAATGACGGGCCGATTGGGTGTATCATACCGATTCTTATGCCGAGACAAAAACTGATCCGACCCGGAGGATAAATGAGTCAAGCCAGCGATAATCCTTTACTGCGCTCCAGCACCTTGCCGCCTTTTGCCGAGATTGAGCCCGAGCATGTGGTGCCTGCAGTACAGACCTTAATCGAAGAGGGGCGAGCCCACTTGCAGGCTTTGCTGGCAGGCCTGGAAACCCCGACTTGGGATACGTTAGTCGCGCCGCTTGAAGCCGAGGATGACCGGCTGGAGCAGGCGTTTGCACCAGTGAGCCATTTGAATGCAGTGGCTAATACCCCGGAGCTGCGCGATGCCTACACCGCCAGCATTGCGCTGCTGACCGAGTACAGCACCGAGGTGTCACAAAACCGCGAGCTGTACCAGGCCTATCAAGCCTTGGCCGATGGCGATGAATACAAGCAATTGACGAGCACCCAGCAAACCGTAATTGACAACGCACTGCGAGACTTCCGGCTCGGTGGGGTTAGCCTTGAGGGCGACGATAAAGCCCGCTACGGGGTGATTGCACAGCGCTTGTCCGAGTTGTCGACCTCCTTTTCTAATAATGTGCTCGATGCGACGGGCGCTTGGTACCTACACTTTGACAATGCCGAGGCTTTGGCCGGGCTGCCCGAGTCAGCCCTGGCGCAAGCCAAACAAGCCGGTGAGCTGAAAAAGCACGATAATGGCGAGCCGCTTGGCGGCTATGTGGTGACCTTAGATTTTCCCTCATTTTTAGCGGTAATGATGTATGCGGACGACCGCACTTTGCGTGAGAAAATGTATCGCGCGTTTGTCACGCGCGCGTCCGCTGACGGGGTAAAAGCCGATGGCAGCAGCGCCGCCGAGTGGGACAATACAGGCATTATTGCCGAGACCCTCGCACTGCGTCACGAGCAATCGCGCTTGTTGGGTTTTGATAACTTTGCCGAGCGCTCACTGGCAAGCAAAATGGCCTCAAGCCCTGAGCAAGTGTTGGAGTTTTTGCGTGAGCTTGGCGAAAAATCCCGCCCCCGGGCAGAGGCCGATTACGCTGAGTTAGCGACCTTTGCCCGCGAGCAAGGTTGTGATGACCTGCAGGCATGGGATGTGACTTACTATGGCGAGCAGCTGCGTCAGCATCAGTACGCGATTTCGCAAGAGCAGTTGCGGCCGTATTTTCCTGCCGAAAAAGTCATTAGCGGTATGTTTGATGTGGTCGCTCGGCTGTTTGATATTAATATTTTACCGGTGGCCAGTTTTGACAGCTGGCACCCAGATGTGCGCTTTTATCACATCTTTAAAGATGGCGAGCAAATCGCCAGCTTTTACCTGGATATTTTCGCCCGCGAACACAAACGCGGCGGTGCCTGGATGGCCGATTGCCGGGTGCGTCGTAAGTTGGCCGATGGCAGCTATCAGCAGCCAGTGGCGTTTTTAACGTGTAATTTTACCCCGCCGGTTGGCGATACGCCGTCGCTATTGACTCACGATGAAGTCACCACTTTATTTCACGAGTTTGGCCACGGTTTGCATCACATGTTGACGACCATCGATATTGCCGCCGTCAGTGGTATTAACGGCGTGGCGTGGGACGCCGTCGAGCTGCCCAGCCAGTTTTTAGAAAACTGGTGTTGGCAAGAAGAGGTCATCGGTATGATCTCGTGCCACTATGAAACCGGCGAACCATTGCCGAAAGCGCTATTAGATAAAATGTTGGCGGCTAAGAACTTTCAGTCTGGTATGCAGATGATGCGGCAGCTGGAGTTTTCATTGTTTGATTTTCGATTGCACGCCGAATACAACCCAGAAAACCCAGTCGCCGCCGCCGTGTTATTGGACGAGGTGCGCCAGCAAGTTGCGGTTATTACACCGCCCGCCTATAACCACTTTGAAAACAGCTTTAGTCATATTTTTGCCGGTGGTTATGCGGCGGGCTACTATAGTTACAAGTGGGCCGAGGTCTTATCGGCCGATGCTTTTTCGGCGTTTGAGGAGGAGGGGATTTTTAATCAAACAACCGGCAAGCGCTTTTTACAAGAGATTTTGCAGCGCGGCGGCTCGCGCGAGCCAATGCATTTATTTGTTAGCTTTCGCGGCCGTGAGCCGAGTATTGAGGCACTATTGCGTCACGGTGGCCTGTTGGAGCGCGCCTCGTGAGTAATTACAGCACTGTTAAGCGGTTTCTGGCCGGGGCGGTTTGCCCACGCTGCGAGGCGGGTGATGCTATTGTGGTTTATTCTCGTGACGAGCGGGATTTTCGCGAGTGTGTTGAGTGTGGTTTTCTTGATGAGATGCACTTTGCTCCGCAGGCCCGTGAACTCGATACCCGTGTCAGTGAAGCCGAGGCCGACAGCAGCGATGAGCAAGTGGTTAAAATTATGCCCTTCCCGACAGATCGCTCGCGTTAAATGACGTGGCGAGCCCGACATAAAGCTCAAGGCTTAGGGGCGTTGTTGCTGAGCGTAACGTTTAGCTGCGCTGCACAGACGCAACTGCCGGATACATTGCATTTAGCCGCGACCGACTGGTGCCCGTACTCGTGTGCCGAGCACGCCGGCCAGCCGGGTATTGTGGCTGAGTATGTCACCGAGATTTTGGCGCGCGAGCAGATTGACCTGACATTGAGTTTTTTACCATGGGGCCGCGCGGTGGCAGAGGCCGAGCGCGGCGCCCTAGATGGTTTACTGACTGCCGTGGTCGATGAGGCGCCAACACTCGCGTTTCCCCGCCATCCTGTGGGGCAGTATCAAGACTGCCTATACACTCGACCCGATAGTGAGTGGGCCTATCAGGGGGTAGATTCGCTGACCCAAAAGCAATTGGGCGTTGTCCAGGGTTATGGCTATACAGAGCAGATTAACCGTTATATCGACAGTGCCACTGACGCGCAAGTAACGGCGTTACGCGGAGTAAACAGCACGGCACGGCTTTGGGATATGTTGTTGTTAGAGCGCTTTGACGTATTTATTGAAGAGCAATTGGTGGTTCAGTGGCAAGCGCAAAGGCAGCAGCGTAACCTCGATAGTTTGCGTGTGGCTACATGTCTTGCACCGCAGCCGTTTTACCTCGCGCTGTACCCCGGGCGGGAGTATACCGATGAGTTGCTAAAGCGCCTGGACCGGGCGTTTTCGGCGCAACGCAACGTTGCGCTTTGGCAGAAAATTCAAGCGCGCTATCTGCCTCAGGCCGAGACCGCGGCACTTAAATAATTACTGCGTAACTCATCGAGACTAATGGGCCGGCTAAATTTAAACCCCTGCAGATAATCGACACCGCGCTCGGCCAACCAGCGTGCCTGGGCGTCAGTCTCGACGCCTTCCGCGACAATCTTCATATTTAACCCCCGCGCCAAACCAATTATTGACTGGACAATGGCGCCACTGTCTTTATCGCCAGGTAAATCCTGAATAAATGAGCGATCGATTTTTAATTTGCTAAAAGGTAAGTGTTTAAGGCGCGACAGTGATGAGTAACCGGTACCAAAATCGTCGATAGATAAGCCGGGACCGAGTTGCACAAGCGCTTGCAGGGAGTGTTGCAGCTCGGCGGAATCGTGGGCAATAACATCTTCGGTGACTTCAAACTCCAGCTGATGGCCTGCAATATTAAAGTGGGTTAATAGCGCCGCAATATTGCGTGGTAGGTGGGGGTGTAAAACTTGCTCGGCACCTAGGTTAATGGCAACTTGTCCCAACTGAATGCCGCTACAGCCTAGTGTGTAAATATCTTCGCACACCCGGCTGATAACAGCTTTGTCTATGTCGTACATCATGCCGGCCGCTTTGGCTAACGGTAAAAATTCAGCCGGGCTGAGCAAGCCGTGTTCTGGGTGTTGCCAGCGCACTAACGCTTCGGCACTGACAATGCGGCGGCTGTCAGCCGCGACAATGGGCTGATACAGCACGCTTAAGCTGCCGTTTTCGGTCGCCTTGCGTAACTGGCGCTCTAGCGTAAAGCGGGCGCGGGCTTCACGAGATATTTGCGCGTTAAAAAAGCGGGCGGTGTTGTGGCCGCGCTCTTTGGCTTGATGCATGGCGGTTTCGGCGTGGCGTAGCAAGGTGTCGGCATCGGCGCCGTCGTCGGGGTAAAAGCACACGCCCGCGCTTAAGGTCACCTGAATTTTATGTTCGTAGATAGCCAAAGGTTTTAGCAGTTGATCGAGCAGCTCTTCGGTGGTGCGCTCTAGGTTTTGCCGCTGACCGCTATTGCGAATAATAAGGGCGAATTCATTGCCACCGGTGCGCGCAATTTTATCTTTACCACGCACCAGTGTCTGTCGCAGTTTGCGCGCGACCGCCATGATAATTTGATCGCCAATGCTCTGCCCAAGGCCTTGATTAATTTGTTTGAGCTTATCGATGTTAATCCAGACTAGGGCAAATGGGTCTTGCTGGCAGTCATTATTTTGCGTGAGCGTTGCGATACGCTTTTGCAGTGCACGGCAGTTGGATAGCCCTGTTAAGTCGTCAAAGTGGGCGACGTAATCAAGCTCTTGCTGGCTTTGCTGCCAGGCCTCGTAGGTGTTGATTAGGCTTAATGTATCGGCAATAGCCGAAATAAATGCAGTGGCCGATAGTGTCCAAGCCATGCGCTGGCGCGCCTCAAGGCAAATTACGCCATAGAGCTTGCCGTGGCCAAAAATGGGGGCATCGAGCATTGAGATGATTTGTTGCGGTACTAGGTAATCGTTTGCAAAGCTGGTGGTGCGTAAATCGGTGCGGGCATCGATGGCATCAACGATGCGCTCGTCCAATAGCGCACGAAAATACGCATCGTGCTGTGTTTGTTGCAGTTGGGCCGAGTGTTGGCTCACCCCGTGTTGACGGTCAAACAATACCTCGAGCGTGAGTTGGCGATGATTATCTTCAAAACGCCAAATACTGACGCGGTCTACATCCAGTAGTTTGCTACACAGAATACTCAGTTCGATGAGTTTGTGTTCTTTATCTAGGGCAATAAAATCCCTGTTGTGGCGCAGCGCCACAAGGCGTTTGTGTAAATGAATAAAATGGTCGCTCTCACCCATATTATTGTCATCGCCGCGGGTGTGTGTGAGGTACCTCGTGCAATGGTACTCGTGTGTCTTATAAATATGGCACTTAAATGGAGGTCTGTCTAATGACAGCCCTGCTATTTTTGCCCGTCAAAATTTAAAAAAATCGAACGATCCGCCGCCAGACAAGGCCAGCGGGATAACTCGACGGACCAGCCGTGTTCGCGATGCTGGGCAAAAAAGCGATCGAAGGCCGCGCCCTTAAAATTGTGCTCTGTTAGTAGTATGTCGGCCGAAAACAGTACCGCTTGATCGAGCTCGATGGCAAATGGCTCGCCAATTAGCTCATGGGCGACGATATTGGCACGAGTTGTGTCCATAGGGGCCAAAGGCGAGCCGCATAGCGTAATAAACCGGTCATTAATCTCTTCTAGCAAGCGGTGGGCAAGGTATGCCTCGGCCAGCAGTACTTGCAGGGTACTGTGGCCGCGCACCAGCTCGGGAGGATGAAGAAAATAGTCGAGCGCCACTTTGAGCAGTGGGTCCACTTGCTCCTGGATGCCAGCATCGCTGGTAATGGCATGAATAGCCTCGATAAAGTCGGGGACGTGCTCGATATAGCGCACGACAAAATCGGCCAATAGCAGGGGCGCGGCATCCAACGGCAGGGCAATAGCACTGTGCAGTGTGCTGCTGCGAATTTGCAGGCGCGCGATTAACGCGGCGGTCTCATCGGTGCAAGCTGAGAGGTCGTCAATCAGGGTCCGCACTTTGCCAACCTGTTCGAGTAGCATATTGTGATGTTGTGTGGGGCTATTGGCCGGTGAATGCATCGAGGTTATCCGTCGATAAACGTTATCGCTTTGCTTAAAAGTAATACAAAGCAAGGGCTTTGCAAGTTGCCCGACGGGCAAAATACACAAATAAATGAAATTATAATGACAGCCGTCGCTGCTGGCCCCAGAACACTAACCCCATGGCGAGGCTACGAGCGAGATTAAAACCGCAAAATGCCAGCCACAGGCCGCTGTTACCCAGCGGTTGGGTAAACCACCACAGCGGGATAAACATGGCCACTGTACAGAGCAGCATAATATTTTGCATGGCGCGGGTGGCACCGCGGCCAAGAAAAATGCCATCCAGTTGGTAGGCCCAGACCGTTAGCAGCGGTAGGGCGATAACCCATCCGAACTGAGCGCTTGCCTGTGCCAGTACCTGGGGCAGCTCGGTAAATAGCGCCAGCCAAACCGATTGCCCGGCCCAAAACAGTAGGCTGATGGCGAGGGCCGTTATCAGCGCGAGCGCTGTGGTGCCCTGCACCACGCGAATAAACTCGGCGCGGTTATTGGCGCCTACGGCTTTACCGCACAGGGCTTCGGCGGCATGAGCAAATCCGTCTAGAGCGTGTGAGGTAAGCAAGACAAATTGCAATAAAATAGCGTTGGCGGCGACGATTTCGGTACTCATACGCGCCCCCTGGGCGGTAAAAAAGGTAAATACCCCCAGCAGGCAAGCGGTGCGGACAAATAAGTGCCGATTCACTTGCAGCAGAGGTAAATATTCTCGCCAGCGGGTTAGGCATTGGTGCCAGCGCGCGCGCAAGCTAGCGCGGTCGATTTTTCCCGCGAGTAAGTACAAACCAATCCCGAGGGCGCTGTACTCGGCGATCACGGAGGCCCAGGCCGCGCCATCACTGTTCATTTTGAGGCCGACAATCAGCACTAGATCAAGAAGTAAATTAACCCCATTGGCCGTGAGCACCAAAAGCAGCGGGCGGCGGGTATCCTGCTGGCCGATAAACCAACCAATCAGGGTGTAATTGAGCAGTGTGGCGGGTGCGCTTAGCACCCGTATCGCGCTGTAGCTGGCCGCTAATGTCGCGACACCGGGCTCGGGCTGCATAAAATACATTCCCAGCTCGATAAACCAGGGTTTAAGGGCTAGCAGGCCTGCGGCTAACAGCAGTGCCAGCACGGCCGAGCGCAACCACAGTTGGCTGGCTTCATTTTGGTCGCGGCGGCCCACCGCGCGCGATACCAAACTGGTGGTGCCCATGCGCAAGAAGCCAAATGACCAGTACAGCAGCGATATCAGGCTGGCCCCGATCGCGACGGCGCCTAGGTAGCGCGGTGAGTCGAGGTGACCCAGGATGGCGGTATCGACGGCGCCCAGCAATGGTACGCAGAGGTTGCTGAGCATAATCGGCCACACCAGCGGCCAAATGCCGTGCAAACGCCTGCTGACAGGCTGGCAGTGTGTGGCTGTTTTTTTCATGGGCGAATCATACCCGGTTGCCGCGCCAGCCGCCTAGGGCGTCGCAAAAGCGCTATCTTCGTGACAAATTTATTGACTTTTTTGGCATCCTATGGCCACATTAACGCTGCAGTTGCGACGATTTGCCGCAGTTTATTAGTCGTATTCCTCCGAATTTTTCGTTGGTACCCAAATAAGCTAACTGAGCGAATCCCACTCGCGGTATCAATGTGTGGTGGATGTTGCGCGCGCGTTAGTTAAGTATTTGCGATAAATGACGTACGCTTGGGGTTTGCAACTGCAATAGCGAAGTTACATCGGAGATGTAAAAGACAGGGTGGTATCGCTTAGGCGTATCTGGGTCAAAAAGCCGAGGTCATTGATGGCCGGCCGTACAACAATAAGCATAACGAAACAGCTAACGGAGAAGATGGGCAATGTTGAAAACAGCACGTAGGCTCAGCGCCTGGATGCTTGGTTTCACGTGTCTGCTAGCGGCAAACAGTGCCCTGGCAGAAGAAGCTGAGCGGTGGAAGTTCAATATGACCCCGGGGGTAACACCGGTTAGTCAGGACGTTTACGGTTTGCATATGCAAATGTTCTGGTGGTGTGTGGGGATTGGCGTTGTGGTTTTTGGCGTCATGTTTGTCAGTATGTTTTTGCACCGTAAATCCCGCGGCGTAAAACCGGCGAACTTTCACGAGAGCACTTGGCTAGAACTTCTCTGGACAGCGATTCCTTTCGTTATCCTGATTCTGATGGGTATTCCCGCCTCCAAGTCACTGATCAACCTCTACGACACTGAAAAGTCCGACATCGATGTATTGATCACCGGTTATCAGTGGCGCTGGAAGTATGAAATTTTGGGCGAAGACGTTAGCTTTTTTAGTAACCTCGCCACGCCTCGCGACCAAATTGATGGTCACGCCGAAAAAAGCGCTAATTACTTATTGGAAGTGGATGAGCCCCTGGTGTTGCCAGTGGGCAAAAAAATCCGCTTTTTGGTAACCGCCAACGATGTTATTCACAACTGGTGGGTACCGGCGTTTGCTGTTAAGCGCGATGCGATTCCCGGGTTTATCAACGACTCCTGGACCATTATTGATGAGCCTGGCACCTACCGTGGTCAGTGCGCTGAGCTGTGTGGTAAAGATCACGGCTTTATGCCCATCGTGGTCGAGGCGAAAACCCAGGCCGACTACCGCGCCTGGCTCGATGAGAAAAAAGCGACCGCTGCGGCGCTGGCCGAGTTAACCGAAAAAACCTTCACCTTTGATGAGCTTTATAGCAAAGGCGAAGAAATCTATAACCGCTCTTGTGCCTCCTGTCACCAAGCCGAGGGGCAAGGTTTGCCGGGAGTGTTCCCGGCGCTTAAGGGCAGCCCAGTGGCCGTGGGCCCAATAGACCATCACATAGACGTGGTCGTGAACGGTGTCGCGGGTACCGCGATGCAAGCCTTTGGTGAGCAATTGTCCGAAGTGGACATCGCCGCTGTGGTTACCTACGAGCGTAGCGCGTGGGGTAACAACATGGGCGATCTGGCTCAACCGCTTGATATTTATAACCATAAACAAGGCAAATAGGAGGTAGACAATGGCTCACGGCCCCGCTAAAGGTTTTACGCGCTGGTTGTATACCACCAACCACAAAGATATTGGCAGCATGTACCTGTGGTTTAGTTTTGCCATGTTTTTCTTGGGCGGTATGTTTGCCCTAGTAATTCGCGCCGAGCTATTCCAGCCCGGCTTGCAAATAGTCGAGCCCAACTTTTTTAACCAAATGACCACCATGCACGGCTTGGTGATGGTGTTTGGTGCGGTTATGCCGGCGTTTGTCGGTTTGGCTAACTGGATGGTGCCACTGATGATCGGCGCCCCCGATATGGCGCTACCGCGGATGAACAACTGGAGCTTTTGGATCCTGCCGTTCGCCTTCGCTATGTTGTCGTCAACTTTGTTTATGCAAGGTGGCGCGCCTAACTTTGGTTGGACGTTCTACGCGCCGCTATCGACAACTTACGCACCGCCCTCGGTAACCTTCTTCATCTTTGCCATTCATATTATGGGTGCCAGCTCCATTATGGGGGCGATCAACATCATCGCTACCATTTTGAATATGCGCGCCCCCGGCATGACCCTGATGAAAATGCCGTTGTTTGTCTGGACTTGGTTAATCACCGCTTTCTTGCTGATCGCCGTTATGCCGGTATTGGCTGGGGTGGTTACCATGATGCTGATGGACATTCACTTTGGCACCAGCTTCTTCGATGCCGCCGGTGGTGGTGATCCGGTATTGTTCCAGCACGTGTTCTGGTTCTTTGGTCACCCTGAGGTGTACATCATGATCTTGCCGGCGTTTGGTATCGTCAGCGCGATCATCCCCACCTTTGCTCGCAAGCCGTTGTTTGGCTATAGCTCCATGGTCTACGCCACCGCCGCGATCGCTATTTTGAGCTTTGTGGTTTGGGCGCACCACATGTTTACCGTGGGCATGCCGATCGCCGGTGAGTTGTTCTTTATGTGGGCGACCATGCTGATCTCGGTGCCTACCGGGGTTAAGGTGTTTAATTGGGTGGCCACCATGTTCAAAGGCTCTATGACCTTTGAAACACCGATGTTGTTTTCTATTGCGTTTGTGATCTTGTTTACCATCGGTGGTTTCTCGGGCCTGATGCTTGCTATTGCTCCGGCGGACTTCCAATACCACGATACCTACTTTGTTGTGGCTCACTTCCACTATGTGCTGGTGCCTGGGGCGATCTTTTCGATCACCGCTGGCGTTTACTACTGGCTGCCTAAGTGGAGCGGACGCATGTACAACGAGACCATGGGTAAAGTACATTTTTGGCTGGCGTTTATCGGCCTCAATGTCACCTTCTTTCCCATGCACTTCTCGGGTTTGGCCGGTATGCCGCGTCGGATTCCCGATTACAACTTGATGTTTGCCGACTGGAATATGATCTCATCGGTGGGTGCATTTTTGTTTGGTGCCGCCCAGGTGGTGTTTTTATACAATGTCATATCGACCATTGTGTCGGGCAAAAAGGCCTCGGATGAAGTGTGGGATAACCCGGAGGGGTTGGAGTGGACCGTGCCATCGCCGGCGCCATATCACACCTTCGCTGAGCCACCTGAAGTTAAGTAACAAGGTGACGCCGAGCTTACGCCTATGAAGTTATCGTGGCCTAAAAACCCGGTTACCACATTAAGCCTAAAGCTCGGTTTAACAGTGTGTGGCATGTTTGTTTTTGCTATTTGGGTCATGCCGCCACTGTACGATGCGTTTTGTGATATTACCGGCCTAAATGGCAAGACTGGGGACAAATACGAATCGGTCGCCAGCGCGGTTGATACCAGTCGTATTATTAATGTGCAGTTTGTCGCGACCAACAACGAGGGAATGCCCTGGCAGTTTGGCCCCGAGATTAAACAGATCTCGGTGCACCCGGGCGAACAAACCAGAATTAACTATCTGGCAAAAAACCCCACCGGGCGCGATATGGTAGGGCAGGCGATTCCGAGTTTGGTGCCCTACAAAGCGGCTAATTATTTTCACAAAACAGAATGTTTTTGTTTTGAGCAACAAGCACTGTTAGCAGGAAAGGATGCCATCTTGCCGATGATATTTATTATCGACCAAGATCTTCCTGAACATATTAAAACGATCACGCTGAGCTACACCGTATTTGATGTGACAGATCGTTTTAGCAAAGAAGAGTTGTTAAGCATGGTCCACGATGGGCCTTAACATTAACCGCAAAACAATAAAATTTCGGCGGGGAGTACAACTATGAGTGCAGGAACCTACTACGTACCGGAGCAAAGCAAGCTGCCGATTTGGGCGAGCTTTGGTTTGTTTTTAACGGTATTTGGTGCGGCCAACTGGATCAATGGTAGCGCTAAAGGCCCCTATATCTTTTTAGCGGGGGGGCTGGTTTTCGCCGCCGTTCTGTGGAACTGGTTTAGCATTGTTATTACTGAAAACATGGCAGGCCTGAACAGCCCTCAGCTCAAGCGCTCGTACGTGATGGGTATGGGTTGGTTTATTTTCTCTGAGGTTATGTTCTTTGCCGCGTTTTTCGGCGCCTTGTTTTACATTCGTACTTTGGCGCTGCCTTGGTTGGCCGCCGAGGGCGATGGCGTTGATAATGGTTTGTTGTGGCCGGGCTTTACCGCCGAGTGGCCATTGCTTACCACGCCCGATATGGCTGCCAACGGCGATGGCGCAACTCGCCTTGGCCCCGATGATAGTATGAGTTTTCCCGGCTGGGGTGGCTTGCTAGGTTGGTTGCCTTTGTGGAATACCATTATCCTGTTGACGTCCAGCTTCACGGTACACTTTGCCCATAGCGCCATTAAAAACAACAATCGTAAAGGCTTTAATATTTGGCTTGGCGTAACCGTGTTGTTGGGTGTAGTGTTTTTGATTCTGCAGGCAGAAGAGTATATTCACGCCTATCACGAACTGGGGTTAACGCTGCAATCGGGCATTTATGGCACCACCTTTTTTATGCTTACCGGGTTTCACGGTGCCCACGTTACTATTGGTACGCTGTTGTTGTTTATTATGTGGCTGCGCTCGGTTATTAAGGGTCACTTTAAGCCAGATGACAATTTTGGCTTTGAAGCCGCCAGCTGGTATTGGCACTTTGTTGATGTCGTTTGGGTCGGCTTGTTCTTTGTTGTGTATGTGTTTGGCTGATATTCATCAGCACCTTGGGCTCAGCGTAGCCGCTGATCCCAAGGTGCTGTATCCGTTAAAATGCCAGAATAAAATCCATAGACAACGCAAATCATCATTAAGCTTGCAAGCGTAATGCGAATACCCAGCGCATAGAGCGTACGTTTTTTATTAGGCACACCGGCATCGCGCAAAAGGTAGGTTAAGCCAGCCGTTAAACTAAGTACAACGCCGATAAACAGCAGTAAGATAATTATTTTAAGCCACATAATAAAACCATTGATTGTTCGAGCAACCTACGGGTAAGCTCAGTGAACTGAATAGTAACGCAGGTAGCGCATTTTCCCAAACGGCCGGGGTATGTGAGTCACTGAAGTCGATGTTGTTGTGATTCAGGTGTAGTAATAAAGCCATGGTTGAAAGCTTGAGGTAGAGGTACGCCTTGTGACATCCGCGCCCGCAGCTCCCCCACGTCTTACTCTTACGCCTAATCGTGCGATTATTTTTTTGACTGTTGTGTTTTTTCCGTTGCTTTTAACGCTGGGTTTTTGGCAGTTATCCCGCGCCGAGCAAAAGCGTGATATTTTGCAACAAATACACGAGCGGCAAGCTGGCGCGCCGGTGGCGCTGGCTGATACGAGCTTGGCGGCACTAAAACCCTATACGCGAGTAATCGCGCGCGGTCAGTTTGATAATCAACACCTTTGGCTGATTGACAATCGCCAGCGCGACGGTCGTATTGGTTTTGAGGTTGTACAAATATTTGAACTTGAGAATGATCAACGAGTGTTGCTGAATCGGGGTTGGCTTGCCGCCGATGTAAGCCGCACACAGTTGCCCGAGGTACCGCTCGTAACCGGTAGCGTTAGTATTTTTGCCGAGCTCTACCCGGTTAGCCAGCACCCATTGCTTAATGCACAGGGCGAGACGTCGCAATGGCCGCGTGTGATCACCGAGGTAGACGTGGCGGTAATGGGCGAGAGTGTGGGGAAGTCGTTAGCACCCGGCATACTAAAACTTGACGAGGCGAGCCCCGGCGCCTTTCGCACAGGTTGGCAAGCCGTTAACATGATGCCCGAGCGGCATACCGGTTACGCTTTACAGTGGTTTGGTCTGGCGTTAGCGCTGGCAATATTAACGCTGTTTGCCAATACCAACCTTGCCACTTTGTGGCGCTATTACAGACATAGCAGTACGACTAAAAAATAACGAATAGGTCGATCATTTATGACGGATACGCAACAGACAACGCCACGACCCAATAAAAAACGCGGGCAACTGCAAGCGTTGTTGTTAATGCTGGTGGTGGCACTGCCGATGATTGCGGCTTATACCATTTATCATACCGGCTGGGGGATGCCAGAGGGTACGGTTAATAAAGGCACGTTGCTGGCGCCGCCGCTCGCGCTATCCGAGCTTGCACCGCATGAGCAAGGTGAACGGTGGGACTTAACTCACGAGCCTAAGCGCTGGCGCTATGTCATACCGGGCAATGCTAAATGCGATAAAACGTGCATGGATAACTTGTACTTGACCCGTCAGGTACACATTCGCCTAAACGAAAAAGCTGAGCGTGTTGAGCGTATTTACCTATTGCTAGACGACACCTTATCGCCCGAGCTGGCCGCGCATATCAAAGCGCAGCATCCGTTGTTGCGGGTTATGACAGTCAATCGCGCAGATCTTACGCAAGCGCTACAAAGCAGTAACTTTAGCGATGATCCGGTCGCCGCTGGCCGCTATTTCTTAATGGATCAAGAAGGGTTTTTAATGCTCACTTACACCCCCGAGCATACCGGTGGCGAGCTATTAAAAGATGTAAAAAAAATGCTTAAAACCTCCTACGAATAAGAGCTAGGTAAAATGCAACAAAAATTGTTTGTGTGGGGCTATCGCTTAGCACTAGCTGCAACGGTACTGGCCTGCATCGTGGTAGTGTTAGGCGCCTTTACCCGGCTTTCTGATGCGGGCCTAGGTTGTCCCGATTGGCCGGGATGTTACGGCCATATGACGTGGCCCACCACCGATGAACATGTCGCGACCGCCGAGGCGCTGTTTCCTGAAACGCCGGTTGAACACGATAAAACCTGGCCGGAAATGGTGCATCGTCATTTTGCCGGTACGTTAGGGCTATTGATTTTAGCCCTGACGGTATTAACCTGGTGGCGAGCCGGAAAAACCTCAGAGCGTCTGCCTCGGGGACATACCTTAGGGCTGTTAGTCTTAGTGATCGTGCAAGCGGCATTTGGTATGTGGACGGTAACGCTCAAGCTTTGGCCGCAAGTGGTTACGGCGCACTTGCTGGGCGGCTTTGCCACCTTGAGTTTATTATGGTTGCTGGTGCAGCGTTTGGGGGATAAAAATTGGCATTTAGCCGAGGGTGTTTACACCCGAGTGCGAGCCTTGCGGCCCCTGGTGGTTGTCGTGTTGATGCTGGTGGTGGTGCAAATCGCGCTGGGTGGTTGGACGAGCTCTAATTACGCGGCGTTAGCGTGCACAGACTTTCCCACGTGCCACGGTGAGTGGTGGCCGGATATGGACGTCGCCCGCGGTTTTAATTTAGCGCAGGGTATCGGCCCCAACTATTTAGGTGGCCTGTTAGAGGGCGAGGCCCGAACGGCGATTCATATGGCGCACCGGCTGGGTGCGTTAGTGGTAAGCGTGAGTGTTTTACTGTTGGTGATACGCTTACTGCGCATTGGCAAAGAGGCCAAAGTGTTAGGCTTTACGCTGCTGGCCGTTTTATTGCTGCAAGTGAGCTTAGGTATTACGAATGTAGCGGCGCATTTACCCCTGCCGGTGGCGGTGGCGCACAATGCCGGTGGCGCTCTGCTGTTATTAGTACTGATGACCTTGACGCATCGGGTCTATTCGGCGCAGAGTACGACAGCGTGTATTAAAACAGAATAATGTAAGCACGAGTTTCATAGCAATCTTGAATGCGAAACCGAGTTACCATAACAAAGAAGCGGTAGTCTTATGACCCAAACACAAGCTCACTCTGCGGCCCAATCGCCCTCGTGGCGTGATTACTATGAGCTAACCAAGCCCCGTGTGGTCATGCTGATGATTCTCACGTCGGTGATCGGTATGTTATTGGCCGTGCCCGGCATGGTGCCCCTAGACGTTCTGATTATCGGTAACCTAGGTATTGCTTTGTGTGCCGGATCGGCGGCCGCCGTTAACCACTTGGTGGATCGTGGCATCGACCAAAAAATGGCCCGCACTTATAACCGCCCGGTTGCCAAAGGTCGGGTCGAGCCTATGCAGGCGGCGCTGTTTGCGTTAGTGATTGGCGCGATTGGTATGGCGCTACTGCTGGTTTTTATTAATACCTTAACCGCCGTGTTAACGCTGGTATCTCTGTTGGGGTATGCGGTGGTTTACACCTTGTTTTTAAAGCGTGCCACGCCACAAAATATTGTTATTGGCGGCATTGCTGGCGCCGCGCCACCACTGCTGGGCTGGACGGCGGTGACCGGTACGCTTGATGGCCACGGACTGCTGCTGGTGCTGATTATTTTTGCCTGGACGCCGCCACATTTTTGGGCGCTGGCGGTACACCGCAAAGATGAATACGCCAAAGCCGATATCCCAATGCTGCCGGTCACTCACGGCGAGCAATACACCAAACTGCACATCTTGTTGTACACCATTATTATGGTGCTGGTAACGGTATTGCCTTTTGTTACGGGCATGATGAATTGGCTCTATTTAGTGGGTGCGCTGGTGTTGGGTGCCGGATTTATTTACTGGTCATTAATGATGCTGTTTAGCAAGCGCGAAGGCGTTGGCATGGATACGTTTAAGTATTCGATTGTGTACCTAATGGCGCTATTTGTGGTGATGCTACTCGATCATTATCTGTTGCCGGTAACTCACCCGTTTTAAGGAATTAGCGTGACTGAGCTCGATACCAAAGCCCAAACCCGTCGTGGTATTCGCCTAACCGTTATCGGCTGTTTGGTTTTTATTACGTTGCTACTCACGCTTTTGGTGAATAAACTCACCACGCCCCGGGTAATGACGGCCGACGAGCTGCGGCTAAACGGGGCTGTAGTGTTTGAAACCCCGCGCCGGTTTGATGACTTTGCATTGCGCAACCAAAAGGGCGAACCTTTTACCCGCGAAGACTTTGTCGGCCAGTGGTCGCTGGTGTTTTTTGGCTTTACCCACTGCCCCGATATTTGCCCCACCACCATGGCCGAGCTGGACCGGTTAGTGTCGAAGTTACCCGACGATATCGCCAAAGAGACTCAAGTGGTATTGGTAAGCTTAGACCCGGCGCGCGACACGCCAGAGGTTTTATCTGAATACGTGGGTTATTTTGACCCAAACTTTATCGGTGTTACCGGCGATTTTCTGACTCTACGCCGCTTTGCCAATCAGGTTAATGTGGCTTTTAATAAAGTCACCGTTGGCGATGATTACACGGTTGATCATTCGGGCAATATTGTGCTGATTAACCCCCGTGGTGATTATCACGGCTTTTTTAAGCCCCCTTTCGAGCTGGCAAAACTCAAAGCGACCTACAGCTCTATTCATCAGAGCTTTACGCACTGAGCTTTTTCACCATCTAACACTCTCCGCGCTTTATTTGTCGTACAATTAGGTCCGCTTAGGTTGGGATACCTAGGCGGAGTCACGGCCTGTGTAATCTGAAAATATTTGCACATATAAAAACATCTGCGTTATAACGTCCTCACTGGCTACCATAATCAACATAAATCACGAGGAGGCGGGTTAGCCGCCATAACCTTATGGGTGTGATCCAACCTAAAGCGATATTCTTTTCTCTGGCGATAACCGTTTTGTCTTTATCCGGCCAAACCGCCTGGGCCTCTCCTCTGCTTTGGTTTAACAGCCCGGCCAGTGACTGGGAGCAAGAAGGCATGCCCATCGGTAACGGCGCTATGGGAGCCGTTATTTTTGGCGGTGTCGAGCAGGAGGTGCTGCAGCTGAACGAAAAGACGCTCTGGGAGGGTGGCCCAGGCTCCAAACAGGGTTATGACTATGGTGTTCCGCCCAAGGGCGATCAGGTCGCCGCCCTGAGAAAAGTGCAAAAAACGCTTGCTGAACAAAGCAGTATGACACCCGAAGCCGCCGCCGAGTTGATGGGGCGCGACATCAAAGGCTACGGCAACTACCAAAACTTTGGTGAGTTAGAAATAGACATCGCGGGCCGGGGTGAGGTGAGTGATTATCGTCGCGAGCTGGATTTGGCGCGCGGTATCGCCACGGTTAGCTACCGGCGCGGTGGTGTTAACTACACGCGCGAGTACTTTTACAGTTACCCCGATCAGGTACTGGTCGCGCATCTAAGCGCCGATCAAGCGGATGCGATCAGCGTGAACGTGGTGTTGGATATTCCTGAAAATCGCAGCGCCACATTTACCCGCAAAGACGGCCTGCTGACGGTGGTTGGTGCACTCAAAGACAATGGTTTGATCTACGAAGGCCAAGTGGTGTTGCGCGCCAAAGGGGCTAAAGTCAGCTCTGGTAATCGTGACAATAGTCTTGCGGTGAAAAACGCTAGCAGCGTCACCTTGCTGTTTAGTGCCGCCACGAACTATCGTCAGCAATACCCCGATTACCGTGGCGATCATCCCCATCGCAGGCTCAATCAGACAGTGACAAAAGCGCGAGCAAAAACTCTGGCCCAGATACACGATGCTCATATACAGGATTACCAAGCGCTGTTTGGCCGGGTTAGTTTGGACATCGGTCAGGCCGAGCCGGAGTTGTCCACGCCAGAGCTGCTTGCTCACTACGGCAAAGGTGGCGCTGCCACAGATCGCGCGCTTGAGGCTTTGTACTTTCAGTTTGGCCGCTATTTATTAATTAGCTCATCCCGCGCCGGCAGTTTGCCCGCTAACTTGCAAGGGGTGTGGAATCACTCCAATACCCCGCCCTGGAACGCCGATTACCACGTCAACATTAACCTGCAGATGAATTATTGGCCGGCTCTAGTCACCAATTTAGCCGAGACAACCGAGCCGCTTTACGACTTTGTGGACTCGCTGGTAGCGCCCGGCCGTGTATCGGCAAAAAAGCTGGTGGGCGCCGAGGGCTGGACGTTGTTTCTCAATACCAATATTTACGGCTTTACGGGTGTTATCGCCTGGCCAACGGCTTTTTGGCAACCTGAATCCGCCGCTTGGTTGATGCAGCACTACTACGAGCATTACCTGTTTACCGGCGATGAGACGTTCCTCGCCGAGCGCGCATACCCGATTATGAAAGAAGCGGCCCGGTTTTGGCTCGACGCGCTCGTCGAAGATCAAGGCGCTTTAGTGGTTAGCCCAAGCTTCTCTCCCGAACACGGCGACTTTACCGTGGCCGCGGCCATGAGCCAGCAAATCGTCACCGAGCTATTGCGCAACACCCGTGCGGCGGCTCAGCAACTCGGCGATCAAGCGTTTGCCCTCAGGTTAGAAGCGGCGCTTGCCAAGCTCGACCCAGGTTTACGTATCGGCGGCTGGGGACAACTGCAAGAGTGGCGCGAGGACGTAGATGAAAAAGACAACCAGCATCGGCATGTCTCGCAACTGTACGCGTTGCACCCTGGCCGGGTTATCAGCCCGGCGCAAACACCCAAGTTGGCCGAGGCCGCCAAAGTCACACTGAATGCTCGTGGTGACGGCGGCACTGGCTGGTCGCAAGCCTGGAAGATCAACTTTTGGGCGCGCCTGCTGGATGGCGACCGTGCCCACAAAGTGCTGGGTGAGCAGTTTAAACGCAGCACTTTACCCAACCTGTGGGACAACCACCCACCGTTTCAGATCGACGGCAATTTTGGCGCTACGGCGGGTATGGCCGAGATGCTGCTGCAAAGCCACACCGGCCACGTGACCCTGTTGCCGGCGCTGCCCAGCGCTTGGCCCGAGGGCCGGGTAACAGGCTTGCGAGCACGGGGTGATCTAACGGTGGATATCGCCTGGCAAGAGGGCGCCTTAACCGAGGCGGTGCTGCTGGCCGGTCGCAGTGGCAATTACGCATTGCTGAATAACGGTTATCAGATCAAAAGTAGTGACTCGGGCCGCCCGCTAAATACCCGGCTGGAAGATGGCGTTTTACGTTTTACGCTTGATGCGGGCAAGCGTTACCGAGTGACGTTAAAAGAGCCAAAGCCTGCCTTATAAACATGAACCGCCGCCCCGCAGGGCGGCGGCACAAAAGAGACTCCTGTACGGATATTTTATATAGAAAAGTGTTTGCGCTTATGAAATCTATGGGTTATAAAGTGCTCATATATGAAAACATTTTAAGTTTCTACGAGGACACAGTCTCAACTTGTCCTCGGGCCGGCTCCGCCGGTTAACGCCATAACAAACACTACAGCCCGCGGTTGCCAGCCGTACGATAATAAATAGAGGAGTGCTCTCGTGATCAATGCTAAACAGCAGTCAAATTTTGGTGCCCATACGTTACTTAAAACCAGCGTCTCGGTGTTCGTCTTAACCGCCTTGGGTGTCGTTACCCCGGCATTAGCACAAACCGATGATGGTGCCGCTGAAGATGTAATGCTTGAGGAAATCTTAGTTCAGGGCCAGCGTGCCAGTATTGAGTCTGCTCAAGCCATTAAGCGCAATGCTGACGGTATTGTTGATTCTATTGTCGCTGAGGATATTGGCAAATTACCTGATCGCAGTGTGACTGACGCGCTACAGCGCGTTCCAGGTGTAGCGGTTTCACGCTTTGATACACCCTCGGATCCCGAACACTTTGCCGGTGAGGGTGCTGGGGTAAATATTCGCGGTTTGCCACAAGTGCGGGGTGAATTGAACGGGCGCGATATTTTTTCGGCTGACGGTGGTCGTGGGTTGAGCTTCGATGATGTGCCCGCCGAGCTAATGGCTGGTGTCGATGTGCATAAAACTCCAACGGCCGATATGATCGAAGGTGGTTTAGGTGGCATCGTTAATTTGCGCACGCGCATGCCTTTCGACTCTGATGGTCAGGTTGTGAGTGCAACGGTAAAAACTAATTATGGGGACTTGATCGAGGAGGCCAACCTAGAATATTCCGGCCTTTATAGTAACCGCTGGGACACTGGTATTGGTGAATTTGGTCTGTTATTGGACTTCTCCTCCTCTACGATTCAATCTCGCGCTGACAACTTTTATGTTCGCGCTTTTCACCCCCGTGTGCCGGGTACAACGACCGAGATCGAAGCGGATCGTACCGTATACGTGCCACGCGGGGCAGACTGGCGCCGTAACGATTACGAGCGTAAGCGTGACGGTCAGTACATCGCTCTGCAATGGGCTCCCAACGAAGATGCCGAGTTCTTTCTTACAGCTTTTCGCAGTGAGGCTGAGCGCTCTTGGTTAGAAAACGGCTTTTTTGTTGACGCCGGCGGCAGCTTTGCTACCTATTTGCCGTCCAAAGGTGCGGACGACTGGACCTATGACGGCAACGACGCCTTGATTAGTGGAACCATCACCACAGCACAAGGTAATGGCGTACCCTTTGGTACCAGTACCCGCCTGTCCGATAACACATCTGAAACAACCGACATCTCAACCGGTTTTAAATGGCATTTGTCGGATCAGCTGTTTATCAGCGGTGATTTTCAATACGTAGACTCAAGCTCTGAAGGCGAAGACAACACGCTGGGTCTGGTCGCCTACCCTGATCAGATTACGGTGTCCGATCTCAACACGACCGACGGTACCCCTTCGGTTGGTGTGCAGGACGGTTTCTTGTCGGATTACCGCAATTACAGCTACGGCCAGATGATGCAAATCCTGTCAAAGAACACCGCCGACTCTACCGCGGGGCGCTTAGATGTGGAGTATAGTTTTGACGACTCTATTGTTAAGTCAGTTAAGGCGGGTGTGCGCTTTTCAGAAAAGTCAGCGGATAACCGTGGCGGTAACACCTGGTCGGCACGTTATCAGCCTTGGATGGTGGGCTCATCTTGGGAGCCTTTCCCCTCAAGTGACGCACTACCTAAAATCGATAATCCTCAGTACCTGACAGAGTTTTCGTTCGACGATTTCCAGCGCGGCGACACCAGTGTTCCCACCACCGGGATGATGTTCCAGCGCGACCTGCTGAATGACTTTGAGAGTATTACTGACGCTATTGTTGCCGCGACTCCAAGCGGTAGCTCGGCACCCGATTACAGCTTTGTGGATTTTGACTCGCCCGATAATATCAATACTCAGGAAGAAGAAACTCAAGCCGCTTATGTCCGTATGGATTTCGGCTTTGAAGAGCTGAGTATGCCTATCCGCGGTAATATCGGTGTGCGTTATGTGCAAACCGACAACCTCGCCAAAGGTCAGCTCAGCTTCCCGACCTTTTCGGTGCCAACCGGTGAGACCGATGATCAGGGTAATGCCATCAGTGAGGAGCCTTTCTACCAGCCCGATCAGGTGTACGAAGGCCAAAACAGTTACTCCAACGTCCTGCCTAGCTTGAACTTACAAATGGAGGCGACCGATGAACTGATGTTTCGTTTCGGTGCTTCAAAGGGTATTTGGCGGCCTGAATTCTCCCGCCTGAAAGCCGTTTTAGCACTAAGCGCGGCATTTAAAGATAACGTTGAGCAGCCCGAGACAATTGACGACTTTGACGAGAGCATGGTGAATTTCACGCTCGACTCTCAGGAAACTAACCCTTACTTAGAGCCAATGGAGGCCAATCAATACGACTTGACCGCCGAGTGGTACTTTAATGAAAACGGCGGCATGGTGTACGCAGCGGTATTCCGCAAAGATGTATCTGATTTCTTCCGGGTTTCGACCACGACGCTGGATGAGTTTGAAGGTTTTCAGGATGTAACGGCTACTCACGTTATTAATACTGGCGAGGCAGAAATCAATGGGCTTGAGGTGGGGCTGACAAAGTTCTTTGATGAACTCCCGGAGCCCTTTGACGGCTTTGGCGTGCAAGCGAACTACACCTATTTGGATTCAAGTGCTGACGTTGATGAGAGCACGGCCCCGGTGGACACTGATGGAGGAAGCTATGACGAGCAGCCTCTGGAGGGGATCTCGGAGCACACGTATAACCTGATGGCGATGTACGAAAAGTACGGTTTTTATAGTCGGTTGGCTTATAACTGGCGCAGCGAGCAGCTACTATCGGTAGGCCCAAATGGCTGGAATGGCACAAATGAGGGAGTCACCTGGAATTTGCCGGTCTATTCTGACGATTACGGCCAACTCGACTTCACCATGGGTTACAACTTCAACGATAATTGGTCGATTAACTTTGAAGCCTACAACCTCAGCCAATCTAAGCAACGTGGCATTATTAAGCAGACCGGCGCAGGCGAGCACACCGCCTTTGTTTACAGTCAGGATACCCGCTATTCTCTGGGCATCAGAGCTAGTTTTTAGCGTATTCGCTCGCCCGGTCTAGTACCGGGCACACTGTAATCGGTGATGTTATGCCTTATAAAGTGAATAAAGTGGTGATCGTTGGTGGCGGTACTAGTGGGTGGATGGCCGCGGCCACTCTCGCCGAGCGCTACCGCCAGCACAACTTACGTATCGAGTTAATTGAATCCGACCAGATTAGTGCCGTGGGGGTGGGAGAGGCAACTGTTCCCGGGCTGATGCGGCTACATCAAAACTTAGGTATTTCTGAGCGCGAATTCATCAAAGCTACTAACGCGACGTTTAAGCTTGGCATTGAGTTTATTGATTGGCATTCAATCGGACAGCGCTTTTTTCACCCGTTCTCGGCGTTTGGCGCACCTATCAACGGCCAGCCTTTTTATCCCTGCTGGCTTAAGTCTCGCGACAATGGATGTGCACATGAGCTGGAGGCTTTTAGCCTTTCTACCGCTATGGCGCGTCAAGGTCGTTTTGCACAGCCCAATGATGAGGCTACCAATCCACTGGCACTTTATAGTTACGCTTACCATTTTGATGCGACTCTTTACGCACAGTTTTTGCGCAAGTATGCCGAGTCGCGCGGCGTAAAACGTACAGAAGGTAAAGTTACACGTGTCGAAAACCACGCCAGTACAGGGGCGATTACCGGAGTGCAGCTTCAGCAAGGCGCGTTTATCGAGGGGGATTTGTTTATCGACTGCACAGGTTTTACCGGTGTGCTGATTAAGCAAAACCTAGGCGTTGACTTTGATGATTGGTCACACTGGCTACCTTGCGATCGGGCCGTCGTGGTACAGACACAAAACACCAGTGCACCGCTACCTTATACTCAATCGATTGCCCGCGAAGCTGGCTGGCAATGGCGGATTCCGTTGGAGCAGCGCAAAGGTAATGGCTTGGTGTACTCCAGTGCCTACTTGAGTGACGATGAAGCGGCGGGCAGTTTGCTTAAATATGTGGATGGCAAATTGCTAACCGAGCCACGGCAGTTGCGTTTTAAGGCTGGTATGCGCAGCGTATTTTGGCAATACAATTGCGTTGCACTGGGCCTTTCCGGCGGGTTTATTGAGCCACTTGAATCTACCTCTATTTCGCTGATTCAAACCGGGCTTGAAAAGCTTATGCAGTCCATGCCCGAGCTGGAGGTCACCGAGTCGGCAGTAGCTCAGGCAAATCGCCTCAATCGCGCGGAATACGAGCGTATCCGCGACTTTATTATCCTGCATTACAAAGCCAGCGGCCGGCGCGATACGGCGTTTTGGCGTGATGTCAGTGCCATGGATGTGCCGGATACATTGACCGAAAAGATGTGTGCCTTTGCCGACGATGGCCGAATATTGCTAGGCGAGCAAGAGTCGTTTACCGAGCAGAGCTGGATCGCACTGTTTCATGGTCTGGGGTTGCGCCCGCAGTCTTTGCCTGTCTCTATGCAGCAGCTCGACAGCCAGAAGCTCACCCGTATGATCGATGGCATGGCCCACTCTATTGCTCTGGGCGCTCAGTGTGCCCCATCACATCACGAATTTCTCCAAACGCTCGATTGATTTTTATATAAAAAACTATTTGCTTCAGTAAAAAAGTACGCGTTAGAATGATCGGGTGGTTTCCTGTCCTACGACATGGTCATGGTGATTATTGTCTGGTGCAGTGAAGTTGTGATCTCTCCTTGTAATCGTGTATAGCCACGCTTACGGTTGTAATCGGTATTTTTCGATACGGCGGCGCGCCTAAATAACATTGTTTGGGTGGCCGTCGCTTTTTACTTTTTTGCTCACCCTTCACCAATTTACAAACCCAATCGAGCAAATCCTTGGCGAATTGTGCAATGCCGCCTCAAATTGACCTATTCTTAGTATGTTATAACTGACATGGAGCGTTTTCCGCCTCAATGAGTGGTCGGCGTAATCCTTGCTTAATCAATCGTGATATTAATGAGTCAACCGGAGGTTGTGGTGAGCGACAGCTTTAAATCCCGCAGTACGTTGCGCGTTAACGACAAAGATTACACCTATTACCGGCTAGGAGCGCTGGCCGATCAGTACGACTTAAAGCGCCTGCCTTTTTGTTTAAAAATCTTGCTAGAGAATTTGCTGCGCAAAGAAGACGGCAAAAACGTCTCGCGCGAGGATATTGACACCCTGTGCCGCTGGAAGGGCTCCGATAAAGCCTCCGAGCAAGTCAACTTTACCCCCGCGCGGGTGGTGTTGCAGGATTTTACCGGTGTGCCAGCAGTGGTAGATTTAGCCGCCATGCGCGCGGCGATGCGCGATTTAAAGGGCGATCCGGCCAAAATTAATCCGCTGGGGGCGGTCGATCTGGTCATCGATCACTCGGTGATGGTCGACTACTACGGCAACCCCGATTCGCTGCAAAAAAATACCGAGAAAGAGTTTGAGCGCAACAACGAGCGCTACCAGTTTTTGCGCTGGGGTCAAAAAGCGTTTTCTAACTTTCGCGTGGTGCCGCCCGGCACCGGTATTGTGCACCAAGTTAACCTAGAGTATTTGGCCAAAGTCGTGATGCTCGAAGAGCACGGCGACGAGCTAGTTGCCCTGCCCGATACCTTAGTGGGCACCGACTCTCACACCACCATGATTAACGGCCTGGGGGTGTTGGGCTGGGGCGTCGGTGGTATTGAGGCCGAGGCGGCTATGTTAGGCCAGCCCATTACTATGCTAATTCCCGAGGTTGTCGGTTTTGAGCTAAAAGGTGAGCTGCCGCCATCGGCTACTGCCACCGACTTAGTGCTAACCGTCACCCAGATGCTGCGTGAGCGCGGCGTGGTGGGTAAGTTTGTCGAATTTTACGGCCCCGGGCTTGCCAAACTGCCATTAGCCGACCGAGCCACCATCGCCAATATGGCGCCCGAGTATGGCGCCACCTGCGGTATCTTCCCTGTCGATGACGAAACTCTGCGTTATATGGAGCTAACCGGTCGCGATCAGGAGCAAATCGATTTAGTCGAGGCCTACGCCAAAGAGCAAGACCTATGGCGTAACGATGACGACCCGGTCGCCGACTACAGTGATACGCTGCAGCTCGATATGAATGACGTGGTGCCAAGCTTGGCCGGCCCCAAACGTCCGCAAGATCGCATTGCCCTCACCGACGCTAAATCGGCGTTTGCCACCTTGCTGCAAAAAGAGCTAGACGAAGCCGACGAGGTGATCACCACCGACGCCGACTCGCGTTTTGTGAGCGAGGGGGGCCAAACCGCCATCGATAACACCAACCTACATGAGCGCGGTGCGGTGCCAGTCGAGATGAACGGCCAAGAGTTTATGCTTAAGCACGGCGCCGTCGTGATTGCCGCCATTACCTCTTGCACCAATACCTCCAACCCCGCCGTATTAGTCGCCGCCGGTCTGGTTGCTAAAAAAGCTCAAGCGTTGGGGCTAATGACTAAACCCTGGGTTAAAACCTCCTTTGCGCCTGGCTCACAAGTGGTTCCGGCGTATATGCAAAACGCCGGGTTACTGCAGCCGCTGGCCGATTTAGGTTTTGATATTGTCGGCTTTGGTTGCACCACTTGTATCGGTAACTCGGGTCCTTTGCCGCCGCCGGTGCAAAATGCGGTGCGCGCAGGCGATTTGCTGGTCGCCGGGGTGCTCTCGGGTAACCGCAACTTTGAGGGGCGCATTCACCAGGATGTACAAGCCAACTATCTGGCCTCACCGCCATTGGTGGTTGCTTATGCATTGGCGGGCAATATGAACGTCGACTTGCTTAACGAGCCGCTGGGCGAGAGTGCAGACGGTAAACCCGTCTACCTAAAAGACATTTGGCCCAGCCCTGCCGAGGTGGCCGACACCATTGCCAGCGCCATGACCGATGGCCTGTACAAAGACAAATACGCCGATGTGTTCACCGGCACTGATAACTGGCGCGCGCTACCGGCCCCCGAAGATGAAATTTACACCTGGCCTGAATCCACCTATGTGAAAAAGCCGCCTTACTTTGACGGCATCACCATGGATTTACCCGAGCCGCCGGACATTAGCGATGCGCGCTGTTTGGTTAAAGTGGGCGACTCTATTACTACCGACCATATCTCACCCGCTGGTGCCATCAAGCCCGATAGCCCTGCTGGTGAATACCTTAAAAGTAAAGGTATTGCCCCCGAAGACTTTAATAGCTACGGCTCGCGTCGCGGTAACGATGACGTAATGGTGCGGGGTACCTTTGCCAACGTGCGGCTTAAAAACCAAATGGCCCCCGGCACCGAGGGCGGCTGGACCACCTATCTGCCCACCGACGAGCAAATGAGCATCTTCGATGCCTCGCAAAAATACCAAGCCGAGGGCACGCCTCTAGTGGTGTTGGCGGGCAAAGAATACGGCACCGGCTCTAGCCGCGACTGGGCCGCTAAAGGCACTAACTTGTTGGGTATTAAAGCCGTCATCGCGCAAAGCTTTGAGCGCATTCACCGCTCTAACTTAGTGGGCTTTGGAGTCCTGCCGCTGCAGTTTAAAGAGGGCGAGTCTATCGAGTCGCTCGGTTTAGATGGCAGTGAAGTGTTCGACATTGAGGCTATTGATGGCGAGCCTAAAACCCTAAACGTTACCGCCGTTAAAGGTGACGATAAAAAATCCTTTGAGGTAGATGTCCGCATTGACACCGCCGTAGAATGGGATTACTACCGCCACGGTGGGATTCTGCATTACGTATTAAGGCAGTTGGCGGGTTAAGTCTAAAAGCACAAAAGCGCTGGGGTAGTGCCCCGGCGTTTACTGCGTTAGTGCATCGAGCGGACTAGTCGTGCCTGCGTAGTGCTGTCCTAAAACGTGCGTATATATCTGGGTTGTTTTCACATCATTATGTCCAAGCAACTCCTGAACGGTACGGATATCGTGCCCCTGCTGTAATAAATGGGTTGCGAAGGAATGCCGAAACGTATGCGCGGTTACCCGCTGACGTGTAATGCCGGCTTTGTTCTTCGCATAATTAATGGCTTTTCGAACAACAGAATCATGTAGGTGATGGCGACAAGGCTTGCCACTATACGGGTTAGTACAAATATTGGTAGCTGGAAATACATACATCCACGCCTGTGTTTTGAATGCGCTTGGGTATTTTCGATCTATTGCGTGGGGTAAAGATGGGCCAAGTCCCTGCGCATTATCTTGTCGCTGAACCTTCAAACTGTACTCTATTGCTAGGTGCAAATTATCAACTGCGCTATGACTTAACAGTGTTTGCCGGTCTTTTTTACCTTTGCCGTCGCGTACGGTGAGGCACAACCTGTGAAAATCAACATCTTGTACTCTTAATCGCAAACACTCAGCGACCCGTAGCCCGCTGCCATATAATAGTGAAATAATCAGATGGTTGCGGCCCTCCAGCTGAGAAAGTATTGCGTATACCTGATCAGGCCGCAATACGGTGGGAAGCTGTCTTTGCTTCTGGGCTAACGAGAATCCGAGTTCGCCAAGCTCTTTTTTTAATATTTTATGATAAAGAAATACAAGAGCATTCAAGGCGACCTTCTGGGTATTTACGGCAACACGCCGATCATTTGCCAGCCAAGAAAGGTAATCCTTTACTTGCTCTGAGCCCAATATCTGCGGGTGCTGCTTTTTATGAAATAAAATAAATTGCCGTATCCAATACAAATAAGATTTCTCAGTGCGTATGCTATAACCGCGTAATCGAATTTCTTGTCGAATCATCTCTAAAAAAGGGCTGCGTGACATGTAAAGCCTCTTTCCTTGGCTGTTGTTATATGGGTCTTCCCTAATTCAGGTGGGCGGGAATTAAACACAGCCCTCCCAATTGAAACAGTATGGCCGTCTTAAACCGTTCCTTATTTCTGAATCCTCGCGCACGTACCTTCAACAGTTTTATTCTGCTATTGATACTTTCTGCTCCAGCATTGCTTTTTCTATGAACGATCGCGTTGATGATTCCCCAGAGATTCTTCTTAATGCTAGCCGCCACTGTTTTAATCGGAGTTAGCCTGGAGCGGGCCGCCCATCCGTACCAACGAGCCCAAGCTCTCTGAGCCCAACCTCGAGTAGAATAGTTCCATAACTGCATGGCGTATTGCCTAATTGCCCATGCTCGAGCGGTTTTCTTTGCCACTTTAGACAGTGAGTTGATAGTGTCCCAGTGATGGCTTTTTAACTTACCTTCGGAGCGCAACCAGTTAAAGCGGGATAGGTGCAAAGGCCTTCTTTGATCAGCTGGGGCGAACCGCATCTCTCCCTTTCTGACAGAATCGACGGCTTTGTTTAAATCCATCGCTACGTGGAATTTATCAAAGCAGATTTTTTGTTCCCAGCCATCCACATGTTCTTTGGTGGCCGAAAGGTAGGCCGGCGACATGTCCATGCTAACGGTTTGAATTGAGTCGAGTTCTCGCTCCGATAAGCTCGTATAGAAGGCCGCAAGGCTGCTCTTTGAGCGGTCATCCTGGACATCGACGACCTGGCCTGATTCATTGGAGACAATGGTTATGTATTTGTGGCCTTTCTTGCTACTAACTTCATCCACGGCTATATGCTGGTAGTCCACCGACTCACGGGCCGAAAGCCCCCGCGCCACGGCACGACGCATAATTCCATCAGTGGCGTTCCAGCTCAGCCCAAGGCGGCGGCTCACTGCGTTAATGCTGGCCTCTTTAAGCCACTGAATCGCCATTGCTTCGAACAGTAACGTAAAGCGTGAATTTCTTTCGGCCCACGGGACATTGACCTGCAAAACACCGTGCTCGGGGCATTTTGCTCTGGGTACAGCGCCATGAACAATGGTCTGAAACTGGCAAGTGTCTAGGTGCCGCCAACTCTTATCGCGGGTATCGTACCGGGGACATGCGCAACCGCACTCAGGGCATAGGGTCTCAGCATCCCGGTCGTGCTCGGTGTAGACATGGACCACCCCGTCCTTAGACAGCTCGACATGCTCAACTGCCCAAGGCTCTTGAAGCCCAAGAATGCTCTCGTAAAGTGATAGCTCGTCCATTAGTTGTCCAAGGATCAAATATGACAAATTCGAGCTTGGTATTTTAGATGGAGAGTGAGGAGATGGCTATGATTCCACCCGAATAGGGGAAGACCCTGTTATATACAGGTGTATCGAAAGGTATAGTAACTAAGCGCACGGTTTGCAAACATTACGGCTCGAGTTTCTATTTTCAATAATAAAAAAATCCTTTATAGTCATAAGCTTAACCAGATCGGAAGGTGAGATAATAGGGCCAATGGCTGCAGGATAACGCGCAAGCACACTTAGGCTCCTTCCTGTTTTTTATAAATACAGAAAAAGTTGAGACTAATCAGTTAGTTGTTTTCTACTCCTAAACAGTTTCTAGGAGTGATAACGTGCTAGCTTGATATACAAATGTTAGCTGTCCGGAGTTCATACAGGAAATCATATGGAAAAAGTCCAAGCCCTTCACTTACTCAAGACAGCCTTAGCGGAAATCTCTGATCCGAGAGGGATTGCGAAAGTTGACGATTTTAGTGGTTTAAGAGAAGTCGACGCTAAAGTTCGCGAGGTACGAATGATCCTTGAGAGCGTGGACGGCCTGCCAAACTCTTTGCTCGAGTCTATGTTTAACGACCTGGATTTTCAGGCAAATAGCCGCAGAGTTAGACTTGAAGCACTAGCAGGATATGTAAAGAGCGCCCTTAAGTTTGTAGATACAGGGGCGTTTCAAAAGCCAAAAAAGCAGATTCACTCACCACCTGATTTATCGAAACTCACGAGCTCTGTGCCAGGCCTCAAGGATGAGATTGATAAGCGATGGAAGGAAGCTCAGAAGTGTGTGCATGTCGCTGCATATACGTCTGCGATTATCCTGATGGGCAGTATTCTAGAAGGGCTGCTGTTGGCTCGTGCCCAGTTGAGCGTCTCAACCGCTTATCAATCACCTCATGCGCCTAAAGGAAAGGATGGTAAGCCTATCGCACTTCAGAATTGGACTCTCAACACACTTATTGAAGTTTCGGCTGATGTTGGCTGGATAAAAACCGATCGAGGAAAATTTAGCCACGCATTGCGTGACTCAAGAAACGTTGTCCACCCATGGCAGGCAGTGATGAGTCGAGCAAATTTTGATGAATCGACTTGTAAGACATCGTGGAGCGTTTTGGATGCATCAGTTGGTGATCTATTGGAGTCGCTTCAGAGTGTCAGCTAACCAGTGCAGGCACGGCGACGCCCATTACATTGCGCCTTCGGCTCCATTCCATGGGCGCGCATGCTGCGAGCGTTAGCTTACAAGAGGAAGTATTGAGTGTTTACACAGGAAGAAGTTAAGTCCTTCATTATCAAGTTAGGAAATAAGTGGTTTTTCCCGGATTTCTCAAACAAAATAACTTGGTATGTTGTGACATTGGGTGCTGGGTTTATACTCGTTCCAGAACCTATAAAGCTATTTTTCCTGAATTGGCTAATAGATATATTCAACCTTAATTCAGGGGTGCCGCTTGAACTTCCAGAGCTGGAAGCAAGTACCGACTATACGGTAGGTATAGTTCTAATAGTTTTAGCATTGGCCCATAATCTCGGGCACAAATACTTTTCCTTGGAAAAAGACAAGTTTGATCATGCAGTTTCGCAAGAATTAAAACATTCTGACCTTAAGCTTTTAGAGAAATTCTTGCTGGAGTTCCCTTCTGACTGTTCCAGCGCGATTTTGCTGAAAGATCATGATTTTGGAAATTCCTTTAATCGGGACTATCTGAAAAATATTGATGATTTTACATATCGCTGGAATGGTGCTGAATATAAGTTTATGAACAAAGATATTGATGAAAAACGGGCTGTATTCCACTCGTTGTGTAAATCCTTTTTGGTGAAGATAGCCGAATATACCGCTCCGGTAGGTGCGAGCAACTTTTCTAGTGTCGTCCCTGACCACCTTAGAGGCGAATGGGACTTTCCAGACTGGGTGAAATCTCAAATTACAGAGCTTAATGAGATGGCTACTGAGGTTTACAGAACGCACCAAGAGTTTATTCTTTATGCAAAGAACGAGATATAAAGCTAACAATGCATTGCAGCGGACAAGCCGCTGAATGCGGCGTTATGTGTAGTCGAGCAATGAGAGTCATATTCGTCGTATTTTTTATTTTGACCGGTTGTGCAGAATCAAAAATTGACTCCTGCTTGGATCAAGGCGGCAGCTTTAACTACGATGAATGTGAGTGTGACTTTAAGGAAAATCATGAGTATAAGAAGTCGCATAGCTGCAAATAGGATCGACTTCATCGTAAGTGCCTTGTTTGGCCTTGTTGCGTGCCTTATGGTCATGCATATGTCGTGGCAGCACAATCCGCAGTGCGAGATTCATTGTGAAGGCGTTATTTATTGGGGTTATTGGCTCGGTTTGGGGCTTTCCGCGTTTGTACCGGTTTCACTAGTCGTGTTTGGTCTTATCTGGTTGTTCAGCTATGTCAAAAACACATAACAATCGCAAACAGGCGGAAATATTTTCCGTTCCTTTGCTTGTGTTTTTCGCTACGCTAACACAAGCAAATCCACTCCAAATATTCCGCTGTTGCGGGCGTTAACTATCTCTGAGGATTCGAGTGAAAATCATTATCAAAAGCCCAGTAGCAACACTAGCAACTATTGCTGCGGTTTTGGTACTTGCTGTTTTCTTGATAACAGCTTTCTGGAGTGATGTTAGTAGTACTGTGCTGCCAAACACAAAACTAGGTCTTTATAACAAGGATTTTTGGGAAAACTTCCTGGTTGAACTGCACGGCATTGTTTTCGAGCTATCTATTATTGGTGTTTTACTTCTATGGCTAGATTCTAAAAGGACTAAATCAGGTGAAATAAAAAGATTGAGAGAGGATCTCGAAGACTACTCGACTTTAGACTATCCTGAAATCAACGTGAAAAAATTAGGCCATATGAAAAGGCTTAATGAGCACAAAATAAAAAATATAGATGTACAAAATCTAGTTTTAAATGAGCTAAAAGTTAAAGGAATAATTGCTGAGGATTCTAGGCTTATTGGGTTAAAAATTGTCGCGGGCTCTGTCGTTAGTTCAAACTTTAAATCTATGAGAATGAGATCATCAAATTTTCATGAAAGTACGATTAAAAGCACAATTTTTGAGTCCTGTGACCTATTAAAAAGTAAGTTTAATGAATCAATATGCAAGGGAGTAGACTTTACTAATTCCTCCCTTGAAAGAGCTGACTTCACAAATTCAGACTTACAAAGCAGTATTTTTAATGGGTGTGATGTTCGAGGAGCAAAGTTTGATGGCGCTAATCTAAAACACGTGTCTTTCCATAACTCTAAGCACCTAACTTCAGAACTTCTGCTGAGGGCAAAGAACTTAGATTATGTGAAAGTATCAGATGAGATAATGGCGGAGCTGATTGCTCAGAGGCCTGATATGAAATATCAGAAGAATAAGGGCCGGCCTTGAAGGAATCGAACCTTCACACAGCTCAAGAGCTGCTGACCCGCATCCGGCCTATTGAACGGTCAAAGTATCAGTCTGGTATAGTACTGTCAATAGTTAACAAGCGCATGTTGTCGGACTGGTTTTCCGCTGCGCTCCAAACCAGCCGCAAATGCGGGCGTTATACGTAAACGGACTTTCGAGAATGTGGTTAACTGTATTTGTGGTGGTGATAGTGTCTTGGAGCATTAACACGATCGTAGTTCTGAAACTAAGAGAGCATTGCCCTAAAGCATATAGAGATGCGGGCAGCCCTCCATTACTATGGAACGGTTTTTCACAGCAATCTTTCAGCCTCGGGTTTATCGGTCTAGGTCTATATAAAGAATATGACCTGGACTCAAATACTCTGATGTGGTGTAACTTATATCGCTATTTAAACTGGCTAGTTCTAGGTGCTTTGGTGGCTGTCTTATGTTGGTGGGTTGATAGTTTATGAAGCGTATAACAAACCGCAGCAATCGCTCCCGTTGGTCGCTGGGACAGCCAAAACGCTACGCTTATTTGTCTGCCCCTGTGCGGGGCGTTAGAGATACCATGAACCAACTTCTGAAATCGGTAATCGCTTTTTTAATAGCTCCGCTGGTGCCGGTCACCGTATTCTCGTTTTACTTGTTCGGGCCAGAGAAAGCTGCGCAGGCCTTCATGTTGGTGCTGGTATTTTCTTACGCCATCACGGTGTTCGTGGCGGTTCCTCTGTATCTGGTAATGTATATCAATAACTGGCTCAAATGGTGGCACTTCGTTCTGTTCGGTATCGTTCCAGCGTTTTCTCTAGATGCTGCCGGTTTCCTGCTCTCGTTGGGTGGGGAAGGTGGTATGGTCACACTTAGGCAAGGTGGCGTCGATCTTATAATCGAAGGGAAAAGAACCTTGGCCGGCTATCTCTTCGAGGCCAAACGTATAGCTATGTACGCGGCGGTAGGCGCCGGTTCTGGTTTGGTGTTCTGGGCAATTGCCCATCGCCCCAAATCTCTAACAAAAAGCTCAAGCCGACCACCTTCGGCGGCGGCTTAGCTTGGCGTTATAGCCGGAAGGAAGCATGATTAAATATTGCCTATTATTGACCTTTTGTTTTTTCTGTTCTTCAGTCTTTGGGTGTGGGGACGATAAAATTCCCATTAGTGTCGTTAACAGCTATGACAAGATTCCCACAGATGATAAACGAGTCGAAATGCTAATTGTTGCACCACTAGAATTTGAGGGTTTTGAATTAAATTCAGCTGAGTTATTTGTTGGGGAGTCCATGACAGTAATGCATAAGTTTACTGACTTTGACGAGTATCCGAGCCGTGGGGTTTATATTGTTGTGGGAACTTTACCTTTCCTGAAAAATAGCTACGCAAGCGTCACATACGTCAATAAGGCCGTAGCGGACGGAAATGGTAACGTAGTATTTTCTCCGTGTTTACATAATCAGCGGGTAGATTGGGGTTTTAACAAGTAAAATCAGCGGATAAACCGCTGTTTTAGGCGTTATAACTTAAAGGAGGCTATGTGCCAGAAGTAGAAATTCCAATGTGGTTTGTGTCTTTCTGCACGGCCTTGTTAGCTGCTTTCTTTGGGTCTTTGCTTGCCATCAAAAAGTTTAAGAAAGAGAAAATATGGAGTGAAAAGTATAAAGCTTACCAAGATGTACTTTCGGCTCTTGAGGCTATGCTGCTATGGGCAAACGAAACATACTGCCACCAAAAAATGATTCCCACGAAAGGCACTCAAGGAATCGAGGGTGGTAATTGGCCTTCATTTACAGAAGCGCGAAGGGTTATTGCTAAAACAACATGTGTAGGCAGCTTACTTTTACCAACAGAGGTTATTGATGAGCTTGAGGCGTTAGAAAGTGATTTATGGAATGAGAACTTTAGAGCGGATGATGAGCGGTATTACTATCCCAACACGCATGAAGAATCCGAGGCAATAGCAGAGCATGCTGACAATGTGGAAAAACTTATTAAACCAAGGCTTAAAGCAATAATTCAACATGCAAAGAAAGACCTCGGATAGTTATAACAAACGGCTGCACCGGACAAATTTCCGCTGTCACCTTTTGTGCAAAAACACGCACAAAAGCCGCCATCAAAAATTTGCTCGGTGAGCCGGGCGTTAAATGCTTATGAGAACGTTCTTGATAAATAACGATGAAGGGCATCTCACCGGGTTCGAGATTTCGAACTCGTTCCTTTCGTCAGGTGGTATTGCAAAGTACGTTCGCCGAATCAAGGGGTGCGAGGTTACTGGCAGGCGCGGATGGTTCTCAGCTGATGAAGTTCATGTGCGTTTTTCATTTTCTGGCAAACGGTTCATCGTTTGGGAGCCGTTTGGAGATAACAGCCGCTTGTGGGTTGGCCCGGAGGACGGAGAGGAAGCTCCGCCAGATGTAATTGATGAATTGAGAGCGAAATTTGAGGGCACAAATAGAATGAGGTTCTCGCCTTGATCCAGTTCGCATTTAACCAGGCCAATCACAGCGACAGCTTTTTCGTTGCGGCTCCGCTTTCACTACAAAGCTGCGCGTGTTGGCGGCGTTATAAAAAAGAGGAATAGAGATGAAATACCTGTTTACATCCCTGGTGATGCTAGCTTGTATGGCGCTTTGCTTTGCTGAACCGGAGAATCCGGCTATAGAATCGCCTTCGCCAGAAGCGATAGTGGATATTCAAATTGAAGCTTACAATCAAGGAGACATTGACGCCTTCGTCGCCACGTTCGCACGAGACGTAAAGACCTATGCCCATCCGAATACCCTGCAGATATCTGGGGTCGAAGACTTAAAGAAGGTGTATGCTGGGTTTTTTAATGCCAACCCTGAACTTCATGCCGAAGTCACCGGAAAGATTATACAAGGTAATTTTGTCATTTATCATGAGTTCGTGACCGGCGTTGCTGGAGGAGAGGACTTCTTTGCTACTGCAATCTATGAAGTTCTCGACGGGAAAATACAAAATATTTGGTTTGTCCAATGACCCGATTTTATAACAAGGCGCGCCAATGCGCACACTTCGTGTGCCGGACGCTCGCAAGCTCGCGCCGTTGCGCTTTGCGTTAGGCATACGGAATGAATCCAGGAAAATTAATCAAGATTATCGCATTGGTAGAGCTTGTTGCAGCTTTACCCTGGCATGGTGTCTATTTATTTGGCTGGTACGCTCGGAGGGAAACCGAATTTGATCCTTGGATGATTTTCTTCACTATCGAGGGCATTTGCTTCATGTTATTTCCGTTACTATCTGTGGTCGGCGCATTCGTTAATAAAAAATGGGTGTATTACACTTTAATGGTTTTTCCGGTATTAGCATTTATCCATGGCATTTCAGCTATACCGTATTTATCGCACATAGCCCCAATAGGTCGCTGGCGTACCTTGGTGCTGGTCGTCATAAACGGCGGCTTAATTATTTATATTAATAAGCTAAGAAAAGGGCCGGTGCCACAATATGCCTAACAAGTTGCTGTTGTCGCCACTGCCTGGCTGGGACGGCCTACACGTCGCTTCGCTATGTTTCGGCTGCCCCAAAGCAAAGCGTTAGGCGACAAGTCGGAAAAATCGGAGAATAAACATGGAAAGAAAATTTCCTGATCTTTTAAAAAAATTGCATGATATCGAAGTTGATTACGCCGACGGAGACGGAATAGATTTCGAGCCGTACACTGAATTTTACTCAAAAGAAGAAACTTCAGATTGGATTAAAGCTTGGACCGGGAACGATTCTCTTGACGGAAGCGAGTACCTGATATTTGGCCAAGACGGAACAGGCGGCTACGCTGCATTTTGGCTAGTAAATGAATCAAATGACATTTTAGAACAACCTATTGTATTTTTCGGTTCCGAAGGTGAGGTTGGCGTAGTTTCCGTAAACTTTGCAGAATATGTATGGCTATTTGCCAACGGGATAGGGCCATATGAAGCAGTGGCCTATCCTGGTCTAGAGCGTCCTAAAAACGAAGAGTTTTTGAGTTTTGCAAAGAAATACGTGCCTTCGAGTGAGAGCACTCCGGTCAAAATTATAGAAAAAGCTAAATTAAAATATCCTGATTTTGAAAAGATGGTTGACCAACTATGTCAGTAGCGCCTAACAAGTTTGTCCACTTGACGTTTTGGTCTACGCTCCGTTTTGGCGTGGCTTTGCCACTTTACGCCAAAACTACACTACAACCAAAACGCAACTGACAAAGGCGTTAAATGCAAAGCGGAGAGAGCCTTTATATGTCTACAAGTCACTGCGTACTCTGTGAAGGGAAAGATGGATATCGAGCAAGTAAAATAGGCTCATACGTATACTGTGAATGTTCTACTTGCAAGGAGTATTACATTGAAGATATTGCGCTTTCACGGTTTGAAAGCACAGTACTAGGGATAAGAAAAGAGTTCTCAAAGCGGTCAAGGAATGTCGATGATGATAGTATTTTGGTAATAAAAGCCGCTCATGAAAATGTGCAAAAAGGGGTCGCTACGCCAAGAGTTAATGGCATTGTCAGAAGTAAATCCGAGATAACGAAAAATGGCATTTAACAAGCCAAGGCAGCGGGATATATTTTTGCTTCGCTGCGCTCAAAACGCAAAAACATACCCCTGCTTGGGGCGTTGAGACTGTAGAAAAACTCCAAAAAATAGGTGTTTTTTGTTAAAATTGGCCATCGCATAAGGGATCATTGCCATGCCAAACTTCAAAAAGTATAACTACAGCCAAGATGCCATGGTTGTGATTAATTTCGAAGAGCAAATTCAGCCAAATACGTTTGAATTTACGTTACACCACCTGATCGATCAACATATCGACCTCTCAGCTTTCCACGAACATTATAATAACGATGCCGGTGGTCGCTCGGCGTATGACCCCGCCATTCTTCTAAAGATTATTTTGTTCGCCTATGCCAAAGGCATTACGTCGAGCCGAGAGATTCAGTGGCAGTGCGAGCATAATATTATTTTCAAAGCCCTGTCCTGCGATTCAGTGCCTCACTTTACCGGCATTGCCAGCTTTGTCAGTCGCTACCCAGAGGCTATCGAGTCTGTGTTTGAGCAGGTTCTTTTGGTGTGTGATGAGCAAGGGCTTCTGGGCAATGAGTTGTTTGCCATTGATGGTTGTAAAATGTCTTCCAATGCCGCGAAGGAGCACTCCGGCACCTTGCCTGAGCTGGAGACCAAGCGTGACAAAATACAACGAAAAATTCGAGCGTGCCTGAAAGAGCATAAAAAGCTGGATGGCCGAAAGCCCGCCGAGCGAGAAAGAAAAAAGCAGCTGGAAAGCGCATCAGTGACGCTCGGACAGGAGTTTGAAAGGATCAACCAGTTTCTAAAGACGGCAACCCCACGGATGGGGCAGGGTAAAAAACCAAAAGAAGTCAAAAGCAATATCACCGATAATGAATCGGCTAAGATGACCACGAGTAAGGGCACTATCCAAGGCTATAACGGTGTCGCTGCAGTGGATAAGAAACATCAAATCATTATTGAAGCGCAAGCGTTTGGCGAAGGCCAGGAGCACCACACACTAGAGCCAATGCTCACCGGCATTAAACAACGCTACGTCCGCACCGGCATCAGCCCGGACATTCTCAAAGATCAAGCGATTATTACCGCCGACACCGGCTTCTCGAACGATGCGAACAATGAATACCTTCGCCGAGAAGGTGTTAATGCGTATATTCCCGACAATCAGTTCCGCTCACGAGACAAAATCTTCGCCCAACAGAAAGACAAATACGGCAAGCGCCACCGAGACACGGTAAAAGGCGTGAAGGCTGTAATTCCTGCTAGCGAATTTATCTTTAATAGAAAGAAGAAAACGTGTCGCTGTCCAGCCGGCAAAGAGATGTGGTTGAAAAATGAAGTCATTATCTCGGATGAAAAACGTAAATTGTTCTTTGAAGGAAAGCTGACTGACTGTCGCCACTGCGAACTCAAACACCAGTGTATGCGCAACCCAAGTTCGGCGGATACGCGAGAGGGGCACGGTCGGCAGGTTTCTATTACCTACACCAATGGTCGCACTGCGACCGACTGGATGAAGCGACGAGTGGACAGCCGATACGGAAAGGCGATATACGGCCATCGTATGTCTACCGTCGAGCCGGTTTTTGCGAACATGGGTACACAAAAGAGGCTTAACCGGTTCTCGTTGCGTGGCAAAACGAAAGTTCAGGGGCAATGGCGGTTATTCTGTTTAGTGCATAATATTGAGAAATTAGCGAATTACGGCGCGATTGCTTAACCACAGCCTTATCCACAACCACCTAGGCTGCACCGCGCAGAATAGGTGATTATGTTAAGCGAATGTGGTTGAATGATGATCAAACAAAAATCAAAGAAGACGGCTGTGGTGTATGTTTGTGAAGAATGTATTTCTACGGTCTCGTTATAAGTATTATGGATAGAGACAAAATAGCCGAAAACTTCATTTCTGCGATAAAGCGAGAGTTTCCTGACGTTGGAAAACGAATAGATGAACAAATGAAAGCTTTAGAATTAGATCCTGAAGATAAAATGTATACCCAGATGTTTGAATGTTTTTCACAAGCAACAACTGATTCAATAAAGGAAAAAGATTCAGAAACTGCTTTGAATCATTTGAATTACATGTCAAATAAGCTAAAACACGCTTCAGGCGTAGAAAGGGAATACATAGATGTCTACTATACCGAATCACTAATGTGGGATATCAAGGATAAGAAGTTAAAAGCTTGGGGCTGGAAGCTATTTCCAGAAAATATTAAACAGCTCTATGAAAACATGTGGGGCAAACAAAACTTATAACAAATCGTTCCAGCAGACACGCAATTCCATCGGCCTTTTGTGGCGCCGCTTCACTATGCCACAAAATACCGCTTCCATTGCGGGCTGCTGAACTCAGCGTTAACTATTCAAGAAAATCGTAGAGAACGGATATCTTATGAGAAATATATTAGTTTTTTTAAGTCTACTTACAGTGGTTGGTTGTTCCTCCCAGAGTAAAATTCCTGAAGAAGCGCTGCCTGAACCTATGGCAATTACCACCTACACAAACTCAAGTCAGGGAGTTGCATCGATTATTAGTAAAAAAGCACTTGAGTCCTTTAATACGGAATACTTAGAGGCTCCAGAACATAAAGCTTTTGCCCAATCCATAAGTGGAGCTTGGAGTTGGAAGTCTAATAGAACTTCAGTCGAGCATGCTAAAACAAGCGCACTAATTGGCTGTCAGCGTAACAACAAAAGATCTGAGGATTTATATCCTTGTAAAATAATCCACATTAATGATCAGTGGGTAAAATAGTTAACAAGTAGCTGCACCTGACTTCGTAACGCTGACTTCTTTTGTGCTTCCGTAAAAAGCAGCCATCATTACTACGCAGGTGAGATAAGCGTTATGTGGCTTGACGCTGTTGCGCAACGCGCTACAATAACTCCATGATCAAGTCATTCAAACACAAAGGATTAAGGCGCTTTTACGAGACAGGTAGCGCTCGGGGCATCCAGGCCAAGTATGAGAAGCGTCTTCGAATGCAACTGGCAGCACTGGATACCGCCAAGGAAATCAATGACTTAGATATTCCTGGCTACAAACTTCACCCTCTTAAAGGTGATAGAAAGGGTGTCTGGGCAATTACCGTTAATGGGAACTGGAGGCTGACGTTTGAATTCTCCGACGGTAATGCCTATGTACTCAATTATGAGGATTACCACTGATGAAAATGTATAACCCCCCTCATCCTGGCGAGTTCATTCTGGCTACCTATATGGAGCCTTTTGGCCTTAGTTGCCGTTATTTGGCAGGACGGCTGGATGTATCGCCGTCTACGTTAAACCGTCTGCTTAAGCAGCAGAGCGGTATTAGCCCGGAGATGGCGCTTCGTCTTTCCAAGGCATTGGGCCGGACGCCTGAAAGCTGGCTGGCGATGCAAGACATGTATGATCTCTGGGTAGCAGGCAAAAGCGTTAGGCTCGACAAGGTGCAAAAAATTGAACTCGACGTCGCATAACCATGCCATCAAATACGCTCCCTCCGGTCGCCGGACCTCTGTTCAGTCGGCCGTTTATGGCGAGCGTTAGGAGAATCAAAAAAACGTACCAGCGTAGAACCAGAGGTGTGTTGGCTATTACAGAGTAGGTTACTTCCCAGTCGAGGTTTGTTTACGTTTTGGTGTTTTCAACTTCCAGTATTTTGGGCCCTTGTTGCAGTTTACCTATTTAGTAGTGAATTCAATTTTATCGTGCTCGTTAGTCTTAGCGCGTTTAGCTTGAACACGAGATTTCGTTGGTAGCGTATTTAAGGCCTTGCTATTTCAAGCGAGGCACCTGTGGCAGCTTAATATCAATCTATTCGCGCTTGGTATTATCTGGCTTCTTTATCGAGCAATAAATAGCGAAGTAGTCGAGTACTAGGCAGCGATATCGGAGTAATCCTCTAAAAAATTATTCCTGTTTAAAATCTCCGGTTATCTCAGACATAAAGTGTTAATCCGAGTGAAATTTATTATGACATCACTGATGCTAATGATTTTTTCTTGTCTTGCTTTGCAAATGAAGGTGAGGGTTTGACGCCGTTGGCGATCTCTCTGAAAGAGGTTGTTGATGGACAGGTTGCCGCTTACAGCGAAGGCGATATTAAGGCTTTCGTCAATACTTTTGCTGCGGACGTAAAGACTTATGGTAAAGGTGATGAGTTTCAAATATCTGGGATCAAAACTGTAGAGAAGGCTTATGCCGGATACTTTGAGGCGCATCCGGATCTTCACGCAGAAGTAGCTGAAGAAATTATTCAAGGTAATTTTGTTATTTATAAAGAGCTCGTGTCCGACGCTGTTGATGCAAAGAATTTTTTGCGATCGCAGTATATGAAGTTAGGGATAATAAAATTCAGAATATCTGGTTCTTTCAATAACCCGCGTTATAGCAATGCCCTGTGGTAATGTCCTGGGCCTTTTTTGTATTGGCGGTGCTCAGTCCCGTGCTGCCATAATAGTGGTAGCCCTCTCACTCTGAGGCAGGCTATTTAGTAGCTAGTATGAGGTTAGCGGTGGTACCGGACTGCTTAGATGGCGTATATTGGTAGTTTATAGGCGCGAGTGTGTCCGAGCCGTACACGGCCAATTTATCAATATTGAAGGGCTAGAGGGGCTGCTGAATGAAAACCGACTTGCTGGTTGACCTAGCCGATGTAATGGATTTGATGCTAAATGCGGTTTGCGTGGTCGACCGGGATGGAAACTTTGTGTTTGTCAGTGCGGCGTTTGAGCAGATTTTTGGCTACGCCCCCGATGAAGTTGTCGGCAAGTCCATGATTGATTTGGTGCTTCCAGATGATCGTCCTCGGACACTCGGGACAGTCGAGGCCCTGCTAGAGGGGGAGTCGAGCCCTCACTTTGAGAACCGCTGGGTGCGTAAAGACGGCCGAGTGGTACATGTACTGTGGACGGCGCGGTGGTCTGAGAAGTATCAGGCGAGAATCGCCGTGGCCCATGACATTACCGAGCGCAAGCTGATGGAAGATCGGTTGACGCATATGGCGGGGCACGATCAGCTTACCAATTTACCCAACCGGGTCCTATTGCAAGATAGGTTGTTGTCTGGGTTAGCGCACGCGCGGCGTGAGCAAGTGTGTTTGTCTTTGTTGTTTATCGATATGGATGGCTTTAAGCAAGTGAATGACAGTTATGGCCATGCGGTCGGCGATACGCTGCTGCAGAAAATCGCCCAGCGATTGAGCGGTTGTGTGCGGGAGTCGGATACTGTGGGTCGCTTGGGGGGCGATGAGTTTTTGGTGCTGCTTAACGGGATTTCAGAGTGCGAGCATGCTGAGATGATTGCCGAAAAAATTCGCGCTGAACTCGGTAAGCCGTTTGAGGTAGATAGCCTTTTTTTGCAGCTTGCCCCGAGTATTGGGGTGGCCCATTACCCCGCACATGGCAACGATGATCAGCAGTTAATCCACAGTGCCGATCAAGCCATGTACCGCGCAAAAAAGGCGGGCGGTAATCGGGTGTCGGTATTCTTGCCCGCCACGGTATAGCGAATACCATGCTTACGGCGACTCTGCGTTGACGTGAGAGTGGCTTAATCACCCTAAATGCCCGTTTTGCTTCTGACCTGCGCCTGCATTAATATGCCCCGTACCCCGGTTGGCGGTGATGCCGCAATACCACTATTTACCCGAGAGAGCCTGATATGTCTGCTAATCCCTTTGCCGCATTAGAGTGCTTAACGCTTGAGAATCCGAACGCCGGCCCAAGCGATGCCTGTGTGATTTGGCTGCACGGTTTGGGAGCCAGTTGTAATGATTTTGCCAACCTGCTGCCACAGCTGAGCTTATCGGCCGGGGCACGTATTCGCTTCGTGTTTCCCCAAGCGCCACAACTGGCGGTAACCGTGAATGGCGGCTACCAAATGCCTGCATGGTACGACCTGCAGAGTTTGGATGTTGATCGAAAATTTAACGCACAGCATTTAGCGCAGGCCAGTGTTGCGATAAATGAATTGATCGAGCAGCAAGTCGCCGCAGGCATTACCAGTGAGCGGATTTTAATGGCGGGGTTTTCTCAAGGTGGGGCGGTTGCCTATGATGTGGCGCTTAACTGTACGCGGCCACTGGCGGGCTTAATGGCACTCTCGACCTATTTTGCTACAAGTGATACCTGTACTTTTTCGGCCGCAAATAAGAGCCTTGCCATATCGATCCAGCACGGTTTACAAGATGAGGTGGTGTTGCCCGAGTTGGCCGTGCGGGCGGAGTCTGTTTTGCAGGCGCAGGGGTATCAGTTTGATTCTCACCGATACCCGATGGCGCACGAGGTATGTGGCGAACAAATTAGCGATATCAGTGCGTTTATTAATCGTTGTTTGCCAGTGCTGGGTTAGCTGCCCCGACTGTGCTTTGCCACATCCGTGTGGACATTTTGCGTTTGCGTCGGGCTGCAATAAAAAGGGGCTATATTGCTATTTTTTGGCTTCTTGGCGAGCGCGGACATTGGCCAATAGCGCTTTTAGCTCGGTCTCGGCCCAGGTAACTGCTTCGGCTTCTGTGTTGAAACCCTCTTGAGCCTTAGAGATAACGGTTTTGCGGGCGCTGGCGCGACGAGTCAGTTCTGCGCGCCATGTGCCGTCAACCTCGGTGATTTGGTAATCAAATTTTTTGCCTGTGGCCATATGTGCTCCTGCACCTAGCGGTGCTGTCTGCGGTATTAAGTGCCTGCATTATGCACGCTTGCTGCGAACAGGCAACCGCTTTTTACGGGCTGAGCGGTTTGCTTATAATACGGCTATTATGCGGTATGGTTGGCCGCTACTGCTTATGAGCGGCGGGTGGCGTCTATGCAATACGAACCCCGCGGTATGGGACTATTAACAGATACTAGAGTGGTATAGTGATGAAGATTTGTGGTGTTGAGCTAACGGCAAACGATGCCGTGGTCTGTCTACTTAGTTTGGAGCAACAACAGTTTATGTTACCAGACTGTCGTGTGCGAAAGTTAAGCCTGCCTAAAGAGCACACTCGTGACGACTTACAAAAGTTTCAAACGACTTTTGCTAAATTGATGGAAGATTACCAAGTGAACAAAGTCGTTATTCGCGAGCGTATGACGAAAGGCAAGTTTGCCGGAGGGGCGGTGAGCTTTAAGTTAGAAGCGGCCATCCAACTTATGACCGATATTGAGGTTGACACGCTTTCGCCGGCGGCGATCAAGCAGGCGATATCGGACAACCCGCTACCGATTCTGTTTTCAGAGACCGGACTAAAATCGTTTCAAGAGGCGGCCTTTACCGTGGCTTATGCCTCTCATATGTCGGCATGAATAAAGCGAGTATCGACTATGAATAAAGAGCAGCCCAATAACCCTTTGCATGGCATTACTTTAGAGGCGGTGTTAACGCAACTGGTTGAGCGTTACGGCTGGAGCGGACTGGCCGAGAGAATTAATATCAACTGTTTTAAAAGTGACCCGTCTATTAAGTCATCGCTAAAGTTTTTACGTAAGACGCTCTGGGCCAGAGAGAAAGTAGAGGCTTTGTACGTATCGACCTTTTCCGAGGCCTGAACCCTTTTGTCGGTAATGGACGGCTGCGGGTAATCCAGCTGATGAGTTTATTCGTATTGTTTAACGTGATCTATTGGGATGCAGGAGTACGAAAATGAAAATGACGTCAATAGGGTTGCTGGTACTAATGGTTGCGTTAATAGGGTGTGTGGGAAAGCCCGATAGAGTAGAGCCGGTGACCGATTTTAATGTCGAGCAATACCTTGGCCAGTGGTACGAGATTGCCCGATTGGACCACAGTTTTGAAGAGGGCCTAACGCAGGTAACCGCAAGCTACAGTCTTAATGACGATGGCAGCGTTAAAGTGATCAATCGGGGGTTTGAGGCGGAAAAAGGCGAGTGGGACGAAGCGGAAGGTAAGGCGAAGTTTGTTGCCGACCAAAACACAGCGTTTTTAAAAGTTTCGTTTTTTGGCCCGTTTTACGGCTCTTATATTGTGTTTGAGCTAGACGATGATTACCAATACGCGTTTGTCTCTGGCCCAGATACCGGTTATTTATGGTTGCTATCGCGCCAACCCACGGTATCGGAAGATATTATTCAGCTATTTGAGCGCCGCGCTAAAGCGCTAGGTTTTGCGACAGATGATTTGATTTATGTCGATCAGGCGCCAAATAAATAACCCTACGAGAGTGCTAGCGAGATAAAAACCCCCGGCCAAGTGGCCGGGGGTTTTTGGTTTTTCGGCCGGCTGTACCGCGTCGTTATGATGTGTATTTTAGATGGTACCTGAGGTTTTTTGCCGGCAGCGTTTCTTGGCGGGCCTTGATGCCTAAGCGAGATGTGTACTGATTTGCTATGCTGTATTAGTAAGAGTGGTTTTTTGCTGGTATCACCGACAATCTAATAACAATGAATGGTGTAAGAATGACGAAGTTCAGTATACGACAAGAGGTTCCTGATGATATAGGCGCCATTTATTCGCTGCTGGAAGCCGCATTTTGCGATATTGCTTACTCGGATCAAACCGAGGCCGAAATTGTGATGGCACTGCGCGACGCTGGAGCCTTAACGGTATCTCTTGTGGCCGAAATTCAGGGCAATATTGTGGGTTATATTGCCGTTTCACCCGTTACCTTTAGTGGCGGTGGCCAATACTGGTATGGTCTGGGTCCAGTGGCAGTCGCCCCGGTGTATCAGGGGCGCGGCGTCGGCTCGCGGCTTATTGAGGGTGCGTTAGAGAATTTGCAGCACCAGGATGCCGAGGGGTGTGTGGTATTGGGCGAGCCGAATTTTTACGGGCGGTTTGGGTTTCAGTCGTTGCCTCAGTTGAGCTTTCCCGGAGTTACCGGGGAATACTTTCAGGCGCTGCCGTTCACAAAAACTCTACCTGCGGGTGAGGTTCAGTATCATCCAGCGTTTGCCCTTGCTAATGCCTGATGGCGGTACTGCCGCGGCGTGGTGTTAAACCAGCGTTTAAAGGCGCGATTAAAATTGGCCTGGTCGGCGTACCCTAATAAATAGCTTATTTCACTTAACGCCAGCTGCGATTGCGGTAAATAATCCCGCGCCAGCTGTTGTCTAACGCGCTCTAATAAATCATTAAAGGTAGTGCCTTCGGCCTGTAACTTGCGTTGCAGGCTGCGGCTGCTCATTGCCAGATCTTGGGCAATTATCGCGGCACTAATATTTCCGCTAGGCAAGTGTTTGACCATCCGCTCAGCGACGCGCGCGGGTAAGTTGTCGAGCACCAGACGGTTGAGGTTTTCCAGCGCGACTTGTTCGTTTAATAGTGCAAGTTGCGCATTGGCACCGGGAAGGCGGATATGGGCCTGTTGCGCGTCAAGTGCGATGGTCGAGTGCAGTGCATCGGGTTGTATTGGGCAGCCGAAGAACTGGTCGATCGCATTAGCTGGGTCGTGATAGCGGTGTTTTAGGTGAATAGCAACGGGGCTAAAGCTAGGCCCCAATAAGGCGCGACACATGGTGACGACGGCCGCTACCGCTGCAAGGTTGGCCGATCGCTGCGGCGTTAAATCGGCATCAAAGCTAAGCAAGTAAAGGTTTTGGCGCTGTTCGATAGTCACCTGCAAGCCGTTGCTTATTAAGCGCGCGTAACGCACCAGGCGCCCCAGGGCATCGTGCAGTGTATCACTGGCAAGCCAAGCAAAGCCCAGGGCATTAAACGTCGTGCTGTGCCAGAGCTGCCCCGCTTGTAAGCCCAGCAAATCATTGCCGTGCGCTTGCTCGGATAGGCGCCACAACTGGTGCATTTGATCGGTGGGGTAACGGGCGTTGCCATCCCCGAGTAGCGCCGGGTTGAGCCCCGCTTGGGCAAACACAGAGCGCGGCTCGATGCCTTCGTCCTGTAGGGTCTCCCACAATAGTTGGGCCCAGCTGGTCAGTGTGGAGTAGCGCATGAAAGGCTCCTTGGCTATTGGATAATTGTACGGCAGTAGCCCCTGCGCCGGAAGTGGCGCCCAAAGCTAAACGATTGGCGGGTGTGGCAAAAAAATCATGGCCTAAAACTCTTAATCTGGATTGACCAGCAAGGAGAGAACATTATGAGCCACGATATTAATTATTTTCAGCACACCCTAAATGAGCCATTTGTTTGTTTTGGGCGAGGTTTGCATACAGGTTTAGCGGTGGTGATGAGAGTTTTACCCGCCGAGCCAAACACCGGACTGACGTTTGTGCGCCGGGATTTACCGATGGGTGAAAATGCAATTCGGGCGATTTGGTTTAACGTGCGGGATACCCAGTTAAGCACGACATTAGGGAACCGCTTTGGCGCCAGCGTGAGCACCGTTGAACATGTGTTGGCAGCGTTAAAGGCTCACGGAATCGATAATGCCCGGCTCGTATTAAACGCGCCAGAGGTGCCGATACTGGAGGGAAGCGCGCGCACTTTTTCAGATCTAATTTTAAGTTCTGGTCGCCGGGTGCAGTCAGCAAGGCGCCGGGTGATTGTGGTGCGCAAACCTGTCGAGGTGAAAGAGGGTGATAAACTCGTCCGGTTGTTACCCTCGCCCGAGGCCACGGCAGATGTCGAAATTGATTTTCCGTCGGCGGCGATTGGCCGGCAACGTTTGAAGGGTATTGCGTTAGATGAGGCAACCTTTATTGCGAGCTTACGCGATGCCCGAACCTTTGCCGTTCAGCGCGATGTAGAGAAGATAATGGCCGAGGGGTTAGCGCAGGGCGCATCTTTGACAAACGCGATACTGGTTGACGATGACAAGGTTATTAACCCCGAGGGATTGCACTACAAAGATGAATTTGTGCGCCATAAAGTATTGGACTTATACGGCGATTTGGCGCTGGCCGGTGCGCAGATTATTGGACACTTTAAAGGTAAAAAAATTGGCCACGGGCTCAACGCTCGGTTGGTGGCCAAGCTGCTGAGTGATACGAATAATTTTACCTTTACCGACCGCGAATTTGCCGAGACTTATTGGGCTACTATCAACTACCGCAATAGCGCGTGATGACTCGCGCTACTGATTGGGTGCCACGGTTAGCTCTACCGTGGCGCCGGTTAGTGCCGCGCTGTAAGCCGGCTCGCTATTGATGCGGCCCGAGGCTAAGCCCCGATCGGTTAAGTAGGTGGTGATGGCCTGCGCGCGAACATTGGCAAGCCTCTCCATATCGTCACTGGAGATCTTAATATTTGCCGCCATTTCTTTAAATAACTTCTCGGCAAGTAATACCCGAGCGCGCTCTTTAGTGATCGATTGCTCTTGCATTATGGCATCAAGCTGATCAGTGAACTGATTGTCGGTTTGTTGCCGATAGTAATCCTCTATGGCCTGTAACATTGTGTCGTTGTCTAAAAGAGCCTCAAGGTCATAATCCATAGCGGCTAAGGTGGCGATATTTGTATCGGCCTCGGGGTCGTTTAGCAGTGCGGCCAAGTGTCGCCTTTGAATGGCCGGGCGCTCTTCTAGTTTACCGGCGTTACCGCGTATAACCAGATTAAGGTTGGTCTTTTTGTTTAATGCTTTGATGAGCTGTTGCAGCTTATCTTGATTGTCGCTATTTAACTGGCCCGAGCCGGCCGCGAAGGTTATCGCTCCTAGATCGTCATCGCTATCGACCAAAGAACCCAGCAACGTAAATGGCGAGGCGGCGGCTTTTACCAATATATTGACAAAGGCTTTAGCAATGAGCCCCGGAACATTAAAGCTAGGGTCGGTGGTGTCGCCACTGATGTCTAAATCTAAATCGATATTGCCTTGCAAGTCGCGCAGTAGCGCCAGCCCTAATTTTATGGGTGCGTTAATGGCTTTATCGCTGTCGACCGACGAGCCCAGATTAAAGGACTTTGCCAGAATATTATTCTCACCGTTTAGCTTGTTGCCGTCGATTTTATAATTGAAGTTGTAACTCAGCTTACCGTCATCGACTTGGTAGCCAATGTAAGTTCCGGTGTAGCTCGACATAGGCGCCAGCTCTAGGTTTTTTAAGCTGCCTTTAACATCAACACCTAGGTGCTCGGGGTTAAGCCCTAGTTGGCCATTTAACTGGAACGGGGCGTGTTGGTTAAATAAGGCGCTCACGGCAATGCTCGATGGGTTTGTGGCGGCCGTGCTTAACTCAGAAAGCTCGACCGACAACTCATTAATGGACGAGACAAAATCTGGGTTTTGGAGGCGGTCGGTAAAGTTAACCTTGCCCTGTTCGAGGGTAAATTTGTTCAGCGAAAATGTGGGTGAATGCTTCTGTGGGTTAGCGGCAGATTCAGTCGCTTCGGTTTCCGGCGTTTTAGGTGCTTGTTGGCTGTCGTTGTTCGCCGCAGCGTTTGTGTCTTCTGAACTTTTGGCGAGCAAGTCCCAGTTGGCGGGCGTGTCTCTTATCAGCGTTACCTCGGGTTTTTGTACGTTGATAGCGTCTATCTGGGTGTTAAGGCTGGGCACATTGAGTTGGACGCGACTGACGTCGACGTTATCGATGCTGAGTAATTCGCCCTCTGTGGCGCTGTTTATTAAGGTGAACGCTTGCATCTGGGCATTGGTTTGCAGGTCGATGTTTAGCTCGGGCTTTAACGTCAATTTAAGTGTGCTGTCGCTGGCAAGTGTGCCTTGGGTAATCGCCGCTTGTAAGTGGGGGTCGAGGTAGGGGTTAAAAACGCTTAATTGCAGCGGGCCGTGCTTGATGCCCAGGTCTAGTTTTAATGGTACGGGTATCAGCTCACCCGTCATTGATAGATTGGTGTTTTGGTTGATTACGGCGCTGGCGGTAAGGTCTGCCGTGTGTGCTTCGGTTAGATGCAGCGGCGTCGCGTGAATGTCGATATCACTGAGTTGCCAGCTGACCGCCGGAGTTACGTGTTGGTCGCTAAAGTTCATGGTGCTGTCTGCCAACACAAAATCGTTAACGACAATGGACCATTGATCTTTCGGTGTGGACTCATCTGGCGCGTTGGCTTTTTGGTTGCTATCGGTACCGGTTTTTACTAAAAGCGATTCATAACGAAACTGACCGTCTTTAGTTTGCCACTGGTTTAATAGCATGCCGCGATACTCTAGTGCCTCGATGCTTAGGCTGCGGGCCAGTAAATCGAGCTCAATGCCGCTGGCGCCGAGTTTTTCGGCGCGCAGCATAGGAGGATCTTGTACGTCGTCATCAAGGGCGAGATCGGTCAGCGTTAGCGAGCCTTGCTTAAGGTTGATGGTGGTGCCATCGTTTGCGCTGTTGTGGGCAATATGTATTTGCGCGCTGGCAGCCAGTGCGCCATTGGTTAAATCAGCGTTAATTTTATTGCGTAAAAAATCGGCAAATGCCGTTAGGTTTAAACGCTCGGCTTGCAAGTCGATGTCAAATAACAGTGGCTGTAGTCGATACTCGCCGGTCAGGGATAATTGCCCGCCATTGGCAAGCGCGGCACTGACTTTAAAGGGGTTTAACAGCTCGTCGCCTGTGGCTATGTACAAATCGTTAAACGTAAGCGATAGATTGGCGATATTGAGGTCGGCGTTTACATCACCGCTGCTGTCGCGGTAACGCGCGTCACCCTTATCGATGGTGATAAGGGCGATGGTAAACGCAAAACTTGATGAGTCGTCGGTTGTGGGGGCAGGCTCGCTTTTGGCTCGCTCGTTTAATCGCGCGATAATAGGGTCAAAATTAAAGCCCTTTTCATTTTGGTGAATATAACTATCGGGTTTGGTAAGTTCGACTTCCTCGATAACTAAATGGCGGTTCCACAGGGTGGCCCAAAAGCCCGCATTAATGCGCAATTGCTGCCAACTTAGCAGCGGGTGCTCGGGCTCGTCGGCAATGGCAAAACCCACACTTTTTAGCTCAAAGGTAAAGGGGTTATACGAGAACGACTCGGCGCTTACGCTGCGCCCGAGCATCTGCGTGCCTTGGGTTTCAGCCAGTGACTTAAGCTTGCCGGGCAGGTAAAAATACCCGAGCAACACATACAGAAAATACAACACGACCAAGACAATAAGCAAAGTCTTAGTGCTTAAGCGCAGCCAGCGCCGACGTTGTATGGCATCCATGGCAAAAACCTCAGTAACAGCGGTGGCCGCCATAGCGGCCGGAATAATAAGTGTAGCGTGGTTGGCCGGTTAGTCGACCGCCCCTATCGCGCCGGGAACAATTCTTTACGGAGTAAGCTCCGCCGGTAGTATGCTCTAAAGGCCCCACTGTACTATAGTTTGCCGCTTGCGATTGTTAAACCCACCCTTTTATGAAGCAGCCCTATGAGTAATTCAGGCGCAACCACTGCGGTGAGCGGCTCGCTTTGGCGCCGCGTGTTATTGCTAGCACTGCCGGTGGCGGTGCAAATGCTGCTGCAGTCTTTTTTAGGTATGGCCGACGTTATAATGGTCGGCGGGCTAGGCGCCGAGGCGGTCGCGGCAGTGGGCTTGGCCGCCAAGCTGCACTTTTTGATGCTGGTTACCATGATGGGGGTTGCCACTGCCTGCGCCATTTTAGTGGCGCAGTACTGCGGCGCTGGTAATCGCGTGCAAGGCCAGCGCACCTTGGCGATGGCGCTGGTGGTTGGCACGGTGTTTATGCTGCCGTTTACCTTGGCGTTTGCTTTGGGTGGTGTTTGGCTACCGCTGATTAACCCCGATGTCGCCGTGGTACAACTGGCGGTGACTTTTTTGCTGATTAGCGCACCGGTATTGCTACTGACTCAGTGGATTACCGTTTATGAGGCGGCCTTGCGGGCGCTGGGTAATACCACGGTGCCTTTGATTATGGGCGCGCTGGCGGTGGCGCTGAATATTGGCCTTAATTATGTGCTTATTTTTGGCCACTTTGGGTTTCCTGCCCTTGGGGTTGCCGGCGCGGCCTGGGGTACGTTGCTATCGCGGTTGGTGCAACTTGGCGTCACCCTGGCATGGCTTTATGGGGTAAAACACGATTTTGCGCTGCGCGCTATGGATTTTATCCGGGCGCTGGCGTGGGCGCCTCTTAAACGCTTTTTATGGTTTGCCTTGCCGCTGCTTATTAATCACGTGATATGGGCGGTGGGTAACGCCGCCTATCATGTAGTCTCGGGGTTTGCCGGCACTGATGCATTGGCGGTAATGGGGGTTATGGTTCCCATCGAGAGTAGTTTTTTTGCGCTGTTTGTCGGTTTGGCCAATGCCGCAGCGGTACTGGTGGGGCAAACCTTAGGTCGCGGCGATATGCCGGGCGCTTGGCAGCTCTATCGGTTTTTTAATCGCTTAACACTGGTGCTGGTGTTTAGTTTTGCCGGCGGTTTGTGGTTGGCCAAGCCCTGGGTGTTGGCTGTGTTTGCTCATGTCGATGCGCAAACCACGGCGCTGCTTGAGCAGACCCTTGCGGTGTTTTGTTTGGGTGTGTGGGTCAAAGTCTTAAATATGCTGCGCATTTTAGGTATTTTGCGCGCCGGCGGTGACACCCACTATTGCTTGGTGGTCGATGTGATTGTGATGTGGGTGTTTGGCGTGCCTATATACTTGGCGGCGGTGTTCTGGACGGATTACTCGTTTGTGGTGCTGTACGCGCTTACCTATATCGAAGATGCTTTAAAGTGGCTGCCCATCCGCTGGCGAGTGGGGCGGGGTATTTGGGTCAAAAATCTCACCCAGTCGTAACGGTTGTTTTTACAGTTTGTAACATTGTGTTGTGCCCGACCTGCTAAAGTGTGCCCAGCAAAATTGATGACACGGACTGTTTTTAATGGCAACGCTCACTCGCTACACACTTACCTGCTGCTTGCTCTTGGCAAGCCTTGCGCTTTTGTTGTTTGCCAACAATAGCTCTCGCTTGGTGGTACACAACCTGCAGCTAGAGCAACAGGGCCGCACCTCAGACATCGCCGGGTTGCCCTTAAAACAAAATTTGATTGGCGAGTATCAGGTAAGCGCCGATATTAATCCAGGCAACCACACTAGGTTATCCCTACGCGTTATCCCCGACGATGAACTGCTGGCCCTAAGCGTTAATGGCGCTCCGGTTTCGCTGAGTGGTTTTAGCCGGCAGGCGCTGCGCGACTACAACAAAGGCGTGGTGATCGCGCTGCCCCAGCTAACCCCCAATAGCCTTAACTATGTGCGCTTTACGTTGCGTAACCAAAGCAATCCCGCCGGCTTTGACTTGCGTGCGGGCGCGCCGGTGACGGCAACGCAAATAGCGCTCGCGCTGCTGGCGTTTGCCTTGTTGCTCTGGGCGCTGGCGCGGCACATGCCTGTGTCGCGGGCGCAAGGGTTATTGCTAGTGGGGAGTTTGGCCGCATCGGTGGCATATTTGAGTGTGACCGACTCTTACACTCGCACCTTTGATGTCTACGAGGGCGGCGGCCATCGCGATTATATTCACTACCTTGTTGATCATCACCGTTTGCCGCTGGCCTCCGAGGGGTGGGAGTACCACCAGCCGCCGCTGTACTACGCGATTGCCGCCCTGGCGAAAAGTGCTCTAGTCGATACCGAGATTGCGGATGACCGCTGGGCGCAGTGGTTGGCCCTATGGTTGTGGGTGGTGTTTTTATGGGCGTCACTGGCGGTGTTGCGTGTGGCTTTTCGCGCGCATCGCTGGGCGTTGTGGTTGGCCAGTTTTACCGTGTGTTTTTGGCCGTCGGGGATTGTGCACAGTATTCGTATTGGTAACGATGTGCCGCTGTACGCGTTTTACGCGCTGGGGTTTTATTTTACCTTGCGCTGGTGGCGCACCGGCGCCACTAAGCTGTTGGTGTGGGCGGCTTTTTGGGCGGCAGCTGCGCTGTTAACTAAATCGAACGCGCTGGCCCTGTGGGCGGTATTGGGTTGTTTGTGGTGGGCGCGCACGCTGCATTCAGGGCGCAATCCATTGGTGCGGCTCTACCTTCGACGGCGCAGTGTGGCATCGCTGGGTATTTTGGCGTTATTTTTTACCGTAGCGGTGGCGCTAAATTTGGGCGATAACATTTGGTATTACCTTAAGGGCGAGTCGTCCGACTGGTTGCTCTCTAATGTCAGTACGACGATTCACAGTGGCCTTAAAGTGGGCAACGAGCCCGCCAATTATTTGGTGTTTGACCTGGCGACCTTTTTACAGCAGCCGTTTATCAGCACTTGGGATGATCATTACGGACGGCAATACTTTTGGAACTTTGTGTTTCGCTCAAGTTTATCGTCAGAGTTCTTTTACTCGGGTAATCCATTGCAGTGGTGGGGCATAGTAAGCGGCGTGTTGTTATTGCTGATGTTGGTTGGTCAGTTTTATTTTGCCGCGGTAAGCAATGCGGTATTGAATAACGGCCAGCGGCTGCGCTGTGTGTACCGGGCGTTGCCGTGGCTGCTGGCGATTGTGTTTCCGCTGTTATTACTGCTCGCGTATCGCATTAAAGTCCCGCTGTCGTGCAATACCGATTTTAGGTATATCTATATGGTTCTAGTGCCACTGGTGTATTGGTCGGCACTGGCGTTTAAACGCCGTCGCGCTGGGCTTGCCGCATTATTGGCTGCCAGTGCCCCCGCCATTGGCGTGTTGAGTTTGGTGTGGCTTTTGTTGTTGCTCAGTCAAGGGTAAGAGTATCGGTGGTTAGTATCTCGCGGCTTAACTCGGCAATACTGCTGCAGCCGGTCAGCGCCATGGCTACGCGAACCTCGCGCTCGTAAATGGCGATAATATCGCGCACGCCAGCACCGCCCCGGGCGGCTAGGCCGTAAACCCAAGGGCGGCCGATAATCACGCCGTTGGCTCCCAGGGCTAAGGCGCGGACGATATCCAACCCCGAGCGCACACCGGAATCCAATAAAACTTCTAGCTCGCCGGCAACTGCATCGACGATCCGCGGCAGGGCGACGATACTTGAGAGTGCACCGTCTAGCTGGCGCCCGCCGTGATTACTCACGACAATGCCGTCGGCACCGAGCTGGGCCGCCTCGCGGGCATCCTCCGAATCGAGAATACCTTTGATCACCAGCTTGCCCTGCCAGTGTTGGCGAACGGTTTCTAAGCTTTTCCAGGTGACGCTGGCGTCGAAGTTCTCGCCCAGCCAGCGCCAAAACTCGTCGATGCCAGCTTTGTCGCCCAATACCGAGGCGACATTACCCAGAGAGAGTGGTTGCCCCATGAGGCCGACATCCATTGCCCAGCGCGGGCGCGCCAATACCTGACACACGCGGGCCAGCTGTCGTTGCCAGGCGCTGCCGCCCGATAACCCCGAGCGAATATCGCGGTAGCGGGTGGCGGGCACGGGCATGTCGACAGTAAACACTAGGGTGCGACAGCCAGCGGCCCAGGCGCGCTCGAGGGTGGCTTGCAAAAAGCCGCGATCGCGCATCATGTAGAGTTGAAACCAAAAATCCGCTTGGGTACCGGCGCTAACTTCCTCGATGGAGCAGGCCGATACGGTCGACAGGCAAAAAGGTACACCGGCTTGCTCGGCCGCACGGGCGGCTTGCACCTCGCCCCGGCGCGCGTTAAAGCCGGCAATGCCCACAGGCCCCAGCGCTAGGGGCAAACTGACTGGCTGGCCCAATAGGGTGCTCGCGGTGCTAACGCAGCTTACATCGCGCAGTACCCGCTGGCGCAAAGCCAGTTGCTGCAAGTCGCGGCTGTTGCGCGTCAGGGTAGTTTCACTAAAGGCACCGCCGTCGATGTATTCAAATAAAAAATGGGGTAGGCGCTTTTTCGCAAGTAGGCGGTAATCACTGACGCTGGCCGGTATCATGGGCGGTGCCTGTAAAGTGGTTAACAAGGTATTATTATGGGGTGTTAGTTGCAGCCAATAAGTGTAACACCCTACGAGCGATATATTTTAAATATAAATTACATTTTACATGTAAAGCCTGTCGTGGTATACAAAGCACCATAACAATTGCCAGCGTGGTGGCTTAAGGGCCGGTTCGTATCCAGGAGAAGCAATGCCTTATAACAATAATCGGGCACATCGTGTAGGTGGCTTAGCGCTGTGGTTACCGTTGTTTCTGATCGTCAGCCTGTTCTTTATGTGGGGCGTGGCAAATAACCTTAACGATATTCTGATCACCCAATTTAAAAAAGCGTTTGTGTTAAGCGACCTGCAGTCGGGCTTGGTGCAGTCGGCGTTTTACTTTGGTTATTTTGTGTTTGCGATTCCCGCTGCGCTCGCCATGAAGCGTTTTGGTTACAAGGCGGCGGTGATTGTTGGGTTACTGTTGTACGGCGCTGGGGCATTGCTGTTTTACCCGGCGGCACAAGCGCACGAGTATCTGTTTTTTTTGGCGGCGCTGTTTATTATCGCCAGTGGCTTGGCGTTTTTAGAAACCTCGGCCAACCCTTTAATTGTCGCGATGGGCGACCCGAATACCGCCGAGCGCCGCCTTAATTTTGCCCAATCGTTTAACTCCCTTGGCACTATTTCGGGCGTATTGATTGGCCGCGAGTTTATTTTGTCGGGTATCGAGCACAGCCCCGATGAGCTCGCGGCGCTATCGGCCGCACAGCAAACCGCGTTTTATACCACTGAGGTGCAAGCGGTGCAGGGCCCCTATTTGGTCATTGCCGCCGTGGTGATTGCCTGGGCGTTGTTGGTGGCTTGGGTGAAGTTTCCGGCGACGGCCAAAGATTGCGACGATACCGAGCCGGTATTGCGCAAGCGAGATTTTTGCGCGCTGCTTAAGCGGCCCTACTACCGCGCGGCGGTGACGGCGCAGTTTTTTTACGTCGGGGCGCAGGTGTGTATTTGGAGTTTTATGATCCGCTATGGCCAAGAGGCGATGCCCGACACGGGGGAGAAAGCTCTGGCGACCTACCTGAGTTTTTCCCTGGTGGCGTTTATGGTGGGCCGCTTTGTCTCGACTTGGCTGATGGGCTATATCAAGCCCGCGCGGCTGATGCTGATTTACGCTGTGGTCAATATTGGCCTGTGTGCACTGGCGATGTTTAGCGCAAATCAAGCCGGGTTAATCGCCTTGGCGGCCACGAGCTTTTTTATGTCGCTGATGTTTCCCACCATTTTTGCCTTGGGGATTAAAGGCTTGGGTGCCGAGGCCAAAGCTGGCTCATCGTTGCTGATTATGGCCATTATTGGCGGGGCGATTCTTACCGCCGTGATGGGGCTGGTGTCTGACATTAGCAGCATTCACACGGCGGTATTGGTGCCATTGATTTGCTTTGTGGTGATCGCCTTATTCGCCCGCACCAGCGAGCGACAAAGCTGGCCACAGCAAGAGGTTTAACGCGGTGGAGATTATCGATGCCCACCAGCACCTGTGGCAGTTGGCCCGGCCCGAATGCCAGTGGCCTACGTCAGATTTAACGCCTATTTACCGCGACTTTAGCGCGGCCGATTTTAACGCTGTTAGTGGCCCCGTGGGGGTGAGCGGCTCGGTATTGGTGCAGTCGCAGCCGTGTGCGGCCGACACCGAGTATTTACTACAACAGGCAGAGGTTAACGCTGGCGTTGGCGCCGTCGTCGGCTGGGCCGATTTAGCCGCGCCCGAGTCGCCCCGTTGTATCGCGCAGCTTGCCCGGCACCGCAAACTGCGCGGTTTGCGGCCCATGTTGCAGTGTATTGCCGAGCCGGATTGGATCATCCGCCCGGCGCAAGCGCCGGGGCTGGAGGCGATGATTACCGCGCGCCTGAGCCTAGATGCTCTGATTAGCTCGCGCCATCTGGGGGCCATTCGCCAGCTGGCAGCGCGTTACCCCGAGCTAAATATTATTATCGATCACGGCGCCAAGCCTAATATTGCTGAGGGCCAATGGGGCGACTGGTACGAGCCGCTGGCCGCGCTGGCGGCGCAAGCCAATGTTAGCTGCAAGTTGTCGGGCTTGATTACCGAGGCGGCCACGTCAGCCGAGCTGACACAAACCGGTCGTTACATCGAGGCGCTGTGGCGGCTATTTGGCCCCGACCGGCTGCTGTGGGGCAGCGATTGGCCGGTGCTAAATTTGCAAAGCGATTACCCCAGTTGGCTGACGTTTTGCCGGCAATGGTTAAACGCTAACGCCCCGGAGGCTGAGGCGGCGGTGCTGGCAGGCAACGCCAAGCGGCTATACCGGATACAATAACCACTGCACTGGTATTTGCCGGATAATTCGGCGATATTGAGGCGCAGCCCCACTGAACTAGACCGCAGTGAGGCTGAATAAAAGCGCACTATAGAGCGACGCATGTGATTATCGCTAGCAGTCGCCGCCCCAGACCCAGACAGGTTAATCTACCAACAAGAGACTAGTTGAGCACACAAAATGACTGACAAAGCACAAGATGTGGCCGGTGACGCTGACAACCGTAAATACAAAGCGCCCGCGCTTGAAAAAGGCCTGGATATTCTAGAGCTGCTGGCCGCCAGCGGTAATCCGCTAACCACCTCGCAAATGGCCACTCAGCTAGGTCGCTCGGTGAGCGAGCTGTTTCGCATGGTGTTGGCGCTGGAGTATCGCGGTTATATTGTCGCCTCTGACGATGGCCGCGACGGTTATACCCTGAGCAATAAGCTATTTACCTTAGGCATTGCCCGCGCACCCAGCAAAACCCTATTGGAAGTGGCCCTGCCGGTCATGAGCGAGCTGACCCGTCAAATCGGTCAGTCTTGTCATGTAGCGGTGGTCTCGGGCGATCAAGTGGTGGTGATTGGCCGTATCGAAAGCCCAGGCGATTTAGGCTTTTCAGTGCGGGTAGGTTATCGCCGACCGCTAATTCAGGCGACCTCAGGGCGCCCCCTGTTTGGCTTTCAGTCACCCGAGACCCGCGCTTTAATGCTCGATAAACTAGAGGGGTTTGACGCGGCCAGCATCGAGGCTTTTGTGCGTCAGGCCGATGAGACCGTAGAGCGCGGTTACGTTAGCGATGCCAGCGATTTTGTAGCGGGGGTGACCGATTTATCGGCCCCGGTACTGGGCTCGCGGGGGGCATTGGCTGCTATTACTGTGCCTTACGTTAAAACGAAGCCGCAGGTGTGTACGTTAGAGCAAGCGCTGGAGCATTTGCGCGCGGCGGCCGAAAAAATCTCTCGTCAAATGTCGGAATACAGTTAGTCGCACCGCTCTGACGGGTACCAAAAACGGGCAAATACCTTGTGGTATTTGCCCGTTTTTTTATGGTGGAGTAACCGGTTCGTCTTGCTCATCAAAGTGTTTTTATTTATGATTCAGTTTTTAATTATAAAAAAGGATGGCTGTGACTGCGAGCTTATCTGACAGGCCTACCCGGCTAATTGGCAGCGATGTGCATTTGCCGCCATTTGGTTTTGGCGCCGCACCGCTGGGCAATTTGTACCGCGCGGTGGCGGATACGCAAGTGCAAGGCGCTCTGGCGGCGGCGCAACAGGCGGGCTTTAGCTATTTTGATACCGCGCCACATTACGGCTTTGGTTTAAGCGAGAACCGTTTGGGGCCAGCTTTACGCGCAGACGCCGTGGTGTCCAGCAAGGTAGGGCGCTTACTGGTGCCAATTAGCGCCGCCGAGCGTGCCGAGGTTCGCCAGGGCTTTGCCGACACACCCGATTTAAAGCCGGTATTTGATTACACCTATGAGGCGGTGATGGCCTCTTTTGCCAGCTCTTGCGAGCGTTTGCGGCGCGAGCGAATTGATATCGTCTACGCCCATGATTTAGGGGCACTAACCCACGGCCCTGACGATGAATTTTACTGGCAGCAGTTTGTCGAGGGTGGCTATCGCGCTTTGCAAACATTAAAAGCGGCGGGCCGGATTGGCGCCATTGGCCTAGGCGTCAATGAAACCGCCGTCTGCGAGCGGGCGCTTAACGAGTTAACGCTAGATGTGTTGCTACTCGCAGGGCGCTACACCTTGCTGGAGCAAAGTGCGGCGCCGTTATTGGATAAATGCGCGGCGGCCGGCGTATCGGTCGTTGTGGGTGGGCCCTTTAATTCGGGCATTTTAGCCCGCGGTGTGATGGGCGAGGGGCCGCACTATTACAACTACGAGCCCGCGCCCGAAAGTGTTATCGCGCGGGTGCGGGCCATCGAGGTGGTATGCGCCGAATTCGCAGTGCCCTTAAGTGCGGCGGCGCTGCAGTTTCCGGCGGCCCATCCGCAAGTGGTGTCGGTGATTGCCGGCCTTGCCAGTGCCGCCGAGGTGGCAAGCGCTAAGCGTTGGTTAGCCCACGCTATTCCGGCGGCCTTTTGGCAGCGCTTGCGCGAGCGGGGTTTACTTGACCCGGATGTGCCGCTGCCGGCCGCCGGGTGCTAATACTTATTGTGAGTCACAAAATTTATGGGTAATCGCTATTTATGAGTAACGCCTCCGGCCAGCTACAGCTGCTGCTATTGCACCCGGCGGATAACGTCTTGGTTAGTGTGCAAAGCCTGCGCGCTGGCACCGAGGTTGACGCCGAAGGGGTGCGCTACCAGATAGTCGAGCCCATAGCGGTCGGTCACAAAATTGCGCGGCTTGATATGCCCGCAGGCGAGAAAATACGGCGTTACGGTGCCCCGATAGGCTCGTTATCGCGTTCGGTAAAAGCGGGTGAGTGGGTGCATATGCACAACTTGCAAAGCGATTATCTGGCCAGCCATACGCGCCAGAGCGGTTCTGGCAACAGCTCAAACAGGAGCCCAAACGGTGAGTGAATCCCAACCCGCCCTGCACGGTTTTATGCGCAGCGATGGCCGCAAAGGTATTCGCAACGTGGTGGTAGTCGCTTATTTAGTCGAGTGCGCACACCACGTCAGCCGCCGAATTAGCAGCCACTTTGACGATTTAGATGTGCACCTTATCGGGTTTCCCGGTTGTTATCCCAACGAATACGCTGGCGCTATGATGCGCGCTGTGTGTACCCACCCCAACGTTGGTGCTGTGTTACTGGTCTCGCTGGGGTGCGAAAGCATGGATCGCGATGCGCTGCGCGCGGCCGTGGCCGCCAGTGGTCGGCCGGTGGAGCTGCTGGTGATTCAAGAGCGCGGCGGTACCCGGGCGAGTATTGCTAACGGCATTGCGTTGGTTGACGGTATGCGCCGGCAACTGGCCGCACAGCAGCCGGTGCCAATGGCGCTGAGTGAATTGGTTGTCGGCACGATTTGCGGCGGTAGCGACGGCACCAGCGGTATCACCGCTAACCCGGCCGTGGGGCGGTGTTTTGATAAGTTAGTAGAGCGAGACGTCGCCTGCGTATTTGAAGAAACCGGCGAGCTAATTGGCTGTGAAAATATTATGGCCGAGCGCGCCGTTAACCCTGAACTTGGCGGCTTGATTCAAGCGTGTGTGGCAAAAGCCGAGCGCTACTATCGTACTATGGGTTTTGGCAGTTTTGCTCCCGGTAACGCCGATGGCGGGCTAACCACCCTTGAAGAAAAATCCATGGGTGCCTATTCCAAATCGGGCTCGTCGCCCATTAGCGGTTTAATAAAGCCCGGCGATGTACCGCCCAGCGGCGGTTTATATTTGTTGGATGTGGTGCCCGATGGCGAGCCGCGTTTTGGTTTCCCCAATATCGCCGACAACGCCGAGATTGTTGAAATGATCGCCTGCGGTTGTCATTTGACACTGTTTACCACCGGCCGAGGTTCGGTCGTGGGTTCGGCAATTTCACCGGTGCTAAAAATTTGCGCCAACCCCGAAACTTACCAGCGCTTGGCCGATGACATGGACATTAACGCCGGTCGTATTCTTACTGGCGAGGCCAGTCTGGATGAAGTGGGCGATGATATTTACCGCGCCGTGCTGGCGGTCGCCGGCGGTGAGCGCAGCGTATCGGAGGCGCTTGGCCACCAAGAATTTATCCTTACCTACAAATCGTTTGAGCCTATTGGCCCCGGCTGCTTGCCCGTACGGCACGTCAGTTAAAGGCCAACTTTCTCACCGCAACGGCTGATAAAACTATGGCGAGATTAAACAATAAAACCGCGTTGGTGACCGCCGCAGGCCAAGGTATTGGCCGCGCTACCGCGCTGCAGTTTATGGCCGAGGGCGCACGGGTGATCGCCACCGACATCAACGGCGATGCGTTAGCAAACCTCGATTGCGAGACCCACCAGCTGGACGTGACCGATAGTGCCGCCGTAAGCGCGCTGGCTACCGAGCTTGGGGGAATAGATATTTTGTTTAACTGCGCCGGTTACGTACACTCGGGTAGTATTCTTGATTGCGAGCCGGGCGAATGGCAGCGCTCGATTGATATCAATATCAACTCGATGTACTACACCATACGAGCGTTTTTGCCGGGCATGCGCAGCGCCGGCGGCGGCTCAATTATTAATATGTCATCGGTCGCCAGCTCTATCAAAGGCGCGCCCAACCGCTGCGCCTACGGCATGACAAAAGCGGCCGTAATTGGGCTGACTAAAGCTGTCGCCGCCGATTTTATAACCGAGGGTATTCGCGCTAACGCCATTTGCCCCGGCACCGTACAAACACCTTCGCTCGAGCAGCGCCTGGCCGCCACTGGCGATTACGACTCGGCCTACCAAGCTTTTGTGGCGCGCCAACCGATGGGGCGCATGGGCCGGGCCGATGAGATTGCCAAGCTGGCTTTATACTTAGCGAGCGACGACAGTGCCTTTACCACCGGCACCATTAATATTATCGACGGCGGTTGGAGCAACTAACAGCCCGCAAAAATTTACCTATAAAGCAAGGTGTAGTTATGAAATTATTGCGTTTTGGTGAGCCGGGAAAAGAGCGTCCGGGATTACTCGACAGCCAACAACAAATTCGCGATTTATCCTCAGTGGTGAGCGATATCGATGGCGATAGTTTATCGCCCGATAGTATCGCCCGTATTAAAGCCTGTGATATTGCAACGCTGCCCGTGGTAAGCAACGCGCAGCGTATCGGCGCCTGTGTGAACCGTGTAGGTAAGTTCATTTGTATTGGCTTAAACTATGTCGATCACTGCGAGGAGACCGGCCAAGCAGTACCGGCAGAGCCGGTGGTTTTTATGAAAGCCACCAGCGCTATAACCGGCCCCAACGATGGCGTGGTAAAACCGCGTGGTTCAGATAAGCTCGATTGGGAAGTGGAGATGGGTATCGTGATTGGCCGCGAGGCCAGTTACGTGGACGAAGCCGATGCGGCTGAGTATATCGCCGGTTACTGTGTAGTGCACGATGTGTCCGAACGCAGCTTTCAGTTAGAGCGTGGTGGCCAGTGGGACAAAGGCAAAGGCTGCGATACCTTTGGGCCTATCGGCCCTTATTTAGTCACCGCTGATGAACTCGAAAATCCATTGGATTTAGGGATTTGGCTCAGTGTTAACGGTAAGATGTATCAAAACTCCAGCACTAAAAATATGGTGTTTGGACCGGCCAAGTTAGTGTCTTACTTGAGCCAGTTTATGAGCTTGCAGCCGGGTGATATTATCTCGACCGGTACACCGCCAGGTGTTGGCTTGGGGCAAACGCCCCCAGTGTATTTAAACGTAGGTGATAAAATTAGCTTGGGTGTGGCGGGGCTTGGCGAACAAACCCAGACGGTTTTGCCATCACCCTAGCGGTTGGCCGCGCTCTAAATAAAAGGTAGCAGCATGTTTAAAGCATTGCTAATAAGTGTGGCGACGTTGACCTTAACCGCCTGCTCCACAGTGAATCAAAACACTCAGCCGGATGCGCTGCACTTATTGTCTGGCGATGATACGCGGCTAACACTCTTTACCCACGATGAGCGCGAAACAATGGCAGCGGGCGCATTGACGTTGGGCGATGACGCGCGCGCTATCAGCGTTAACAGGTCGCCCGCTGGTATCGAGGTAAGCTGGCACGATAGCTGGTGGACCGGGTTTGAAATTGAATTCTCAGCGCCGAAAAATTTGTCCGCTTACCGCCACGGTGCCTATGTGTTTGATTTACACCTTGAGCAGTTTGACAACGCCGGCTTTGATTTTGCGCGTTTGTGTGGCGGAGGTTGCGAGCGCCGAGTATCGTTAACCGATCAAGTCGTGCCACTCATTAAGCAGGGGCCACAAACGGTGGCGGTGCCAATGTCGTGCCTTGTGCGCGAAAACGACACCTTGTTTGCCGAGCGCACACCACTGCGCTTCGCCACGGGTGGTACCGGCCAGCTAACGCTGAGCGATGTGCGTATAGAGACGCGCACGCCTCAAGTCGATATCGTTTTTAATTGCCCCGACTACCAAACCGCATCGGTAACACCGGCGCCGTTGGCGGAGCACTGGGCCAAAAGCTGGTGGATACCGCGGCATGAGCAAAAATTAAAAGTCGCGTCCGCAAGCGATCCGCAGTTAGTGTTTATCGGCGACTCTATTACTCAGGGTTGGGAGGAGTCGGGCAAGCCCGTCTATCAGCAAGCCTTTGCCGAGTGGCCCAGTTTAAACTTAGGCTTTAGCGGCGATCGTACCGAGAACGTCCTATGGCGTTTACAACACGGTGAAGTGGCAGATATTGACCCGGAGCTGATCGTACTAATGATCGGCACCAACAACACCGGTCATCGTCAAGATGAACCTATCGCCATCGCCCGTGGCGTCGAGCAAATTCTTACCGAGCTACAGCGCCGCTTGCCCGATACCAAAGTCCTCATGCTGGCGATATTCCCACGCGGCGCCACCGCCGATGATTACGCCCGACGCAATAACACGTTAGCCAATGCGCGGCTACGCAACTTCGCCGATGATGAGCGAGTGTTTTTTGTCGACCTTAACAGTGTGTTTTTGGATAAAGACGGCAACCTTTCAAAAGAAATTATGCCCGACTTACTCCACCCCAACGAGTATGGCTATCAGTTGTTAGCGAATGAGTTGGTGCTTTTGATACGTAAACATATGAATCAATAATTCGGTGCTAGACTCGATAACGCTAACAAGGCTGCTCGCCTTTCTGTTAAAGCTAAACGCTGTGTTCTTATCTGGCGTACCGTGCACCGACGCGGGGCACTACGATTGCGCCCAAAAAAAAGTCGTTAAGCTCGCCCACAAAAAAGGCGCACGATACAATCGTGCGCCTCAGTAATTAGCTCATAATAAAAACTAAAAAGGTCCGATTGGCGGCAAGAAGATTTGGAAGTTGCTAAATAAGCGAACACCATCACTTAGTGTGACATTGCCAAAGCCTGAATTCAACGTCAAATCGGCAGTCTTATTAAAAGGTATAGCCGCACCAAAATTTGGTGATTGTCCGGTGATTTTCGTATCGCTGACAATAGTAAAAATACTTACGTTAACATCACCCAGCTTAATCGAGTTAACGCGAGATAGGCCGGTGCCACTAATAGTAAAGTTCGTGGGGACTTCTGCCTCGAACTCAAAAGGGGTAATGCTGCTGACAGTCGGTAATGCGACTAATGACCGGCAATGAGTGTCAACATCCACTCGACATGTATCCTCGTTGGCTAAACTCATGCCCACCGTGCAGGCGGTAGGCGGATCTTCTGGCGGCAGTATGGGGGATAGCCAGTTATTACTTATCTCGCTAGTAAAACACTCGTCATACACCGGCATATCAATACTACGAATGGTTAAGCTGGTGCCACTGGCGTTGCTAAAATCGGCCGGGACAAAACTAGCAATATTGCTGCCCGCGAATAGTTGAATAATAGGTATTGGCAGGGTTTCACCGGCCGATTTAGTAAAAACATTGCCTAATCCGGCGCGTAGCTCAGAGCTTTGTGAGAACACAATAGTCGCCATTAGTAACGGTAGCGTCATCGCCAGAATTCGATTTTTTCTTAAAAACCAATAAGCACCCATGCAAATACATAGGGTTAGCAACCCCAATGCTAAGGGGCTATCTACTGGCAAGCTTGTAGCCGTACCGCTACCGGTAGAGATACTTTGTGAAAAAGCCGGCATGGCGAATAACGCCCCCAAGCTGCCTAGCCCCAATTTATTATTCATATAATCACCCAAGAAGAAATGATCAATATTAGGCTGCTTTTGGCATAAAATTCAATAATCTTTGTGCTTTTATAATAAAACTGTTTTTTTTGCAAGGGGCTTTGTAGTGCCAGCGCTACAAAGCCCCATGGTGAGTGGTGGCGCAATATCCTACATATTGCCATCATTGACCACAGCCTTCACCAACAAATCGGGCTGCCATGTACCCCGAGCCGGACTGCTAACCCTTAGCTACGCCAGACGTCACAGATGCTTTTATTACCCGTTGGCAAAGTATTCGCGGCATCGAGAAATTCAACAGTCAGGCATCTCTCACCGAGCTGTGCGAGTTGCTGGGCCTAGATAAACCCGAGCCTGCCAAAAACATGCTCGAATAAGTCAAAGCCGTACAACAACTGCTCGCCATCGGCCCCTAAACTCAACAGGCCCTGGCCGAACAATTTAAACGCAAACCCGAAAAATCCGTGGTGCAGGTATTGGGTGCGCTTGAGCTATTGGGGCAGGCCAGCCATGAAAATAATGTATGGCAGTTGGGTGGTGGGCAGTAACCCGATTGTTTTTTTATATATTGCCCAAAAACTAAAAAGGACGTGCTGTGTTTATTAGAAGTGTTTTATTGCTCGTAGCGGTATTAGCTACCGGTTGCGCCTCAAACCCCATGACGGTATCTGACACGCAGCAGCTAGCACCACCTAAAGAGGGGCAAGCCCAAGTTATATTTATGCGATCCAGTTTTGTCGGTAGTGCTATTAATGCCTCACTGTATGATGTGACCGGTGATGAGGTTAGGTTTATTGGTATTATGGCCAATGGCACTAAGGTGGCCTATGACACCCAGCCGGGTGAACGGGTGTTTATGGTGGTGTCGGAAGCCGCGGACTTTATGGAGGCCGATCTGGCACCGGGTAAAAATTATTTTAGTATCGTCACTCCGCGCATGGGTGCCTGGAAGGCTAGGTTTTCAATGTGGCCAATAAAGGCTGACTCTGCTGCAAAGTACAACACGACGATGTCAGAATTTGATAAATGGAAGGAGAGTACTACGCTCGTTAATAATTCTGATAAAGCGAGATTGTGGTTTTTAAACAATGCTGATAGCGTGGATAAGAAATACGAAGACTATTGGCCGGTTTGGCAGGAAAAATCAGAAGAGGATATCGCTCAACGAACTTTGACGCCCGGAGACGGCCAGTAAACGAAAAGCCCAGCACAAGTGCTGGGCTTTTTACTATTAGTGACCGCTCGGTCTCGGATACGAGTGGGCTAGGCAAGCTTGTGGGTGTCTCGCACGACCTGTTAATGTCGTAGAATATAAACATGATCCATCAGCGGCCCATAGAAACGCCGGAGATAATAAAAACATGTCTGTTACCTATTTACTCTCGATGACCGTCGCCAGCATCGCCTTGCTGCTGTTTTTGATTATTGTTTTACGCTTGCAAGCTTTTGTCGCTCTGCTGCTGGTGAGTATGGCGGTGGCCATCGCCGGTGGTGTGCCTTTGGCGGAGGTGACCGGTGTTATTCAACAGGGTATGGGCGGTACTCTGGGTTATATTGCCATTGTGATTGGCTTGGGGACCATGATTGGTGAGATTTTGCAGGTCTCGGGTGGGGCGCAGCAAATTGCCAATACCCTGACTCGGAAGGCCGGTACCGAGCGAGCGCCCTGGGCGCTGATGGCGCTGGGGCTGATTGTGGCGATACCGGTGTTCTTTGAGGTCGCGCTGATCCTGTTTATCCCGCTGGTTTACAGCTTGGCCCGGCGCACGGGTAAATCTTTGTTGTTATACGGCATTCCGCTGGTGGCGGGTATTGCGGTGGCTCACTCGTTTATTCCGCCCACGCCGGGGCCGGTGGCGGTGGCCTCTCTGTTGGGCGCGGATCTGGGTTGGGTGATACTGATTGGTCTGATGGCGGGCATCCCCGCTGCGATTGTCGGCGGTATTGTGTTTGGGCGTTTTATCGGTGGGCGCATCCACGTGCCCTTGCCCGAGTTTGCTCACGAGCAGCTTGAGTCACAGGGTCAATCGGACAGGCCCCAGCCGGGCTTTGCGCTGGTGCTGAGTATTATTCTGGTGCCGCTCGCGATGATTTTGCTTAACACCGCCTCCAAGGTTTGGCTGGCCGAGGAGCATCCGTTGGTGGACGTTATGGCTTTTGTCGGCCACCCTTTTACGGCTTTACTGACGGCGACTTTGTTGGCGTTCTATTTTTTGGGTACCCGGCTGGGTTTTAGCCGCGATGAAATCCAGCGCGTGGCCACCCGCTCGATGGAGCCGGTGGGTATGATCATATTGCTTACCGGAGCCGGCGGGGTGTTTGGCAAAGTACTGATTACTGCCGGAGTGGGCGATGCGCTGGTAGAGGCGATGAGCGGCTCTAACCTGCCAGTGGTGCTGTTTGCCTTCTTGATTGCCACGGTGGTTCGGGTTTCGCAGGGCTCGGCAACCGTCTCGATGGTAACCGCTGCTGGATTGATCGCCCCGCTGGTGCAGGCCGGTAGTTATTCCGAGCCGGTGGTAGCTTGTGTGGTGATCGCCATTGCCTGCGGGGCGACGGTGCTGTCTCACGTAAATGATTCCGGCTTCTGGCTGGTAAAACAGTATATGGGCCTAACCGAGAAGCAAACGCTCGCCTCTTGGACTGTACTGGAAACCATTTTGGGCTTGGTAGGTGTTACCGTGGTGCTAGTGTTGAGTTTTTTGCTGTAGGCGGCTCGTACCATAAATACGGCTACCCTCACAAAAAAGGCGACCTTAAGTGGCTCGCCTTTTTTTGTGAGGGTGGGTAATAGGGTTTTATTCCGCCGCGTTAGTTATCGCCTCAATCAGCTCTGGATAAACCTGCTCACCGGTTGCCCGATTAAACAGCCCCATGCTGTGGTTACCCGTCACGCCGTTGTCCCAGTACACGGGAACGATTTGATGAGCGAGGGCCGACTCGGTTACCGCTTTGTTCCATTCGATACGGTAAGCCTCGTGGCCGGTGATTTGCTCGCGGCGGATGGCACCGTACTCGCCCAGAATAACGCCAATGCCATTGGCGACGAATTTATCCTGCATCTTTTGCATTTGCGCGTTAAGAAAATCCTCGTGCGCCCAGCTCTCGGCTTTGGCCGGGTCAGTGGCCGTGCTGCCCCATTGGGTGATAGTGCTATCTTCATTTAAGGTGAAGTTAAACGGGTCGTAGTAGTGCACTTCCATCAGCAGCTTATCATGGGCTGGGTCGGTTGGCATAACGGCAAAGTTTATCGTGTGGTCGATGTTGGTGTTAAAACCCTGCACGACTAAAAAGCGCGAGGCATTGTTGCCGCCGGTAGCGCGGACGGTATCGACAAACACTTGGTTAAAGCCATTTTGTACGGTGTAGTACTCCTCAGTTGGAGTGCCGTAATCGCCCTCTACCAGGACTTCGTTGGTGCCGGCAAAGAGTAGACGTTTGTCGTAGTCGTTAAAGCGGTTGGCAATCTGGGCCCACATGATGGCGAGTCGCTCATTGACGTACTCTTGCTCGGCGTAGGTCGGTTGCATCCAGCCGCCGTCCCAGTGAATGTTAAGCAGTACATACATATCGGCATTGAGGGCGTAGTTAACCACCTGTTCTACTCGGTCCATCCAGCTTGGTTCAATAATAAAGTTGGCTTCATCTGAGAACCGGCTCCAGGCGACGGGTAGGCGGATGGTATCGAAGCCGGCAGCCTTTACCGCGTTTATCAGCTTTTGCGATGCTTCGGGGTTACCCCAGGCGGTTTCGCTGCCAATGGCTTCGAGTGTGTTGCCGAGGTTCCAGCCTGCGCCCATTTTTTGGGTGAGTGCGACGCTGGTGAGAGAGGCGTTAGCGTCTGAGCTAGAGGAGTCATCTGATGAGGCGATTGAGCTGGCTGACTCGGAGCTGGCAACGGTAGATGATTCTGAGCTGGCGCTTGCGGCGGGTTCTGCGCTAGAACTGAGGCCATTGTTGGCAGGGTTTGAGGTGCCGCCGCTACTGCCACAAGCCGTGCAGACCAAGGTTAAGGTAAGTGCGATAAGTAAGGTAGGTGTTTTCAATGGGGCTCTCGCTATTGTGATCAGTTGTTTTTATATTTAAATTGTATTTTATACTAGAAAGTGGCTTTGAGGGCAATATTGCCGGTCGCTTTTCATTGAATAAGCCACTTTGATAGTAGAGGCGGTTGATGCCGGCCCGGCTTTTACCATAATGGTGGAGGCCATTGTGGTGTGGGCTCACGTATGCCGTGCTGTGTTCGGTCGGTGGTGGTATTCGTCAATGCGATACGATTACGCAGCTTACTGGGCTAGTGTCGTACGATTGGCGTTGAGTTGTCGTAACCAAAACCTGTTAGTTCGGGTGATGATGGGCTCACATCAATCGCTACAGGGAAAAGAGCATGGAGAAAATGATAAATACAGATCTCATCAAAAAACTTCGCAACAATCGGTCTTGGTCACAAGATCAGCTCGCCGCTGTCTCAGGGCTTAGCTTACGTACGGTGCAAAGAATAGAGAACGAAGGTAGCTGTTCTTTGGAGTCCAAAAAGGCTCTAGCCGCCGTTTTTGCCATTAGCGCCAGCAGCTTGGATGTAGATACCACGGCGGCCGAGGTGCTGGCCTTGCAGCAGCGGGGGCGGAATTACGGGCTAGCGGGCGCTGGCGTAGGGCTTGTGTGTGCCTATATTGGGATTACGGTAGCTTTTGTCTCGGGCGATATAACCGCTAGCCTGGCAGGATTATATTATGGCGGCAGCGCTGCCTTTTGTGGTTTTTGTTGCGCAGCAATTGGCGTGTTTGCCAATAGACGTGAGCAAAAGGACGTTGCGATTTAGCAGCGCCACCCGCAGAAGGCCAGGCTTGCCCTCTGCGGGTGGCGTTATCATTGGTGCCGAACGGTATCGGATAGTTTGCTACTCCATATAGTTTAGGCAAGTGTGTACTTCATTGGTTGAGCCGGCAATAACGGGCACCTTTTGGTGCAGCGACGTTGGTACGATGCTTAATAAAGAGGTGCGTTCATCAAAGGCACTGCCGCCACAGTTTTCAATAATTAGCGCCATCGGGCTGGCCTCGTAAATAAGCCGAAGTTTGCCCGATGTTACCTTTTCTCTTTTATCTGATGGATACAAAAATATTCCACCACGACAAATCACGCGGTGAATATCCGCCACCATCGCACCAGTCCAGCGCATGTTGTACGATTTTTGCCGAGGGCCGCCGCTGCCATCCAATAAGTGCTGTACGTAGTTGCCAAATTCACGTTTCCAATAACGGGTATTCGCCATGTTAAGGGAAAACTCAGAGGTTTGTTTAGCGATGGTGACCTTTGCATCGGTCAGCATAAACATGTTGGCCTCGGCTTGTAAGGTAAAGATATAAGTGCCTTTGCCAAAGGTAATCACCAGTTGCGTCGCCGGGCCGTAAAGCACGTACCCGGCACACAATTGATGGTTGCCACTTTGTAAAAACGAGGCCTCTGGGTGGCCGTCATTCAGCGCAGGTAAAATCGAGAAGATAGTTCCCACAGCGCCGTTCACATCGATGTTAGTTGAGCCGTCCAGCGGGTCAAAGGCAACCGCATAGGCGCCCGCGGGAGCGGCCGTAACGACGTTATTCTCCTCCTCAGAGGCGATGAATTTCACCGATTTATTCAGGCGCAATTTATCTTTTAAGATCTGGTTGCTCAGCACATCCAGCTGTTTTTGCGTCTCGCCAGAGCTGTTTTGTTGATCTACCGAGCCGGTAAGCCCCTCAATAGTGCTGTGAGACAAAATCCCTGAGATATCCACGCAGGCGGCGATGATATCTTTTACGACGGATGCCAAGTCCAGCTCTATGGCACTGGAGAGTAAGAAATTCTCAAAGCTTTTAAAATGTAGACTATTCATAGCGATTGCAGCAATTAAGGTCAGAGAAGGTAGTTTTTAAGCGATCGATCATAGAAACTTCGGCTTTGCGTAGCCATACCCGAGGGTCGTAAAACTTTTTATTGGGTTTGTGCGAGCCCTCAGGATTACCGATTTGCGCTTTAAGATAACCCGAGTTTTCACTGTAGTAATTAAATACCCCTTGCCAGCTTGCCCACTGGGTATCGGTATCGATATTCATTTTTACGACGCCATAGCTAATGGCCTCTTGAATATCCGTCAACGAAGAGCCAGAGCCACCGTGAAAAACGTATCGCAGCGGTGGATTAATGGCAGTACCTTGCAGATCGCGTAAATAATCGCGTGAATTTTTCAGTATCTCGGGTTGCAGTTGCACGTTGCCGGGCATATACACACCGTGAACGTTACCGAATGCGGCCGCGATATTAACGTTAGGGCCAATGCTCGATAACACATGGTAGGCCTGTGCGACTTCATCGGGTTGCGTGTAGAGTTGGCTGCTGTCCATATCGCTATTGTCGACGCCATCTTCTTCACCGCCGGTACACCCCAGCTCGATCTCGATACCCATGCCTAAGTTGTGCAGTTTTTTGTAGTACTGTGCCGAGGTGGTAATGTTCTCGGCCAGCGGCTCTTCCGATAGATCAAGCATGTGCGAGCTAAATAAAGTGCGGCCGGTATCGGTCAAACTCTTCTGGTTGGCATCGATAAGCCCGTCAATCCAAGGCAGTAATTTTTTAGCGGCGTGATCGGTATGCAATATAACGGGAACGCCGTAAAATTTTGCCGCGATATCAATATAAGCCGCAGCCGCAATAGAGCCACGCACCGAGTTCTCTATGGCATCGGCGCCTACGCCTTTGCCAATAAAGAATGCCGCACCGCCGTTAGAGAGCTGAATAATAACCGGCGAATTTACCGCTTTAGCGCACTCGAGGACGGCATTAACCGAATTGGTGCCAACCACGTTAACCGCGGGCAGGGCATAACCACGGGTTAACGCGTCATTGTAAATGCTGTCGGCATCAGCACCACTGACAACGCCAGGTTTTATGTTTTTTACTGCTGTGTTCATAGCTACTCCGTGATAGTTATTTTAATTCGCATTGTGTGCAGATCTGCAAAAAATGCGCTGGATCCAAACTGGCGCCGCCTACCAGCAGGCCGTCAATATCCGCTTTATCCAAAAGTTCACAGGCGTTCTCGCGGCTAACGCTGCCGCCGTAGAGAATTCTGGTTCTCTGCGCAAAGTCATTGCCGAACTTTTCGGTAATACACTCACGAATAAATTTATGCACGCTTTGCGCTTCGTCGGGTACTGCTGACTTTCCTGTGCCTATCGCCCAGATTGGCTCGTAGGCAACGCATAGCTCGCCGGTGGTTGTGTCTATCGCGTTTAATCCTTCGTCTAATTGCCGAAAGATAATGTCTTTGGTGATTCCCGCATCTTTTTCTTCTAAGTTTTCACCTATACAAAGCACGGGTATTAACCCGTGGGTCAGTGCATTTTTAACTTTGATGTTGCAGCTGATGTTGTTCTCGCGAAACATTTGGCGCCGCTCGCTGTGGCCAATAAGGCAAAGGGAGCAGCCAACTTTTTTAAGCATCTCGGCAGAGGTTTCTCCGGTATAAGCGCCGGATTCAAACTTGCTCACGTTTTGGCTGCCGATTTTTACCTCGGAGTGGTGCAGCAAGCTAAGCATGTCCCTTATATAGATGTAGGGCGGACAGACGGCGATATCAGTATCAAACTCTTTACCTACCAATGACGCAATTGAGTTACACATAAGATCAATACCGCCGTTGAGTTTCCAGTTGGCGATGATTAATGATCGGCGAGGCGTGGTAGAGCTGTCTTGATTGGTCACTGAATATCTATCCCAAAGATTAACGATGTTATTGCCCGGTCTTGGCTGGCAACCGGTCGTACAGTATCTGAGCAAATCATAGAGTAAAAATATTGGTAAGACAACCCTACCAGTTTTCGGTTGAGGTCATTCTGGCGGATAAAGTTGTCGCCATAATGAGCGATAAGCATGTTTTTTATACAAAAAATGCCGTATTTAAGGGGGCGCTTAGGCAGGGATGATGGCGGTTAGGGGCGCTATAAGCTCGCAAGAGCAGGACGATTTGTTGTAAACAGTGCTCTGTCTAGGTATATTGGCAAGGTGGTAATACCATTTATTGGGCGATACGACGTCACTTGCCGTGCTTGCGCCTTTGCGAATTTGGAGTAATCAGTGAATACACCCTTAGTCTTAAATGAAGATCGGTTGTTTCCGACTGAACCGGGCGAGCGCGCTATTGCCCGCGAGCTGTACAACAGCGTCTATAACCTGCCTATTATTAGCCCTCACGGTCACACCGATCCTAGCTGGTTTTCGGGCAATGCTAATTTCTCGAATCCTACCGAGCTGCTCGTTAGACCGGATCATTACGTGTTTCGCATGCTTTACAGTCAGGGTGTGGATTTGGCCGAGCTGGGAATAGGCCGAGCCGGCAAGGCGGTAGACCCTCGCGAGGCATGGCGCCTGTTTGCCAGCCACTATTATTTGTTTCGGGCAACCCCTAGCCGTACGTGGTTGGATTATGTATTCAAAAATGTCTTTGCGCTGGACGTCGTACTGTCGGACAAAACCTCCGATTTGTACTACGACACAATTTTAGAGTGCTTGGCGCAAGACAGCTTTAAGCCGCGTCAGTTGTTTGATCGGTTTAATATTGAGTTGTTGGCGACCACTGAGTCGCCACTAGACTCACTTGAGCATCATCGCACCATTGCCGAGTCGGAGTGGGGTGGCCGAGTGATTACCGCCTTTCGGCCAGACAATGTGGTCGATCCCGAGCACGCAGGCTTTAACGATAATATTGATCAGCTAGAAAGTCTTACCGGTGAAAGTGTATCGAGCTATAGCGGTTATTTAAATTCGCTGCGAGTCAGACGCGAGTTCTTTAAGCAGCACGGCGCTACCTCAAGCGATCATGGGCACCCGACGCCAGCCACGGCCGATTTATCCGAGCAAGAGGCTGCGGCACTTTACGCTAAGGTGCGTTCGGGTGATTTTAGCGCCGCAGAGGCGGAGTTGTTTCGGGCGCAAATGCTGACCGAGATGGCAAAAATGAGTATTGATGATGGATTGGTGATGCAAATTCATCCGGGCAGTTTTAGAAACCATAACCAATCTGTGCATGAAAACTTTGGTCGCGACAAAGGTGCGGATATTCCGGTAAAAGCCGAATTTGTGAATAACCTTAGGCCGCTGTTATCGACGTTAGGTAACCACAAAAACTTAGAGATCATTTTGTTTACGTTGGATGAAACTAACTACGCGCGTGAGATTGCGCCGTTGGTCGGTCACTACCCGAGCCTTAAAGCCGGCCCCGCTTGGTGGTTTCATGATAGCCCCGAGGGGATGAAGCGGTTTCGCGAACAAATGACCGAAACTGCAGGATTTTATAATACCGTCGGCTTTAACGATGATACCCGGGCGTTTTTATCGATCCCGGCGCGGCACGATGTGGCCCGGCGCTGCGACTGTGCCTTTTTAGCCGGATTAGTTAAAACCGGGCGCCTGAGTTTGCAAGACGCGCACGAGGTGGCTGTTGATCTAACCTACAACTTAGCGAAAAAGGCGTACCATTTATGAAACCACAAAAGCCTTTAAATCTCGTGAACTTTGCAGAAGCTAAACCGAACTTTACGAGCTTACCACGGGATAAAAAAACCTCAGATCATAAAATTGTGCATATTGGTATTGGGGCTTTTAGTCGAGCTCACCAAGCACTGTATACCCAAGTTGCCAATGAAAAAGCCGACAGTGATTGGTCGATCGTCGGGGTTAGCTTACGCAGCCCCGGCGTGCGCAATACCTTAAAAAAACAAGATTATCTGTATACGATAATGGAGCGCTCTTTGACCGAGAAAAACGTGCGCTGCATCACCTGCCTAGAGAACATTTTAGTGGGTAGCGAAGACGCTGGCAGCGTGATTGAGCAAATAGCGAGTGAGTCGGCCAAGATTGTCACCATTACGGTGACGGAGAAAGGCTATTGTCAGAAAAACCAGCGTTTAGACGAGTTAAACCCCGATGTGATGGCCGATATTAGGTCGGGCGAAGCCACTACTATGCCGGCGTATTTAGCCCATGCGTTGCAAAAGCGTAGCAATAAGGGGTTGGGCGGTTTAACCATTATTAGCTGCGATAACTTGCCCGATAATGGCGAGATTCTTAAAAACGTTGTCAAAGATTTTGCCGATAATCTTGACGTTGATTTGCGAGACTGGATTGACGATAACGTGAAGTTTTGCTCCACCATGGTAGATAGAATTGTGCCTGCCGCCACAGAGCAAGTCATCGATACGGTCTCGGAGGCGGTAGGGCTGATCGATGACGGCGCGCTTTTGTGTGAGCCCTATCGGCAGTGGGTTATCGAAGATAATTTTGTGGGGTCAAGGCCCGCCTGGGAGTTGGCCGGCGCACTATTGGTGGCCGATGTTTCGGTCTATGAAAAGCTCAAACTGCGTATGCTTAATGGCAGCCACTCGTCTATCGCCTATATTGGGTCGCTGCTGGGGGATGAGTATATTCACGAAACGGTTTCCAGATCGGTGGTGCAAGAGTTTATCGAGCGGCTAATGCGCGATGAGCAAAGCCAGTCGCTTACGGTGCCCGATGGAATTAATGTGCTCGAGTACAGCAAGGCGATTGTCGAGCGCTTTACCAATAAGCACGTGCCCTACCGCAATGCTCAAGTGGCTACCGATGGCTCGTTAAAGTTGCCGCAGCGGTTGCTCTTCGCGGCGATTGACCTGCGGAAAAAAGGTTTAACCCCAAACCTGATCGCGCTGTCTGTTGCGGCCTGGATTCGCTACCTGGTGGGCTACCAGCAAAGCAGCGCTTATCCGGTGAGTGATCCGAACTTAGCAGGGCTGTCGAGTATTATAGCCGCGAACGCTGACGATGACGTGCAGCTGGTAAAAAGCCTGATGGCTGAGTCTGGAGTGTTTCCTGAGGAGCTTCAAGACGATGTGATGTTCGAGTGCTTGCTGATCAAGCACGTAAAAAATATCGCATCAATGGGCATAGACAAAGCAATTACCGAGGCGGTTACGGGTTAAGTCTAGTGGCTTTGCGTTAAGGCTTAAGTGGTGGCAGACCGGCCAAATTAATTTGGCCGGTCAAAGTAAGTTGAGGCCGCTTCTGAGGCGTTGTCGATGTGTACTCGCATGGCGTTGCGGGCTTTTTCTGGGTTGCGTTGTTCTAGTGCTTCGACAATGCGTTTGTGATCTTCTATCGAAGGGTGCACGCCTTCTTGCCTTAAGCGCTCGAGAAACGCCGTGCTCAGCTCGGATTCGTTGCGCAGCTCCCACAGCCAATCAACTACGGCCGATATCGCACTGTTTTGGCTCGCATCGGCAATAATTTTGTGGAAAGTCCAGTCGGCTTTTTCAGAGGCGTCTTCGTGCTTTTCCTCTTCGGCCATATCTCGCACTGCTGTTTTAAGCTGGGCGATTTGCTCGTCTGTAATCCGCGCGGCCGCTAAGGCGCAGGCTTCCGCTTCCAGAATGTAGCGAATTTCCAGAATTTCAAAAGGGCCAACACCTTTATCGCCAGTGTCTAGCTTGGGCTTTTTGTTAGAGACATAAATACCAGAGCCGGTGCGAATTTCGATAATGCCGGATAGCTCCATGGCAATCATCGCCTCACGAATCGTCGGGCGGCTAACGCCCAGCTTTTCTGCAAGGTCACGCTCGGGCGGGAATTTATCCCCAGGCTTGAGAGTGCCGTCTTTAACCAAGCCAGAAAGCTGCTCGGCCACTTTGATATACAAACGGTCTGTTTTAATCGTGCGAAATTCCACTGTACGAACCCACTGAAAATTTGGGAGAAGCCTGCTGCCAGGCATCCGATAATCGCCATGAACCGAAAGCTCAGTGCCTGGCGAAGCTGGTTATGATTTGTAGCATATATTAACCAAGTTACCGCAATCATTGAACCTGTTTGACCAAAATTAAAGCCTTGTTTTTGTTTTTGTATGTTTGTATCGTATCATGGTAAGGTGGCATTACCAATTGTGGCCAATGAACAAGTGGCGAGCGTGAAATAAATTGATGAAAAATAAAATAGTGACCTTTGGCGAATGCATGCTGGAGCTATCTCAGCTTAACCTCAGTGATTACCGCCTCGCCTATGGCGGCGATACGCTAAACGCGGCCGTGTATATGGCTCGTGCAGGAGCAGACGTGCGCTACCTAACCGCGCTAGGCACTGATCAATACAGCGACTATCTGCTCGATTGTTGGCGCCGTGAAGGTGTCGATACGAGTTTGGTGACCCGTTTTGAGGGTAAGGTGCCCGGGCTATACGTCATTAATACCGATGATCATGGCGAGCGCAGCTTTGAGTACTGGCGCTCGGCGGCACCGGTTAAAGACCTTATCCAACTAAAACCTGAGCTGTTTGCCGAGATGGGTGACGTTGATATGTTTTACCTCAGCGGGATTACTCTGTCGCTGTTTGGTGAATACGATCGCGCCAAAATATACAACTTCTTACGCGAGTTTCGCGCAGGCGGCGGATTGGTAGCGTTCGATACTAATTATCGCGCAAAGGGCTGGGAATCTCCTTCACGGGCAAGAGAGGCCATTACGGCGCTTTTGTCGATGGTCGATATTGCTTTACCCAGTCTGGATGATGAGCAAGCGTTATTTGGATTTTCCAACCTAGATGAGTGTGTCGTGCACTATCGTCAATTGGGCGTAAACGAAGTCGTTATTAAAGACGGCAAGAATGGCTGCTATTCGCTTATTGCTGGCGAGCTTTCGCACCATCCGTTAAAAACCGTAGTAAAGCCGGTTGATACAACCTCGGCAGGGGATTCCTTTAATGGTGCCTACCTGGCGGCTAAGTCAATGGGTAAGTCTGTGACGGACGCTATCGCTGCGGGTCAGGCTTGTGCGGCTTACGTGATACAGCAGCCTGGCGCTATAGTCGCACGAGAAAACATCAAACACTGAGATAAAACTTGTGAAAACTATAATGATAAAATTAGCGCTATTGGCGTTTACGGTTGTGGCGCTCGCATCCTGCAGTAAAAGCCACGATGTCCGTGTTCTAAAACTAGCCCATGGTTTGGATGCGAAACATCCGGTACACCTCTCGATGGTGTACTTTGCCGAGCAGCTGGAGAAATACTCCGGCGGTGAGATGCAGGTACAAATATACCCGTCGGGCCAGTTGGGTAGTGAACGTGAGCTAATTGAGCTGATTCAGATTGGCAGTATCGATTTCACCAAAGTATCGGCCAGCTCTCTAGAGCCCTTTATTCCTAAAATGAAGATATTCAGCGCGCCTTACTTGTTTCGTGATGGCGAGCATTTATGGAAAGTGCTCAATGGGCCAATCGGTAAAGAACTGCTAGATTCGGGCACGCCCTACCGAATACAAGGGCTGGGCTATTACGACGCGGGAAGTCGAAGTTTTTACACCACTAAAAATCCCGTCGAGTCGCCCGCAGATTTAAAAGGCATGAAAATCCGGGTGATGAACAGCCCGTCCGCCGTGGCCATGGTAAAAAGCATGGGCGGCGCACCTACGCCGATATCCTGGGGCGAGCTGTACACCTCTCTGCAGCAAGGTGTGGTTGATGGGGCAGAAAACAACCTTCCCAGTTTTTATCTCTCAAAGCACTATGAAGTCGCCAAGTACTTAATTCTTGATGAGCATACATCCATACCCGATGTGGTGATTACGGGTACAAAAAGCTGGGGCCGACTTAACGATCAACAGCGCGAATGGGTTGCTAAGGCAATGAGTGACTCGGTTTCTTATGAGCGAAAACTTTGGCACAAGGTAAGTCAGGAGTCTTTGGCGGCAGTTCGAGAAGCCGGTGTAAAAGTGATCGAGGCCGATAAAAGTGCGTTTGTCGAGAGTGTTAAGCCGATTCACGAGGCGATTGAAAGCTCCGAGTATGGCAAACTGTTTAACAACATACGAGAGGTTCGCTAATGTCTCTAGCTAAGGTGTGTAATCGGGTAGATTACTTTTTAGAGGTGTTTACCAGTGCGCTTATGGTTGGTCTGGTTTTAGATGTGACATGGCAGGTGGTTACCAGATTTTTTACTGACAATCCAAGCTCTTTTACAGAAGAGTTAGCTCGCTTCTTTCTTATCTGGATAGCATTTCTTGGTGCGGCTCATGTTTTTAGAAAGGGTGCTCATCTAGGGTTGGATTATTTTGTCGAAAAATTTTCGCCAGACGCCCAGAATAAAATTGTAAAAACCATTCTAGTGTTTGTCGTGATATTTAGCGTTTGCATACTGCTGATCGGTGGCAGTTCTCTGGCGTATCTTGCCTGGGATCTGGACCAGTCCTCTGCATCTTTGGGGTTGCCTATCAGTATTGTCTACCTTGCAATTCCCGTAAGTGGCGTATTGTTTCTTTTGTTTTCAGCCGAATCCTTTAAAAACTACTCTAATATTTAGTGGAAGGCCCATGGATATATCCGTTGTTATTCTAATCGCAAGCTTTGTCGCGCTACTACTGCTTAACGTACCAATAGGCATTGCTATTGCGCTGTCGGGATTTTTCTCGCTGTTGTTAAGTTTGGACTTTGTCTCAACCACAACCACCATGGCGCAGCGCATGTCGGCTGGGGTTGATAGCTTTGCACTGTTGGCGATTCCCTTTTTTATCTTGTCTGGTTTTCTAATGGGGCAAGGTGGTATTGCGCATCGGCTTATTGAATTTGCTAAAATTTTAGTGGGGCGTTTGCCTGGCGGTTTGGCTTTTGTAAATATCTTATCTTGTACACTATTTGGCGCTATTTCGGGGTCGGCTGTTGCGGCCACTTCTGCCATCGGTGGTTTTGTTATACCGGAGATGGAAAAAGACGGTTATAGTCGGGAGTTCTCTACTGCCGTAACTGTAACGGCCTCCACCACGGGTATGTTGATCCCGCCCAGTAATATTCTTATTGTGTATTCTCTGGCCAGTGGCGGCGTGTCTATTGCGGCCTTGTTTTTGGCCGGCTATCTTCCGGGCCTGCTCGTTGCCTTGTGTTTAATGATTGCAAGCGCAATTTACGCTAAAGCCAAAGGCTATGGTATCGCCTCGGAAAAACAGTCGGGCGAACTGCTTAAAAAGACGCTCGATGCGATCCCGAGTTTATTTCTAGTATTGTTGGTTATTGGCGGTATTGTATCTGGCTATTTCACGCCAACGGAAGCGGGCGCCATTGCCGTTCTTTACTCGTTTGTGTTGTCTACTCTGATTTACAAAGAAGTAAAAATAAAAGATCTATCAGGCGTTTTGAATAAATCTGTTTGTACGACGGCTATCGTTATGTTGCTTATTGCGGCCTCGTCAGCGATGTCTTGGGTTTTGTCGTATGAGAATATTCCGCAATCTATTAGCGACTTCTTTTTGAGCTTTAGCAACAACCCTATTATTGTTCTTCTAATGATCAATATCTTGCTGCTGCTGGTAGGTACGTTTTTGGATATGACACCAGCGGTGTTAATTTTTACTCCAATATTCTTGCCAATTGTAGAGGCATTAGGCATCTCGCCAATTCACTTTGGCATTATTATGATTCTAAACTTATCTATTGGTTTATGTACTCCACCGGTGGGTAGCGTACTGTTTGTGGGCTGTAGTATTGGTAAAACGTCATTGGCGAAAGTGATACCGCCGCTCCTACCGTTGTATTTAGCTATGTTTATCGCACTGTTGATTATTATTTGTGTGCCCGCATTGTCGACTTGGTTGCCTATGGTGTTTGGCCTGTAATTTTTTCTTGTTTTTACTGAGGTTAGTTTTCGCCTAGAATGCGCAAGCGTGTAAATCATCGCTCACAGAGCTGAAGTGCTGTCTCTTTATAGTGGTACTCTGGCTTTGTGAGGCGGTCGACATTTCTGTGATTTAGCGAAATAACCTATGCATACGTATTCAAGAAATACGTTGCAACGCTCGCTTCTAAGTGTGACATCGTCTATTAATGTATCATTGGTTATAATTTTATTGTCATGCCTATGATTTTCATCACTTTTTATTAGCTGTTAACATTCAATATAAAACAAATGATAAAATAGCCGACGCGGTATAGGTGTTTTTGTGCGGTTAATCCTTGAATTACCTCTCTTCTGAATACGTTTTCACGAACATTGAATAAGCTCTTCCTGTCGTTACACTCCAAGATGCTGTTTGAGCTTGTTAGCGGTCATATGTAGGCCGTTAAACCAGTCTCAGGCGACTCTCCATAAATACGATCATAAACCAATAATAACTGGAATCTTATATGCGTAATGTAACAACGATAGCCAGCCGCAGGCTGGCGTTAACGAGTTTAGTAGTGGGTGTGTTAGCTGCGATACAGGGTTTGTCGGCGACCGCCGAAACCTTGGCAAGTTACGAGGCAGAGAACGCCGGATATTACGGCGGTGCGCGGGTTGAGAATAACCACGATGGCTTTTCGGGGACCGGGTTTCTTGGCGGTTTTACCGATAGCGAGCGTGGTAGCGCGGCAGTAGACTTTATCGTCGACGCCCCAAAAGAGGGTGATTATGTCGCCAATATTCGTTATGCCAATGGTACCGGATCGACGAAAACCCTTGCGATGTATCTTGATGACACTTATTGGCGCACGGTCACTTTTAACGCTGGCGCTCATTGGGGCGATTGGAAAACGGCAAGTGAATCTATTGCATTAGATCCGGGCTCGCATATCGTCAGTTTACGCTTTAACAATGATAACAGCGGTAATGTTAACCTTGATCGGCTTAGTATCGAGGGCAATGCGCCGGTGGTAACCAATGGCGAGTTAACCGTCGACTCACTGTTGCAGTTAGAGCATGTGGGGTTAAGCGGTGGTGCCCGCATTGAGGCGGAGCACGACGGTTACTCCGGTGACGGTTATGTAGGTGGTTTTACCGACGCAAACCAAGGCAGTGCCCAAGCAGATTTTAATGTGAGCTTGGCAGATTCAGGTGATTACCGTTTTACCTTACGCTATGCCAATGGTACGGGGAGTGCCCGATCAATTACGTTTGTGGTTGACGGTGCGGCGCAAACCCTCGCGTTGCCCGCTACCGCTGGATGGGGTGATTATGGCACGGTTAGCTTTTCGGCGTCGCTAGTAGCAGGTGTACAGCCAGCCAGTTTTCGCTATGGCGCGACGGACACTGGCAATGTCAATATTGATAATATCGCACTGCAAAAAATTATCGCTGACCCGGACCCGGTAGAGCCTGACCCCACTGAGCCAGTTTCAGTGGGAAATGTTGACGCAGGTGCTATGACATTATCGGGTGGTACCTCTTTGCAGTCGGAGCATGGGGGCTACAATGGTACAGGTTTTGTTGGCGGGTTTATTGATGCCAATAAAAACCTGGCAAGAGCGCGTTTTACGTTGGCAATCAGTGAGCCTGGCTATCATGCATTAACCATTCGTTACGCCAATGGCACACCTACCACGCAAACCTTGAGTGTTTTAGGTGGCACGCCCGCCAGCGCGCAAGTGTCCTTCCCTGCAAGTGGTGGATGGGCAACCTGGCAGCAAGTAACGGTTAATCGTTGGTTTGCCAGTGGTGAACAAGAAGTTGAACTATTTTTTGCGAACACGGATTCGGGCAACATAAATATTGATGCCGTTGATGTGACCTTTTTAGGAGAGGACGATCCCGACCCAGTGACGCCACCTGATCCTGACCCGGTTGATCCCATTGAGCCGACAACTCCGGTGGGCGGGGCTGACTATCAAGCCGAACGCGGATTCTTTAGCGGCGGTGCCGAAGTGCGCAGCGATGTTAGCGGTTTTACGGGCACCGGATTTGTGGCTCAGGGTAACCAAGCCGGCTCACGGGTAATTTTTACGGTGAATGCTGGCACTACCGGCCGTCAAGTGGTGAGTATTCATTACGACAACCCCACCAACGATACTAAAGTGGCGCAGTTGCGTATTGATGGCTTAGTGGCAGGTGAGATCGAACTGGCCCCTACCAGCGGCCTACAAACCTTGGCGTACGACATGCCGTTGCGTCGTGGCGTCGGTACGATAAGTTTGCATGCTTTAGACGACAACACTGGCGGCTATTTGCTGGATCGCATTACGCTGCAAGATGGCTCGGATTTGGCGGATCGGGGCGCAACAGTTGGGTATCAAACCTACGAAGCCGAAGAGGGCTCAACAAATGCCAGTGTACGAGGCCCCAGTCGGATCTTTCACGAAATGGAGGCAGAGGCCTCAGGTCGCAAAGCCGTACGTTTAAACCAAGTGGGTCAGTATGTAGAAATTACGTTGACGCAGCCGGCCAACGCTATGGTTTTGCGGGCCTCAATTCCCGATACCCTAGATGGTGTAGGTCAGGCGCAAACGATAGCCGTGTATGCAAATGGCAATAAACTGCTAGACCATGAAGTGACCAGTTACTACAGTTGGGTTTACGGTAGCTATCCCTATGTTAGCCAACCTTCGCAGGGCAGCCCGCAGCGTTATTTTGATGACTCCCGTGTTAAGTTTGCGCAGGTGCTGCCAGCTGGTACCACTTTGCGTTTGCAGGTCGATAGTAACTCCAACGCCGAGTGGTACGATATTGATTTAATCGAGTTAGAAATGCTCGAGCCACCGCGTGCAAAACCGCCCGGTTTTATATCCGTTACCGAGTACGGCGCAGTTGCCAACGACGGTATCGATGATTACGACAGTGTGCTGAATACGATTATTGCTGCGCGCAATGCCGGTACGGGCGTATGGTTGCCTCAGGGCACTTTCACATTGCGTGATCGCGTGAATGTTGCCGATATCACCGTTACCGGGGCTGGCCCTTGGTACTCAGTTATTGCGGGGCAAGATGGTAAAGGCGGTTTTTACGCCACCGGTGGTAACGTTACGCTGGCCCACTTTATGGTCAGTGGTGAAACCTTTGAGCGTAATGATGGAGCCGATCACGCGGCGTTTGAGGGCAACTTTGGGCGGGGATCGCTGATTCAAAATGTTTGGGTCGAGCACACTAAAGTCGGATTGTGGACAGTCAGCGGTACGGAGGGTTTGCTGGCAACTCAGATGCGCATTCGCAACACTTTTGCCGATGGTGTAAATCTAAACAAAGGTATTTTAGATACGCATATCACCCAATCAGTTATACGTAATACCGGCGACGATGCACTAGCCATGTGGTCCCAGGGGGAAGCTGTGACCCGCAGTGCTTTTATTAACAATACCGTACAAACGCCGCTATTGGGTAATGGTGCGGGTATCTACGGCGGCACAGCCAATCAAGTGCGCAATAGTATCTTTCGCGACACCCTAACGGGCTCAGCTGGTATCGCTATCGGTACGCGTTTTAACCCGACGCCGCTGACGGGAACCACTATTGTTGATAACTGCGAGTTAATCCGCACCGGTGGCTATGAGCCCAACTGGGAGACTGAGTTGCCGGCAATTTGGATCTTTGCGGACTCATTGGATATCACTGCTCCTATTCGTATTACCAATACTGATATTGTCGATAGCACCTACCAAGCGTTTTTAATTAGTTGGCAAAAACGGGTAGAAGGTTTGTACATTGGTGACGTTAATATCAATGGCACTGGTAGTACTGTGTTGGAGGCCAACGCTACTGGCAACGCCTACCTAGAAAGGGTTAATGCGCAAAATGTAGCTGGCCCTGCCACCGCGTGGCCGGACTTTTTGCTAGAATACGGTGAAGGCGTTACTGGCCTATAAGCAGAAGGCTAACCCCAGTGATTACTGGGGTTAGCTTTAAGCTGTTTTTTTAGTGGCGTGCCGACTTGATCAACGGATAGATGTTTACGAAAACCTCACCTCGTTTGGTTCGTCTTTATTGGCCGCCATTTTCAATACTAGATCGCGCAGTAGATCTCTTTCCGCTTTCACTTTTAGTAGCTCGTTACGCAAATGAATAAACTCGCGTAGATCGTTAGTGCTCGCTTCCGATTTTTTCAGCTCATTAATCCAGTTGTAAATAGAGCGAGAACCAATACGCAGTTTATCGGCGGCATCGCCTATCGACATGCCACCGTCAATGACCAGGTGAATCGCGTGTTTTTTGATATCATCGGAGTGTTTGCTAGGCATAATTACGGACCTTTTTATCCACGAGGTTTTTAACATACGATTGATGACAACTTAAGGTCTCGCTAAAGGTGTCGACTTGCTGCCTCAATGATCTTAAAAACACGATTAAATCGCTTTTAGGCATCTGTTCCGCCAACACATGGTAGCGTTTTGGGATAAGCCCCTGACCTATAAGTACTTGCGTCCAAGCGTTTTCATCAAATAACTCATCATTGCGCCGAGCTAGGTATCCTGACGCTAAAAATGTATCTATCCGATCTTGCAGAGACTCAGGCGCTGGCGTGGAGTGAATGTTGCGCCAAAAGTCAGAGTCTTGCCGTTGTGTTTGCCGGTAGTGAAGAATAATAAAATCTCGAATTCCCTCGGCCTCAAGCGTTGCTTGTCGATTGAACTCTGCGACATCTGTGGCTAGTATTTCTAGAGCAGGGAAAAGCTTTGCTAGACGGACCAAAGATGATTGCACCATGTGTAAGCTGGTCGACTCCAGTGGCTCTAGAAAGCCGCTGGCAAGGCCTATAGCAACGCAGTTGTTGCGCCACTGATCGCGGTAGCGACCCACTTTAAACGACAACACGTTAGGGTCGGTTATGGGGTTGCCGGGTAAGTGTTGCTCTAATGTGCGTATTGCTTGCGCGTCGCTGCCGAAGTCGCTGGCATATACTAAGCCATTACCGGTACGGTTTTGCAGTGGTATTTGCCACTGCCAACCGTTGCTATGGGCGATGGCGCGGGTAAAAGGCGCAGCCAGCTGGGCATCGCTTTGTATGGCAACGGCCCGGTTACAGGGCAGCCAATGCTGCCACGATTCAAACGGTACTTTCAGCGCTTGACCTAGCAAAAGTGAGCGCTGGCCGCTGCAGTCGATAAATAAATCACCAGATATTGTATGGCCATCGGTGAGCTTTAGTGTTTGGATGTTGCCATCAAGTGCGTTGATCTGAACATCGGCAAGTGTTCCTTCGCAATGCACAACTCCTTGCGCCAGACTGTATTTTTTTAATAGCTGGGCGTAGGCGCTGGCATCAAAGTGGTAAGCGTAGACTAAGCTTGGGTTTCCGGGGCCGGCTTTTTTGGTGCTTTGGCCAAAACGTTGTTTTTTTGCTGCCAGAGAATTGAAAGAGTAATCACCCAGTACACTGTTATCGCCCTCGGCGCGAGCCCGGAGCCAGTAGTGTACAAATGGCGTTAAGCCCATCTGTTTACCGGTGGGACCAAAAGCGTGCATATAGCGCTCATTGATTTTTCCCCAATGCTCGAACTGTATACCGAGTTTAAAGGTTGCCTGAGTGGCCGCTATAAAATCGGGCTCCGATATGCCGAGCAGCTGGTTAAAAAGTTGGATGGGCGGAATAGTGGCTTCGCCCACACCGACGGTGGCGATTTGCTTTGACTCTAACAAGGTGATTTGTACACTGGCGCCTAACACCTTCGCTAAAAACGCGGCGCTCATCCAGCCGGCCGATCCGCCGCCAACGATTACTACCTTCTTCATTTTGTTATCCGGTTATATCTAGTATGGCTTTTATGATAGTTACCGTGCCTCTGTTTAACCTTAAAGCTCCGACGGTTACAGATGGGTTACAGTGCACAAGGTTAACCCGATAGTGCGGCGCTGCGCGCGACTGTTAGCCTACTCGCTTGCGTAACCGCTTTGTAACTCAACGGCTTATAAGGTTGCCTGAAACAGTAACCTGGGTAGGCAGTAATATGAAAAAAGTAATGGGATTCTGGTGGCTGGCGGCCGCAGTTTTCAGTGCAGTTTCGCTGGCGGCGACAGGGGCGAGCCCGAACACCGTTGAATCTGACCGTACACCACAGGAGTTTGTGCCAAGTTGGGCTAAGCACGCCGTTTGGTATCAGATATTTCCTGAACGTTTTCGCAATGGTGACCCGAACAACGACCCAACCGTTGACGATATTGTCGGTGCTGATCCGGTGTCGCCGCCAAAAGCGTGGAAAGTGCATCCGTGGGGGAGCGATTGGTACCAGTTGCAGGATTATGAGCGTCAAAATGGCGAACCAGATTTACCCACCCATCTATTGCGACGGCGCTACGGGGGTGACCTGCAAGGTATTATCGACAAGCTCGATTACCTCCATGATTTAGGTGTTAACGCGCTCTACTTAAATCCCATTTTTACTTCCCCCTCACTGCATAAGTACGATGCCGAAAGTTATCACCACGTCGACCCGACCTTTGGCCCAGATCCGGTGGGCGACCGAAAGATGATCGCGACGGAGGACCCGCTCGACCCCGATACGTGGGTGTGGACTCGGGCCGATGAGCTGGCGCTGAGCTTGATTGATGAAGCCCATAAGCGAGATATGCGGGTCATTTTTGATGGGGTGTTTAACCATATGGGTATTAACAGCTTTGCCTTTCGGGATTTAAAGAAAAATCAAGCTGCATCACCCTATAAAGACTGGTTTGATGTTATCAGCTTTGACGATGAGGTGAAGGGGACAGGCTTTGATTACAAAGGTTGGTTTGGCTTTAAATCCTTACCTGAGTTTAAAGAGGACGATAACGGCTTGGTGGCCGGGCCTCGCGCTTATGTATTTGCGGCCACAGAGCGTTGGATGAACCCTAAAGGTAAAGGCGCCGCCTATGGCGTGGATGGTTGGCGGCTTGACGTTGCTTTTTGCATTGCGCATAACTTTTGGAAGGACTGGCGTCAACATGTAAAAGCGCTTAACCCAGAGGCTTTTCTCACCGCGGAAATCGTCGATACCCCTGAGAATGTGCAACCCTATATGCAGGGCGATGAGTTTGACGGAGAGATGAATTATAACTTTGCGTTTGCGGCCGCAGAGTTCTTATTTAATCCAGGTGAATCGGCAATTACCGCCTCAGAGTTTGATCAAAAGCTGCGGGCGCTACGCAATTTGTATCCACCGGGTGTTGCTTACGTTGTACAAAATTTATTCGGTAGTCATGATTCAAATCGCATTGGCTCGCACATTGTCAATCGCGGCTTTATGAACTTTCGCGATTGGAGCGAGTACCATCAGCTGTCGCAGGTGTCACAGAACCCTGACTATAAAGTGCGCAAACCAAATCAAAAGGAATTAGAGCTACAAAAGCTGTTTGTGATCTTGCAAATGACCTACGTCGGCGCCCCTATGGTGTACTACGGTGATGAAGTGGGTATGTGGGGGGCAAATGATCCGGGTAATCGAAAACCGATGGTATGGGACGATATTGCCTATAGCGACGAAACTTATCTGCCAAACGGAGAGAAAAGAGCGGCGGACAACGTTGCGGTAAATGATGACTTGCTGCGTTTTTACAAAACGCTAATAAGCGTTAGGCGCACTCATCCAGCTTTAAACATAGGCCATTACAAGACCTTGCTGGCCGATGACGAAAAAGGGATATTCGCCTTTGAGCGTCGCTATAAAAATGAACGGATTTGGGTGGTTATCAATGCCAGTGGCCGTGCTCAGAATGTGCGACTACCGAGTCAAGCGAATGCCACAGATCTGATCTCTGGGGCGACCATCGCAAACGACGAAGGGGTATTGTCCCTTTCACTAGCGGTTTCTCAAGGGTTGGTGCTAAAGCTTTAAGCCTGCATATTTAGGTGTTGTTGTTTTGTATTAACAAATCACGATCGGCGTCTTCGGGCGCCTTTTTTTTGCGGTGGAGTGTCGCTAAATCTATGAATACGTATGTAATAAATCCCAGAGTGCCCAGAAGCGGCATTTGGTAACCTTTTTGTAACCGCCGCCTCAATAGATTGGAAGACCCCAAAAACTCAAATAATTAATAATCAAATAGAGGTCAGGACAAATGAAGTCTTTCACACCTAAAGCGCTTACGGTTGCGCTAGCACTCGCCAGTATTCATGCCGCACAAGTGTCTGCGCAGCAAGAGCCCACTAACCTTGATAGCGAATCTCTGGAAGAGGTCGTGGTAACGGGTATTCGCGCCAGTTTGATAAAAAGTCAGGCGGTTAAAGAAAACAGCACCACTATCGTCGAGGCGATCACCGCCGAAGACATCGGCAAGCTCCCCGACCCGAGTATTGCAGAAACCATCGCGCGACTTCCCGGTTTGTCGGCTCGTCGGGTTGATGGTCGCGCCAGTGCAATTTCGATGCGCGGCTTAAACGAAGATTACATCGCCACCACATTTAACGGCCGCGAACAGGTCTCTATTGGTGACAATCGCGGTGTGGATTTTTCGCTGTATCCTGCCGAAATTATGGGCGGAGTAACTGTTCATAAAGTGGCCTCGGCCTCGCTTACTACTCAGGGTATTGCCGGGGTTATTGATATGCAGTCGGTTAAGCCTTTGGCAACCGGCGAGCAGGTGATTAAAATTGGCGGTTTATATGAAGAAAACAGTTTAGGTCAGCTTAACCCGGACGGTGAAGACAGCGGTTATCGGGTTACTGGATCGTATATTGATCAGTTTGCAGACGATACCGTTGGCGTTGCGGTGACGATCAACTCCATTTCGTCGCCCAACCAAGAAGAGCGTTGGAACGCTTGGGGCGGCACTGAGTGGCCCACCGACGATGCCGGCAACATTATTTTGGGCGGCGCCAAGCCCTATGTTCGCTCGGGTATTGAAGATCGCAACACCATTATGGGCGTTTTGGAGTATCAGCCGAACGATCAGCTGCACATAACCGCCGATGCGCTCTATATTGATTACAGCGTCGAGAATATCTTACGTGGGATCGAAATTCCGGCTCGTTGGGGCGCGGGCATTACCATGGACACCTTAGCCGTTGAAGATGGTTTTGTTACCGAGGGTGTGATCAATGGCGTTCGTCCAGTGGTACGTAATGATTATAGCCGCAATGACGCCGAGCTGGGTGCTTTTGGCCTAAACATTGAGTACAACATTACTGACAACACTATGGTTGAATTGGACGTTAGTCACTCGCAAGTAGAGCGCGACGGCTGGCTGATGGAATCGTATGCCGGTAGTGGTCGCGGCGATGGTGTGGGCCCGGCCGACAACATTGGCTTTACCATGAACGACAGTAACTACGGGGTTACCTTTAGCCCCGGGCACGATTACAGCGACCCGGATTTGTACATGATGGGTGGCGCATTGAGCTGGGGGGGCGGTAATACCCTGTACGATGCGGCGGATGACCAAGATGGTTTTATCTCGACTATCGATTTGGATGACGAGCTGTCCAGCTTTAAGTTGAGCGTTAGTCACCAGTTTGACGGATGGGTAAAAAGCGTTGAAGGCGGTGTCTATTACACTGAACGAGAAAAAGTTAAAAGAGATTCTGGTACCTTCTTAACTTTACCAAGCTACCCAGAGATGACCAGGGTACCGGACGAGTATTTACTGCCTAGCGCCTCGCTTGAATTTATCGGTATGGGCAACATGCTAAGTTACGACGCCTTTGGTTTTTACCAAGATGGTAACTACATCGAAACCAGTGAGGATTTGACCGCTACCTTCCGCGCGACCAACTCTTGGTCGGTGAGCGAGAGTGTAACCACGGCCTATATACAAGCAGATTTTGCTGGCGATTTGACCAATCACATCGTACTAACGGGTAACGTAGGGGTACAAGCGGTTAACACCGATCAGAGCTCAAATGGCAATGCCGCCAGTAACGATGATCAGGGCTTGGTGGTTATTACCCCAGTAAGCGGCGGCGCGGACTATACGGATGTACTACCATCGTTAAGCTTAAACCTGAATATGTTTGACGATCACTGGCTGCGTATGGGCGCGACTAAGACTATGTCCCGGGCGCGTATGGATCGTATGAACGCCAGTTTAAGTTATGGTTTTAATGAAGTATTAAACACACCTAGCGCCACTATCGAGGCCTCTCCCTGGAGCGCAAATGGGGGCAACCCAGAGCTGCGTCCGCAAGTTGCCAACACCTATGACCTTTCGTACGAGTATTATTTTGCGGCCGATGGTTATGTGTCGATTGCGGCGTTTTATAAAGACTTAGAGTCCTGGCAGGTAAGTACACGAACCGATTACGACTTTAGCGCTATTGCACCGCCCAACGGCCAAGTGGCAGAGTTTAATCAAGGTTACTACTGGCAGTGGGATAACGCTGACGGCGGCACTATTGAGGGTACCGAACTATCGGTGTCTTTGCCGGGGCATCTTATTCACGAGTCGATGGACGGTTTTGGTTTAACCGCCAGTGCCACATATCTTGATTCGAGCATTGAGGTAGAAGGGCAAGAGGCCAATATCCCCGGTTTGTCGGACTCCATGTACAACCTCACCGCCTACTATGAAAATTACGGCTGGCAGTTGCGCGCCAGTATGCGTCAGCGCGATGACTTTCCGGCAGAGCTTGGCTATGACGCCGATCCTGTTCTTATTGCAGGTAGCACAGTGGTTGATGCGCAGATTGGCTACGATTTTTCCGAGTCCGGTATCGATGCACTTGATGGGTTAACCTTATCGTTGCAAGTGTATAACTTAACGGATGAACCATTCAGCGCTTATGCGTCGGGCGATCCTCGTTTGGTGCGCGACTACCAGGTGTACGGCACTAACTATTTGTTATCGGCCAGCTACCGTTTCTAACTCTCCTCCATATTGCATCGGGTAGATCGTAGGTTTGCCCGATGCCTTTTTATTCCATTATTTGTGCAACAGGAGTCCCCTATGCGCGAGTATCGAAACCACATCCTGTTAATGGCTTTACTTTCGGGGTTAGTCGCCTGCGGTGGAGGTGGCGGGAGTGATGCGCCATCATCCGCTAACCCGCCGCCGGTGGTCGAACCCACCCCCGAGCCCGAACCACAGCCCGAGGTCACCGCGCCAAGCGTGCCAGAAACAGACGAGACCAGCCAGCAGGGTACGCGTTATCAGGCGGAGGATCAGTTTATAAGCGGCGCTGTGACAAAGAGCGAAAGCTACGTCGGAGGCTTTAAGAAAGCCGGCGATCGGGTTATTTTTTCTATTAACAGTAACAGCGCTAACACCTCTGCTATCACCATTCGTTATGCCAATATTGCCACCACTGAGCAGCCACTCGCGCTTTATCTTAACGGTCTGAAAATTCAAGACGTAAAATTTCCCAGTACCGGTGACGCTACGTGGGCAAGCCACAGTATAAATCTGGCGCTGCGCGCCGGTGTGAATACGGTCAGTGTGCAAGCCGACAACCAAGAAAATGGCGATGTATTTGTCGGATCGCTCTACGTGGCTAATGGCGCCGAGATGCCTGAGCAAGGTAAGGGTGCGGTTTATACAACCTTTGAAGCAGAACTACAGAACACCAACGCTGAAGTATTAGCATTTGATACCACTTATAAAACGCTCGCATCTGAAGCATCGGGGCGCAGGGCGGTACAATTAAAAAACACCGGCGATTACGTCGAGTTAAATAGCGAGGCAGCCGCATCCGGTTTGGTTTTGCGCTACGCAATACCTGACAGCGCCAGCGGTGAGGGCACGGTAAGCACACTTGGATTATATGTTAACGGCGAGCGACAAGATCTTGCGGTAACCTCCAAGTATGCCTGGGTGTACGGCGCTTTTCCCTATAGCAATAACCCCAGTGATGGTGAGGCCCATCGCTTCTATGATGAGAGTGCATATCACGTCAGTATTCCAGCCGGTGCCACTGTGCGTTTACAAAAAGACGCACAAGATACCGCCGCCTACTATACGCTTGATTTGATCGAGCTAGAGCAGGTGCCGGCGCCTATCGAGCAACCCGAGGGTTATATCAATCTAGCCGAAGCGCCGTACTTAGCGGATACGAGCGGCACCGCCGATGCTACCAGTTTGCTTAACGAGGCTATTAACGACGCCAAATCCGCGGGCACCGGTGTGTATATGCCGGCGGGGCAGTACAGTATTACTAACCGAGTCTCTTTAAACGGTGTCCATATTCAGGGTGCAGGTATATGGCACACCCGTATCATGGGGCGTAATGGTAAAGGTGGATTCTTTGCCACCGGAAGCAACACTAGGTTAACCGATTTTAAAATCATCGGCGATGCTACCAGCCGTCGCGACAGTGAAGATCACGCCGCCATTGAGGGTAACTTTGGCACTAATTCGCTCGTGCAAAACATCTGGGTAGAGCATATGAAAGTTGGTGCCTGGATTGCTAAAGGCACCGATGGTTTATTAATGATCAATGGTCGTGTGCGGGATACGTACGCCGATGGCTTTAACTTTCATCAGGGCGTACTAAGAAGCCAAGTAAGTCACTTTAATGTACGCAACAGTGGCGATGACGCTTTTGCCATGTGGTCAGAAAATGGCACCAGTGCCACCAATACGGCGAATGTGTTTAGCTACAACACGGCGCAATTACCAATGCTGGCCAATGGTTTTGCTATTTACGGTGGCGACTCAAATAAGCTGCTTAACAATATTGCTATGGATACTGTGGTGTCATCGGCGGGCATTGCCCTGAGCCACCGCTTTAACCCCAAGCCTTTTAGCGGCACAACGGTGGTTGTCAACAATAGCCTATATCGCACCGGGGGGTGGGATTACGGTTGGAATACCAGTTTTGGCGCATTGTGGGTTTTTACGGACGGAACTCCAATTACAGGAGCTATAAAGATTGATCACTTAACCATTAAAGACGCCGTGTACGATGGGGTGTTGGTGAGTTACGAACAAGCCGTTGATGCGCTGCAGCTCTCCAATAGCCAGATTGACGGCGCCGGGAGCATGGGAATAAAGCTTGCTGTGGCGGAGGGGGAGCTAACGCTTGAGAACGTAACCGTAGCAAATACCACCGATGTAGCACTTGATAACTGGGGTATGAATATCATCGAAGAAGGTAGCAATAGCGGATTTTGATGTATCCAGGTGGCCCGTTGTCGGGTCGCCTATTGTGTGTTTGTTATAAAAAATACGGAGATAAACTTTTGCGGCGTTTTATTACACTGATAATAAGTATGCTGGCCTTGGCTGGTTGTTTGGGTGGCGGTAAAACGCTTGAAGTCGTATCGCCAGATAAACACTTGGCGGTACAGCTGCATTTGGATGAGCGAGGGGAGTTGTTTTATCAGGTGCGACGCGACGGTAATGCGATAATTACCCCCTCAAAGCTAGGTTTTAGCTTTAAAGGACATCCACCACTCGACAAGTTTGAATTAGTCGATGCAAAGCTAAGCTCTTACGATAACACTTGGACTGCAGTGTGGGGTGAGCGTAAGCGCATTATCAATAACTACAATCAACTGTTTGTCGAGTTTAAAGAAAAGCGTGGCGACCGGCAGCTTAACGTCAGGTTTCGTTTGTACGATGACGGCCTGGGATTTCGCTATGAATTCCCGCAGCAGTCAGCGTTTAAATCATTCGTGATTATGAACGAGATGACACAATTCAACCTGGCAGAAGATGGCACAGCCTGGTGGATTCCGGCTGATTACGATAGCTACGAAAAGCTCTACAAGACCAGCAAGGTATCGGAGTTACGCCAGGCACAAACACCGCTTACCATGAAAACGCCGGCCGGCCAGTACGTGAGTATTCATGAAGCTGCGTTGACCGATTACGCCAGCATGACGCTCTCTCATCAAGGAGAGTACAACCTAAAAGCTGAGTTAGTGCCTTGGCAGGATGGTACTAAAGTAAAAGCGGCTACACCTTTTCAGACGCCTTGGCGAACATTGCAAATCACCGATAACGCGCGCGGTTTGTTGCAATCAGATTTGCTGTTAAATCTTAATGAGCCTAGCCGTATTGATGATGCCAGCTGGATAGAGCCTATGAACTTTATCGGTGTATGGTGGGGCGTTCATATTGGCGTACATACTTGGCAAGAGGGGCCGCGCCATGGCGCTACCACTGAACGGGCTAAACAATACCTCGACTTTGCCGCCGCTAACAACATTGGTGGTGTGCTATTTGAAGGTTGGAACAAAGGTTGGGATAACTGGGGTACGCGCGAGGCTTACTTAGTACCGACCGACGATTTTAATTTACAAGAGGTCGCCGCTTACGCCCGTGCAAAAAACGTCAGTATTGTTGGCCACAATGAAACAGGCGGCAATGTTGAGGCCTATGAGCAACATGTTGAAGAGGTTTTTTCGCTCTACCAAAAACTGGGTATTCGGGTGGTAAAAACTGGTTATGTCGCCGAGCAGGGTTTTAGCAATGGTGAGCATCACCAGGGGCAATGGGGTGTAAATCATTACCGCCGTATTGTTAAACTCGCGGCTAAATATCATATTATGCTCAATGTGCACGAGCCGGTTAAAGATACGGGTATTCGCCGGACCTGGCCTAACATGATGACGCGTGAAGGGGCGCGCGGCGGCGAGTGGAATGCCTGGAGTGCGGGAAATAACGCTAACCATACACAAATTTTACCCTTTACCCGGCTCTTGGCCGGGCCTATGGATTACACCGTAGGCATCTTTGATATTGATTACAGTCGATTTTCGGGGCAGCGCTACGATTGGTCAAACAAGCCGCAAACAGGTCAATTCCGGGTACACACAACCCTAAGTCATCAGCTGGCTAACCTCGTCACATTATACAGTCCGTTACAGATGATGGCGGACATGATTGAAAATTACATAGATCACCCTGCGTTTAAGTTTATTCGCGACTTCGACCCGGATATAGATGAGACACAAGTCTTAGATGGTGAGATTGGTGAGTATGTCGCCATCGCCCGGCGCAGCGGCGATGTGTGGGTGTTGGGGGCCACGACCGGAACGAGTGCGCGAAGGCTATCCTTACCATTGGATTTTTTGCTGCCAGAAAAACAGTATCAAGCCGAGATTTATCAAGACACAGCGCAAACCGATTGCGCCGCTGGGGCCGAGAACTATGAGATCGTCACCCGTACGGTCACTGCCTCAGAGGTACTAAATTTGCAGCTGGTTGAGTGTGGTGGCGCGGCTGTTAGATTTACCGCTTTGTAGCGATGGCCTGTTGCGATGTTACTCGACTAAAGTGACATACAGGAGTGCCGTTGGGTGAAAGTCTTGTGAGGTAATTTTTACCTTGACGTTTAAGGCTTTCGCCGCAACGGCTTTTGGTAACTCAAAGTAAATATCTCGTGAGTCAACATAGTGTGTTAGGTGCACGATAGCGCCCTCGAGGGGAATCCCAAATTTTGATTGTTCATTGGTGGCCTCGGCCACAGCCACGCCAAATTCGTTTTGCCAATCGATACTGGTAATTTTAAAGCGAGCACCCCAGTCATCGACTTGCGTTTTGGCAACGTTTACGCCGTATATTTCATAGGTATTGGTTAGGCTGTTAAAATGCAGCTTATTTTTAGGGTTGGGCGTCCAGCCGGTAAATGAGTTGGGCATAAATAAATCGTACCCCAGCTTATAGCCCACTGTCTGGTTAAAGGTGCTTAGTGTTACCACTGGTGTATACTCGGGCTTAATCGTCCAGCTTTGGTGCCACGCATTATAAGCCGTCACCATTAGGGCGGTAATAATAATTATTCCTATCGCCGAAAAGACACCGGCTGAGCGGGAAATGGGCAAGTGAAGCGAACGCATGTGTGACCTTTATTATGTGCAGCGACCATAATGTAACGTAAATAAGCAGTTAAGTGGTAGTGCATACGAATGCAACGGTAAATAGGGACATAAATAACCACAATAATGCCTTTTACCCTCACTGCAAACGGCAAAGGTTTCTAGATTATATGAATACACGGGTATTGTTGATAGAGGACGACCGCAACCTCGCGGAGTCCATTTTGCACTATTTAGAGCTCAATGAGTTGGTTTGTGACTTCTGTGAAGATGGTAACCAAGGCTTAAATTTAATAGCCAACAATGCTTACGATGTGATCGTCAGCGATGTGAATATGCCCAAGCTGGACGGCTTTAGCATGTGCCAACGGGCGCGCAAAGAGGGTAACGCTACGCCCATTTTATTGCTGACGGCCAATAGTGAACTCAATGATAAGTTACAGGGCTTTGAAAGCGGAGCGGATGACTATCTTACCAAGCCGTTTGCCATGCAAGAGCTTTTAGCTCGCATCACTGCGTTAGCCAAGCGCTCTAGCGGCAATGCGAAAGTGCTGAAGATCGCCAATTTGGGGTTAGAGGTAAATCTTGATGAGCGCTGGGCTAAAAGAGAGGGCGTCACCTTACAACTTAGCCCATCAAGCTGGGTTATTTTAGAATTGTTAGCGCGTGCTTACCCCAAAGCTGTTAGCAAGTCAGACTTAGAGTTTGCCGTGTGGGGTGATCAACTGCCCGACAGCAATGCATTAAAAGTACATGTGCATCGCTTGCGTCAACGTTTAGATAAACCATTTTCCTGTGCCATTGTGCAAGTGGTAGCCGGGTTTGGGTTTCAACTGAAAAAACCTGATGGACAATTATAAAGTTAATCCGTTTAAACAAACCTTTGCCGTCATGGCGGGGGTGTTTCTATTTATTATTGGCTACTTTGTCTACTCGTCGGTGAGCTACCATCACAGCTTAATAAAATCGAAGAGTGAATACCTACAAGGCTTTACCGAGCGCTCATTAACTCGTGTCAAAGCAAATCCGCACTGGTATTTAGATGGCGAGCAACGCGTTATTGGTGATAAGAAAACTCGATTTATTACTCAGCCAGAACAGTTGGCTGAGTATATTGGTTTTCAGCCAGAAAAAGACGAGTTAAAAGTAGGTGTTATTAACCTTTTTATTACTCAGTTTCGCGGTCTATTTTCGATATCTGATTTCTTGCTTATTTATCCGTTTATTGTTGACGGCAAGACCTACTACTCCTATTTTTCACTGACGCCCGAGGTGGTTGACGCCGATCTTACCTCGCATTTAAAGGCGCGGCTTCAGCCTGCGGTGTTTGCTGCTGTTTTTTTGGTGGCATTACTTTTTGCGATTCAGTTTAGGCAATTACAGCGGGTAAATAAACTCGTGACCGATCTGGCACAGTGGGCAGATAACTTGTCCACTAAGAGAAACTTCCAGCCCTTGCCGAAAACTCAAGGTAAGAGCATGAATTACATTGCGCATACCATGAACGCGAGTTTGGCGACTTTTAGTAATCTTCTGGAGAAAGAATATTCTTTTGCGCGATTTACCAGTCATGAGTTAAGAACTCAGGTGGCTGTGTTGTCGGCCAATATGGAAATACTAGAACTTATCATGAAGGATTTAAATGATGAGGAGAAGCGGGTGTTAAGCCGCATGTTTATTGCGGTAGAGGATATGAAATATCAAACCGAGGCATTGTTGTGGCTCAGTAAAGAGACCGAAAACTCGATAGATATTACCGAGTTTGATGTTAACGATGCTATTGAAAAAGCCATCAGTGAAAATAATCATATTATTAAAAGTAAGCCCGTAAAAATTATTTGTACGGGTAATGCTAGTTATTTTAAGTCCAACCTCGTGCTGTTTCAAATAGCGGTTAATAATTTGGTTCGCAACGCCTTTCAGAACACCGATGAAGGTACAGTTCACATTGCCATCTCTAACAACGGTTTCTCGATTGTTAATACTAACGCGACTTCTATGGAAGAGCGCGACCGAAAAGATGGTTTTGGTATAGGCTTGATTTTAGTCGAGCGTATTGTTGAAAAGCTAAACCTTGCCTATAAGGCGGAAAACCTCGTTAACGGTCGGGTTGTTGAGGTTACCTTTAAGTCGAAACCGGAACGCGGCGATATTGCTAATAATGATGATTCTACGTCGGCGTGATTGTGAACGGCAATACCTCACAAGAATGTCCGTCGTATCCAGAGCGTGAACGAGTGGGCTTTTGTCTGACTTGTATCGCGAGTTGCGCTAACACGCTATCAATAATCGGTAGAGTGTTAGCGCATCGGTGGTACCCTAAAGTGCGCGAATTTTTAGATAGTGGCAGCCGTTGGCGGATTCAATGTTTAGTGTCGTTCCTGTCAGTGAGTCGGTCGCCTCGTAATTATCTGGTACAGTTAAGCGGCCGCTTCCGTCCACAGAATGAATGGTGCCTCTAAAGTTGCACGAGGGCTGGCTGTCGCTGTCCCAAACCGCAAAGGTTTTTCCGGTGAGGTTAGCGTTAAACTGTAAGCACGAGGTGTGATTTAGGTCTATTTCGTGTTTTTCAGAATCGTTAGGGATGGTTGCGCAGTTGCCACTATGGTTAGTGCTAGAGCTGCTGGATGAACTGCTTGAGCTGGATATTGAACTCGAGCTACTAGAGCTACCAGTATCGGGCAGAGCTGTCATGCCGATCGGGTTTGTCGAGACAATAAAATCATCGTAAATGGCGTATACATCAGAGGTGGGCTGCCATTGGCTAACGGGTGCACTTGAGCCGCCAAAAAAGGTCGAAAAATACAGATGGTTTAACTGGGTATTGCCGTGCCCTAGTGCCCGCACACCCGAGTTGTCAGTGTCGTCGCACACCAGCGTGCCGTCCAGCCAGCCTTGCAGTATGCCGTCGCGTTGCCCGGGGGTGTTAAGTTTTTGACGTATTTCAATGTGATGCCACTGTCCGGGAATAACTCGAGCGTGGTGGCCTGCGTCGTCCCAAAAAATCCGGTAAGGCTCGGCGCCCGCACTGTTGTTCACTTCATAGCCGTGCACATAAAATTCTAACGTGCCGCCTTCGCGCCACATCAGCCGGGTGGTAAAGCCGTTGTCGCCGTAGGGGAATTCGGTGGCGCCACCTAAGCCCGGCATTTTTCCGCCTTTTACAAAATCGAAGTTATGGTCGAATTTAACCCAGTAAGACATATACATTTCGTCGCCACTACGGGCTAAATCTGTCTCCCAAGTGGCGCCACTGGGGGTCGATTGATTGCTGTAAGCGGGGTAGGTGATTCTGGCCGCTTTGCCGGTATGGGCGTCGCTAACAATGCTAACCCGACCTTCATCTGGCCCTTTAGCGTAGCGTGTATCCCAAGATTGTTTAATGTCACTATCATTAGCGTTGCCAAGGTTTAGTGATTCAAACCCGTTGGCATAGATGATGTCTGCCTGTGTGTTGACTGCCAGTATGCCTTGCGTAAACGTGAGCAAGAAAAGATATTTTAGCGGCGTGTATCTAGTCATGGTAAGTTCCTTTTTATCGTTTAACTTAGAGGTATAAAAAAGCCGGTGCAAAGCACCGGCAAAAGAGAGCCACATACGCTAATGGCTGTTCGACAAAGGTGAGGTTTACAGAAACTTATATTGCAAAAAGAGTACGTAGGTTTTGCCATCAAAGTGGGTGGCTGCCAAATAACATCTTCATCTAAAGTTTCTGTTAGATTGAAGGTCAGCCTCAAATTTGAGGCTGACCTGATGACTGCCAATCTGTGAGGCAGCAGTGGACCAAGCCCAGCTCTTTCAAGTTAATATTCCTTAACTTAGAAGCGGTAACTCGCACCAAACGTAACTCTACGATCTGGGTAACCTGAGAAGCATACTGGGCCAGATTCAGATACACAGGTTTGAGTAATTTCTTCTTCAGTTAAATTCACAGCTTCAACGCCGAAACTTAACTGATCGGTAACGGCATAACTGATGCTAGCATTTAGCTGACCTCTGTCATGAGTATAAACAGGGAAGCTAAAGGTACTACTACCACTGGTATTGGCACCGCCGCCAAAGTCTTGCGTACGGAATGCTTCCCGCCAGGTGTAGCGCATTCTTGCAGAAAGACCGTACTTCTCGTAGTAAGCGGTAATGTTGTAAGCATTTTCCGAGAAGTCTAATAGACCACGCGGGAGAGTAACCTCACCAAGTACGGTCAAGCCACGGCCGGATGTCGTATCTTCACCTGTATCACCGCTAAACTCTTGTATAGTGTAGTTAGCTAAAATACCAAAACCAGATGCCCAGCCCAATGAATCTTCAAAATCTGCAAGATCATACTGGAACTGAAGCTCAACACCTTTCTGTTTAGTGGTTCCTTCAACATTTTCAGGCCTAGTAAAGTCAACACACAAACCTTGAGAGTTAGGGTCACCAAAGGTATTGGGTATCACTTCCGGGTTCCAGATGCCACCATCTTCACAGGGCCGTGTAGCGTCGCGCTCCAGGCCACCGGTGGTTGTATCGCTAGGGTATAACGCTGCGCCTTCATAGTATGAGCCAAATAGGTTAGTACGCTCTTTATGGAAGTAACCGATGCTGACTAACCCAGATGGTGCAAAATACCATTCGGCGGCAATGTCAAACGAGTCGACTTCTTCAGGCTCAACTCCCGGATTACCTAAACTAACGGCACTGTTCTCAGCTTGGCTAAAAGAATAACCGATTCTGACGTCATCGAAACTAGGGCGTCTGATATCAGAGCCGTAACCGACGCGAACCAGAAAGTCGTCAGTGAGTTGAGCCTTCAAGTTTAAGCGAGGTAACAAAAAGTCGTAATTGCTGCTAGTAGTTGTTAGAGCGCGTTCAGCACCGGCTATAGATGGCTCATAGCCTGTTGAGTCAATATCAGTTTCTAAATACCGAAGGCCCACGTTACCCGAAACAATACCAAACTCAAAATTTGCTTGAGCATAAAGCGCTGAAGTCTCTTCTTCAATTTTGTAGTATGGGTCTAAATCCTCTTGCAGGTTCAAAGAGGTGGCACCCGTACCCTCAGGATAAAGTTCTCTGTTCGCTGCGAAAGCTTCCTCAAGAGCCGCGATAGTGCCATCTGGATCAGAGAATGAGCGATCTGGATCAATCAACAGAAAGTTTTTAATGAACAAATCTCTGCCATCCGCATCGCCGTAGTTATCAGGGCCTTCTACAAGCAGGTCTTCAAATAACGTACCTCGTGGTGCGTCCATCAACTTGCTAAAGTTGCCAATCTTATCCTTAATGGATACATGCTCCCCGGTAGTATTATTGTACCGGTAACCAAAGTCTACAGTGGTAACGCCAAAGCTATCCACATCATAAGTGAAATCTAAACGAAACTGGTCGTCAGTGTTGTCTTGCGTATCATGACTTACATCTAACGCACGAAGCACCACATTGTTAGGATCAGTTAACTGCTCGGGAGTTGGCGCATATTCATTTTCAAAATCAATACCAAATGCTAGTGAGCCACCGGTCAAGTCATAGATATACGGTACGCAGTTATCGGCACCGGTGCTGGTAGTAATGGCATCAGGATCTGCCCCGCCCTGTAATGGGCAGTTGGGGTTTATGTAGTTCAATGTGGTATTTAGTTTAGGTGTTGTCGTATCTGAGTTGGAGCGTGCCAGCTCGAAACTCGCTTTTAACTTTTCTCCTTGCCACTCACCGGAAAGTCTAAATAGTTCTGTATCGGTAATGCGAGAATTTGTTTCACTGACGAACCGCATGTTTGGGTCATCATCGTCATATGCGAGATCCGGAGAGAGGCGGCCGGTTAGTGCCGCCTGAACCACGCCATTATTACCGACATCCCCGATACCAAAGTCGACCGTTTCGAAGCTGTCTGGGTAACTGATTGCTCTTAAGTTACTTACGCCTGAGGCTTCAATTTTGTACGCGTCACGGCTTCTTTCTTGATTGTTAATGATAGCATCAAAAGAGAATTTTAACGCATTGCTAGGTGCCCACTCGAAAGTAGATGCGAGGTTAACAGTTTCATAGTCATCGTTTTCCTGCTCTTGCACCATGAACTGAATGCCAAGAAATTCTGAGGGATTTTTACCCTCAAAATTGTTAATGTTGTCACGGTCAACACGTGGGCGGAATGACAGAGCCTCTTGCTCAGTGTAACTACCGCTGACTACAAACCCAAAATCGCCAGCGCTGGTTTCCCAGTTGTCGCCATAGGCGCCCGCAAATCTAGGCTTAATTCCCTCTGTGCTTAGGCTGCTGTGTTCGCCTTGAGCTCTGATAAAACCTAAAGTTTCGCTTAAGTCTAATGGGCGAATGGTTTTTAGGTTAACGGTGCCACCTACAGAGCCTTCAATTGTTTTCGCATCTGGCGATTTAGTTACCTCAACTGCTGCAATAATCGCTGGGTTAATATCTTCAAAATTAATACCGCTACGACCACTACCAGAGCCTACTGTTGAAACACCATTGATTTCGACACGGTTGGCGTTAGTACCGCGAATTTGAACACCGGTACCAACACCCGCTGTACGGGTAATTTGAACACCTGTGATGTTCTCCATTACTTCTGCCAAGTTTTGGTCAGGAAGCTTACCGATATCGTCAGCGATGATGACTTCAACTAACTTAGGTGACTCACGCTTCGCGTCGATGGCACTTGCCAGCGATGCACGGATACCCGTTACGACAACCTCTTCTAACTTCGGTGAATCTGATTGGCCTTGAGCCGTCGCACTAGAGGCGGCGAGGGCGATTGAAACACCGAGCATGGATTTTTTGAAAAGTTTTAAATGCGGCTGAGATGTTCGTTTTTTCATATGGAGTCCTTTATCTACTTTATATTTATTAGTTTTGTGTGGAGGTGCCGAAACAGTCGCTGGGCGGCGAGTGTGGGCACTTGTCCTATATCGCGTTAACCATCAGGTCTTTGCCGACAAGCCGTTGTAGATCGGCCGTGGTTGGAATGTAGTTGCAGGTGGCAGGGTTGTCAAGCGGTAAGGCCGATAATTGTGAGCTCGTCCCTGAGCGCTTTCGACCTAAGAAATGTCGCTGATGGGGATGTGATCCATGTCATCAAACGTTTGGTTCTCGCCGCCCATGGCCCAAATAAAGGTGTAGTTGGTGGTGCCCGCACCACTGTGAATCGACCACGCCGGTGAGATAACCGCTGTGCCTGCGGCCAATACCAGGCTGCGGGTTTCGCTCGGTTCGCCCATAAAGTGAAACACCCGATTGTCGTCGTTGTACTCAAAGTACATATAGATTTCGCTGCGACGACGGTGGGTGTGAGGCGGTTTGGTGTTCCAAACACTGCCGGGCTCTAGTTCGGTAAAGCCCATAACCAGCTGGCAGCTGTCGACGATACCGGGTCGAATCGACTGGTTGATGACCCGGTCGTTGGATTCGATTGCGCTGCCCAACTCGATATGATGTGCATCGGCTTTGCTGACGTGGGTGGTTTGGGTGGTGCGGTGTGCCGGGTAGCTGACAATGTAATATTGCGCGGGCTCTGAGGGGTTAACACTGCTAAAGCTGATGTCTTTGCTCTCGCGGGCAATATAGAGCGAATCTTTGTACTGCATCTTGTAACTGGTGCCGTCTACCTCGATGGTGCCGGCGCCGCCGATATTGACGATACCGACCTCCCGCCGCTCGCAAAAATAATCCGAGCCCAGCTCTTTTGATTGTGGCAGGCCCAGTGGCTTATCTTGCGGCACGGCGCTGCCGACAATGGCGCGGTCGACATCGGTATAGGTGAGCACGGTCTCACCGGGCGCGAATAAATCGTCGACCACAAAGGCCTGCTTTAATTCGGCGTTGGTCATGCGCTTGTAGCTGTTAATGTCAGCGGTGTAACGTAATTTCATGGGTCACCTGTTTATGGTTTGCTGGGTGTTAGCGTAAAAGGGTGGTTTAACTGCTCGATCTCGTTGCGCAGCAGGGATTTAAATTCGTCGGCAGATTGCGGGCCATTTGGGTGTGCCGACCAGTAGGCACCAAAGTAGTAGTGCACCGCTTGCGGCTGGTTGTTTAATACCACGAGCTCATTGGCAGCGTCGGTCTGGAATGAATCAAACGCGCTCATGGGGAAAAAAACCGCCATGCCTAAGTCGTCGTCATTGAGGCTCTGATTGCCAAAGGTGGCGATATAGCCCCATTTTCCGTCGTCTGGTGCGTAAGTAAGCACTTGCACCCCGTGCTTGACGATGCCGGTGGCGAGCTGCGCCAGAGCATCGGCGGTGACATCGACACGGGTTAGGTGAGAGCCGGCGCGAATGCGGTAGCGGGTGGTTAAATCCAGGGTTTTATCGCCCATCGACCAGCCGCTGTGAGTAACGGTAGCGCTCGACTGCAAGGTGCCGTCCGCAATGCTGACAGTCATATTTTGCACCGGGTCGGGTTTAATGAGTGCGTTATCGACCCAGGCACCGACGGCGCCAATCCCCAGTGAGGGCCCCACTTTTAGAACATCCATGCCCCAGTCGGACAAGCTGTGATAGTCGCCGCCATCAAGGCCGGTATCTGCGAGCGAGAGGCCATCTTTAACCTTGCCAAAAATATCGACGGCGCCGCGATGGTCAAAATAGTAGCGGTAGGCAACTTGCTCTGACTCCCAGCCGAAACCTTCGTACTTAAATAACTTGTTGCCGATACTATGGCTGGGGGGCAATTGCATTTGGCTAACGGGATGATATTGCCCGCCGCTGTAGTGGCCTTTGTCGTCTACCTGCCCGCCCACGCGCACGGCGAGCTCGGCGTAGGTTTGTTTCGGGTAGCTAAGCTCGGGCTTGCCATTAATCAGCTGGTGCACCGCGATATCGGTGTGCTTTTGGGCATCTAACTCAAGGGCTACGAGCAGCTCGGTCGCGGTTGTCTGGCTGGGTATCTCGGCGCCATTGGCGGTTACCAGCAGGTCGCCTTGTGGCGCGCTCTTTAGAGGAATGGCCAGCACCTGTTGGCGGGGCTGATCGAGGGGGTTGCCGACAGTGTAGTGGGAGATGTTTTCCGTCGCCGGGTAGGCGAAGCTGTGCGAGTGTATTAGCGCTGCCAAAACTGCTAGGGATGTAGGTATAAACCGCTTCATTCGCCTTGTCTCCAATGATTTATAGTTAGGTCATAGACTTTAGTGAATGAGGAATATACTATAGGATTATTGGTATTACCACATTACCAGTTGCCAGCAAGGCATCATTAAGGCTTTATTGCGCACTGGTTTTGGCTGTAGCACAAATAAAATGACTACTGGAGGTCATCATGATTCGCAAAACCTTACCTGCCTTGTTGTTGGGCGCATTATCGTACGGGTGTGCCACTGCCGAGGTGGATCAGAGCCAAGGATTGAGCTGGCCCGAGCTTGTTGAGTACCAAAAGCCCGGTACCGCTGAGGTTGAGTTGAGCGCACAATTCGCCGCCCAAGAGGTAAAACGGGTCGCCAATCAGGTGGCCGATTGGCAGCTGGACCAATACGATATTCGCTCCAACAAAATGCGCCCAGAGGGCCGCGCGAGTGGCTTGCCACAGGGTTGGATGTACGCGCCTTTGCACTCGGGCTTACTAGCCTGGGGGGATGTATCCAGTCAGCCAGGCTACGGGCAAGCGGTGCGCAATATCGCCGCCGTTAACCAGTGGCGTTTGGGGCCACGCCGCTACCACGCCGATGATCACGCTATTGGTCAAGTGTACTTAGATATGTACGAAAAATACCAAGACCCGATTATGAAGCAAAATGTCGAGGCGGTATTTGATTGGGTGTTAGCGCACCCCAGCGACCGCGATTTAGAATTTGAGCACCCCGAGAAAGAAGTGATTCACGGTGCCAACCGCAAATATACCGACCCTTGGTGTACCCAGCGCTGGTGTTGGGCCGATGCTATTTTTATGGCGCCGCCGGTGTGGGCGCAGTTATCAGAGATTACCGGCAATGCTAAATACTTAGAGTTTATGAATCGTGAATTTTGGGTGACGACGGATTACCTTTACAGCGATGACGATCATCTATTTTTACGCGATAGCCGCTACTTTACCCGTAAAGCCGACAACGGTAAGCCCATTTACTGGGGGCGCGGCAACGGTTGGATTCTGGCCGGTATTGCACGCACTTTGCCGCATATACCGGAGGATTTTAGCGATCGGGAAAAGTACGTCGATATCTTTAAGCAAATGAGCCAAAGCTTGCTGCAGGCGCAAAAATCCGATGGTAGCTGGCCCGCCTCACTGTTAGAGGCACACGATGGCCAAAACCCCGAGTCGAGTGCCACCGGCTTAATTGTGTTTGCGCTTACCTGGGGTATCAATCATGGTTTGTTACCTGCCGATGAGTACCGCCCCGCGGTAGAGCGCGGCTGGACGTCGCTGGTCAGTACTGTGCAGACCAATGGCAAGTTGGGCTACGTACAGCAGGTCGGCTTTGCGCCCGAAAGCGCCACCGCAGACGACACCCAGTTATATGGTACTGGCGCACTGTTGCTGGCGGCGGCGGAAATTTATCAGCTGTTAAATAAATAAGGTAGCGGTATGAATCAGTCAGTTCTTACGCAATTATTCTCGGTAGAAGGCAAAGTCGCGGTAGTGACTGGTGCCAGCCGGGGTTTAGGTCAGGCGATGGCATTGGCTTTGGCGCAAGCCGGTGCCAAGGTGGTTGCCCTGGGTTCGCGCCCCGAGAGCCTCGATAAAACCTGTGAGTTATTTGCCGAGCACAACTTGTTTATTCAGCCGTTGGCCTGCGATCAGCGCTCGGCCGAATCCATTCGTGAGACAGTGGCGGCGATATTACAAGAGTTTGGCCGTATCGATATTTTGATCAATAACGCCGGTACCATCGCCCGCGCACCCGCCCATGAGTTTTCTGACGACGATTGGAATGACGTGATCGAAACTAACCTCAACGGTGTGTTTCGTATGTGCCGTGAAGTGGGCCGCGCTATGCTTAAAAATCAGTCGGGTAAGATTATTAATATTGCCTCGCTGCTGAGCTTTTCGGGCGGTATTACCGTACCCGCGTACGCCGCCAGTAAAGGTGGCGTGGCGCAGTTAACCAAAGCGCTGGCCAACGAGTGGGCGAAAGACAATATTCAGGTGAATGCCATCGCCCCCGGCTATTTTGAAACCGACAATACCGAGAACTTGCGCAAAGATCCGGAGAGATTTGCAGGCATTAGTGCCCGTATCCCCACCGAGCGTTGGGGTACTCCAGAAGACTTGGCCGGGACCGCCATTTATTTGAGCAGTAAAGCCTCTGACTACGTAAATGGTCACGTACTGCTGGTGGACGGCGGTTGGATGGCCCGCTAGCGGCGCCAACTTTGCTACATTTATTTAAACTAACATCGTGTGTGATTTATGAAAAATTTTAACGTGCTAACGTTTATTACGGTGATTTTTACCGCGTGTTTACTGAGTGCAGTCGCACAAGCAGACAGCACCAAAACGCTTTTTAACAGCGATTGGCAATACTCCGAGGTAGGCATCGATAAACCGAGTAACAAGGCGTCGGATTGGACCGGCGTTACCCTGCCACATACCTGGAACGCCACCGATACCGTCGACCAAGTGCCCGGTTATCGCCGCGGTGTTAGCTGGTATAAAAAAACCTTTAAAGTTGCCAAGGCCGAGCGTTATCTGCTGCATTTTGAAGGCTCCAATATGGAGACTCAGGTGTACCTAAATGGCACCTTGGTGGGCTCGCATATTGGGGGTTACGTTGGCTTTAACGTAGAGCTTAGCGATGCGATTAAAACCTCGGGCAGCAACGAATTGTTGGTGCGGGTATCAAACGCCTATAACCCCAACCTTATTCCGTCGCAAAAATCCGACTTCTTTATTCACGGCGGTATTACCCGCGATGTTTGGTTGCTGAGTAAAAATGACGCGCTGATTGAACGCTTTGAAGCTCGTGCCAATAACGTTGCCAAAGGCGATTACAGCACTGAGCTGACGGTGTTTGTCGATAGTGAGGTGAAAACCAAAGGCCGCTTAAAAGCGACCTTAACCTCACCCGCCGGTGACGTTGTGACATCGGTTACTCAAGATGTAAACCTTGCCAAAGGGCAGTCGCAGCAAAAGCTAGTGCTAGAGAGCTTTGCCGATGCCAAGCTCTGGTCGCCCGAGTCGCCCAACCTGTATGCCATACAGGTAGAGCTGCTCGATCGCAAACATAAGCGCGTGCTGGATACCTCCGAGTCGCAATTTGGTTACCGCTGGTTTGAGCAGATTCCGGGCAAAGGCTTTTTTGTCAATGGCGAGCGTTTGTTGTTGCGCGGTACTCACCGCCACGAGGAGATCGCCGGGGTCGGTGCCGCCATGAGCAACGCGCAACACCGCAACGATATGCAGTTAATTAAAACCATGGGCGCAAATTTTGTGCGTTTAGGGCACTACCCGCAAGATCCAGAGGTGTATCGCGCGGCTAACGAGCTGGGCTTAATTATTTGGGATGAGCTACCTTGGTGCCGTGGCGGTAAAGGCGGCGAGCAGTGGGAGAAAAACACCGAAGCGCTGCTGCATGAGCAGCTGGCACAAAACTTTAATCACCCGAGCATTGCGTTTTGGTCACTCGGTAACGAGATGTACTGGGAGGCCGATTTCCCCGGTGGCGGCCGCGATGAAATTTTGGTGCCTTACCTTGCCAAGCTTAACGATATGGTAAAAGCAACCGACACCTCGCGTTTAACCAGCATCCGTAAGTACTATCCGGGTGCCGACATTGTCGACTCTTTCTCGCCCTCTATTTGGGCCGGTTGGTACGGCGGTGCGTACGGTCAATACCAAACCGCGCTAGAAGAGGCGACTAAAAAATACCCCAATATGATTCACATGGAGTACGGCGGTTCGAGCCATGTGGGTCGTCACACCGAGGCGCCGATTGATGCGAAAGGTATTCGCGGCGCCCAGGTATCGGTAGAAGAGGCCGTTAACCAAACCGTGGTGAAAAGCGTTGCCAAATCATCGGATTGGAACGAAAACTACATGGTTGATCTGTTTGACTGGCACCTTAACGTCAGTGAATCTTTGCCGGGTTTAAGCGGTACCGCGCAGTGGGCTATTCGCGATTTTGGTACGCCTCTGCGTCCCGAAAATCCCATTCCTTATGTTAACCAAAAAGGTCTGTTTGACCGCAGCGGTAAACCTAAAGACGCTTATTATGTGTACGCCAGCCACTGGGCAAAAGCGCCTATCTGTTATATCGAGTCGCACACCTGGACCCATCGTTACGGCCCAAAAGAAGGCCGCAAAGTCGATGTGTTTTGCAACACTGACTCTGCCGAGCTGTTCTTAAACGGCAAATCGTTAGGTAAAAAAGCCCGTAAGCCGGGTGAGTTTCCGGCGGCCGGCTTAGTGTGGCAAGTGCCCTTTAGTGAAGGTGAAAATACCTTAAGCGTGATCGGTCGCAACGACGGCGAGCAAGTCGCGGACGATAAAACCCAGCTGACCTATTACATCGGTGAGCCCGGTAAGTTTGATCGCTTGCACGTCACCCAGAAACCGCTGGATAACGGCAATGTTTTGGTAGAGGTGGAAGCGGTGGATGAGAAAAACCGTCGCCTGACTGACTACTCAGATCGTATTTACTTTTCGGCGCTAGGCTCGAATGACGCGCTGGTTGATCGCTTTGGAACGCCGGGCCGCAGCAGCGTGATAGAGGCGGCCAGCGGCTACGCCTCGATTGAGGTGACGCCAAAGGCCAGCCATGGCGTGGCGGTAGAAGTAAAAACGCAAAACGTTAAAGGTGTGTTTGTTAAGGTCGGCGGAGAATAATCCGCCGCTTAATAACATCAAATTGTAAAGTTAATTCGGCAGTGTGAGTAACTTATCGCCAATCAGAAATTTATCTGGTATGATGGTAAGGCCAATTTGGGGCGGCCAGTATAAGCGCTGCTGAGATATTTAGTTAGGAATGTACAGATGCAAGAGTCTTGGAGATGGTTCGGACCAAGTGATTCCATATCGCTGGAAAAGATTAAGCAGGCGGGGGCGACGCATATTGTTACCTCGATGCATGAAATCCCCACGGGCGATGTTTGGCCGGAGGCTGATGTAGTCGCGCGCAACGAGCTTATCCAAGCGTCGGGCTTATGTTGGAATGTGGTCGAGAGCATCCCGCTGCACAACGACATTAAAACCCGCACGGGTGACTATCTGCAGCTGATCGAGAATTACAAAGAGTCGATCAGAAGCGTGGGTAAAGCGGGCATACCGGCGGTGTGTTACAACTTTATGCCGGTGGTCGATTGGACCCGTACTAACCTTAGCTATCGGGTGTCTAACAGCGCTCAAGCGTTACGCTTTGAGCTTACCGACTTTGCCGCTTACGACGTCTATATACTTCAGCGCGATGGTGCCGAGTCAGACTATACCCCGGCCGTGCTCGAGAAAGCCAAGGCAAGCTACCGCGCCATGAGCGAAGAGCAACAGCTGCTGCTCGAGAAAAACATCATTGCCGGTTTGCCCGGTGGTGAAGGCTCTTACACCCGCGAATCGATCAAAGTGGCCATCGAGCAGTTTATTGCCTTGGGTACCGAGGGTATGCGCCACAATTTGATGGAGTTTTTAAAAGCGGTGGTGCCGGTCGCCGAAGAAAGTGGCGTTAAGCTGTGTATTCACCCAGATGATCCACCGTTCTCGCTGTTTGGTTTGCCTCGTGTGGTTTCTACCGCCGACGACGCGCGCAAAATTTTAACCACGGTTGATAGCCCCGCCAATGGCATTACTTTGTGTGCCGGCTCCTATGGTGCGCGCTGCGATAACGATTTAGTGGCAATGGCCGAAGAGTTTGGCTCGCGCATTTACTTTGTGCACTTGCGCAATGTTAAGCGCGAAGAAGACGGATCGTTTTTTGAATCCGATCACCTCGATGGCGACAACGATATGGTGGGCTTGATTAACGCGCTATTGAAAGAAGAGCGCCGCCGCAAGCAAGCGGGTGAGGATATGGTCTCAATCCCCATGCGTCCCGATCACGGTCATCTGATGGCCGATGAAGAAAAAGCCGAGGGTGTAAAGCCGGGTTATTCTTACAGTGGTCGCTTGCGAGGACTTGCCGAGTTGCGCGGTGTGATTCACGCATTGACGCATCTTAATCCGTAATCCAAGACGGTTTTAATGCGCTAAAAAAACCCAGTAGGCGTCGCCTACTGGGTTTTTTTTTATGGCTAAGTCTATCGTTTATATTATCGCTCTGACGGCGCGTTCTTTCGGGGTTTATCCGAGCTTGAGGTCAGCGTGAAAAGTGATGCTGGATTAAAGGGGAGGGATTCGCGAATCAGACCCGAAGCGGTGCTAATTCGCGACGTCAGTGGCGAGTTATACTCTTTTTTGCTCGGCGGTATACACTACTTGTTCTCGCCCAACGATAGCGCATCAAGCCAAATCATCGGGTGGCGTACAGGCAGGTTACGCAACACCTCGTATTCACTGGGGTCGGCCTCTTCTGTAACCCAAGCATTAAGATACGCTGAGTTTTTAAAGTGTAGAGCGGCAAACACAAACGCCGGTTGGCGTACTGGCCAGTTATCCCAATAAAGTACGTCAGGTTTAAGAGGCCAGCTGGATTTATCTTGAACATAAGGCAGCATGTACTCTACGGCGCGTTGCATGCCGCGGCCGTCTTTAGTACTAAAGCGCCACATGTCGTGCTCGGCGTTGCTTAGCAGTTGGGCGTTGGTCGCCATGGCATCTAACACAAACAGCGAATAACCGTAGGGTTTGGTGCGTGCCAGCTCGGCGGGGAACGATCCGTCTGTTGCCATCATTTGCTTAATAAACACATTTTTAAAATCTTCACGAATCTCATCTAACAGCTGTGTGTTGCCGGTTAGCTGAGCAAAGGCCGCGGCTTGCATTGCCCAGCACACGCCGTGATTGTTGGGGTGCTGACGTTCTGTTTGACCAAACGGCGACTCCAACAACCATTGTAGGTATTCGGCAAACCATTTTTTTGTGGCGGCGGCACTGGTAAGTGCGCCGGGCGCTAATTGCTCAAGCTGGTAAATACTGCGCGCCACTTCGGTTAAATGAATGGTGTCGATCACGCCAATGCTGCGGCCGGTATTGCGCCCTTTAATGGCTTGGCCATAGTTAAGGTGGGGCGCCATTTTGGTTTTGCCGTTCACAAACCAGGCGTTAAGATGATTGTCTATCTGGGTGAGGTACTTTTGATCTTGCTCTAGTATATAGGCCGAGGCCAGAGTGGCGGCGATATCACTCAGTTCGATAAGCTGAAGACGATGCTTGATAAAATTATCCGGGTTAGAGAGTCCGTCGCGGCGAATATAAGGGCCGCTTGGATCTTCGGGGTTGGGCCACCAGTAGTCCCCTTCAGAGTAAAAATCGTGGGCTGTGCCTGAGCTTCTGGGCGACACATAATCGACGATAGTGGAGGGCTTGACTGACAGGTATTCGGTGGCTTTGGTTAAAATTCGTGAGTGCTCGGTTTGTATTAATTGCGACTGGATAGACGCCGGTGAGTCGTCAGCGGGTGTAACGCTGTTGGCGTGTGCAACTGGGGCTGAACCGAGCAAGGCTATGCACAGTATTGCCAGGCGATTAGATAGAGTAAACGGTAAGCGGTTTACAGCTGGCATAAGCCATCATCTCCTTGGGTGTGGGCGTCGATGTTTTTTTCAGTGCTGCTATGAGTAGGGCTACGCGTATTAGTGGCATTTGAAACTGCTACCGGAAAAGCAAGCAGGCAATCGTATTCGGCGTGCTGCGCCATTAAGGTTTGCGCATAAGCGCTAAAGCGTTGATCGTACAGCTGCCCTGCGATTAGATTAACGCGTATTAAAGATTCCCGGCTGACAGAGTTGGAGGCGTAATGGCTCTGTGTCAGTAGTGTGTACTGCTGTTGGTTTAGGTAATCCAGCGCCTGAACAATCAGCGGTACTTGGGTATCGTCGGTGGGGCCAAATGCGAGTTCCGGCTGGTTTAAGTCCGTTGCGATCGCGGCAAGCCCCCAGAACGCTTCGAGATTAAAAACACTGTAGTGGTAGGGGCGGGTTCGTGCCAGCTCGTGTGGTTGTGCGCCACCGGGTTGTATTTGCGTCTGTATACGCTGCGGATACAGCGCTTGCATGACTTGGTTGAGTACAATCTCGTTGTCGGTAAAGCGCGCAAAGTAAGCCACTTGGTAATCGTAAAAGCTGGCGTGGTTATTATGGGTGCGCGATTCATCAAGGCCGTTAGGGCTTGTGAGCAACCAATGTAGGTAGTGTGTAACCCAGCGCGACAGCGGTTCTGATACGTGACTATTATAGTCATCAGAGGCCGTTAATTGCTGGTGAGCATTCAGGACATTGATAAATAAGCGCGATTCAATAATCCCAATGCCGCGGCCATCGGTGATACCCGGTATGGCTTGGGCGTAGCGAAAGTTGGGATTCATACCTGTGTCTTTATCAAAAAGAAACACGTCAAACAACTCTTGCGCGCGCTGCGCGTAGACGTCGTCTTTTGTGTACGAATACGCCTGCGCTAAAACACTTACCGCCTTAACAAATTCGCGCAACTCGGCGGAGTCGGTATCGCGGCCGCGAACCTCGCGGTTAACGATTCCATCCCGTCTGATCCAAGGTAAACCGTTGGCTGTGTCTGGGTTGGGCCACCAATAGGGGCCGGTACTGGTGTAGTCCTGCGGGTTATCGTTCGGCGGCGTTGCTTGGTTAAAGGTAATGCTAAAACTTTGCTCGCTATCGAGCACACTATTTGCCCGAGCGATAACCAGCTCGCGCACGGCGTTCCGTTTAGTATCGCTCGGTGTGATTAACGCCTGAGCTTGTTGTTGCCACTCGTAAAGAGTGTTTGGTGATATCGGCGTGTCGGTTTTTGCGCTAGGCACACTGTGGCAGCCCGGCAGCAAAACGGTTAAGCCGAGCAATAGGCTTAACCGGCGGTTCAGTCGTTTGGTAACGGCTTGTGTGATCAATATTATTCTCCGCCCAGACGCTGTTGCAGTTGATACTGGTAAAGCGAAGGCGCTTGATGGATCGCTTTATTCTGCATTTTTATGTTGGCGTTAGGGCCGTACTCGATGTCAATATCGGTATTGCCATGAACGCCAATTACGTTGGCATTGGGGCCATCGTCTACCCCATACAGGGTGATAGGTTTCGCAACATCAAGGCCGTTTTTAAATACAACATTAATATTCCAGAAACTACTGCCGGCCCCGTGGGTGGGTTTCCAGTAGCCGGCACCGCCGCCTTTAAAGGCCGGGTAGCGGCGTTGCGCTAGTTGCTCGGTATCGAGTGTGGCGTGCAAGGTTATATTGTCGAACAGGTTTTGGTGGTTGGCGCCGGAGTGCTGATCTAAAATCGGTGCGTGATAAATCTCACAGCCGGTGTAGACACTTTTAGTGGAAAAGGTATTAAAGCTTAGAGGGTGAATGGCGGTATTGTTGACTGTGATGTTTTTGGCCAGCAGGTTATGAGTGTCGCCCATCGCAACCGTATAGTGAGCTTTGTGATCGCCTTTAGTGGCGACGTTACTAATGCTTACATTGGCGGATTCTTCGCTTAAAATACCGCTGTCGGCATTGATAATGTCGATATTTTTAACCCAGCCGTCAAATAAACGGGTTAAGTAAATACCGTTAAAACCCTGCTCAACATGGTGCGCAACGTACGCCGATCGAGGAAACTCGATGGAAAATTCCTCGATGCCAATATTTTGCAAATAAGCTTTCTGTGTAATGTCGGTTGTCAGCCCATTAATGTCGTGCAGTAACACGTCATTAATAACAACGGTATTATTGTTAATGGCGACAATCCGCGAGGCTTGCGATACCAGCGGCCGGTTGGGAAAGTTCCAGTGGTGGCTACCGGTGACTTCAACCCCAGGGTAGATAGCTTTTAACAGTGGTGAGTCTTTGCCCTCTCGGTTGTACCAATTAATATTAATAATCTGACCGACGCGCAATTGCGAGGCGTTATCCACTTTTAGGCGGTCATCGCCGCGCTTGCCCTGCGTCGGCAAAGCGAGAGGGGCCGGTTGCTGGTCGTACTCTTCTAAATAGGGCTTTACGCGCTCATTTTTTATCCGGGTCCAGATGAACCCGCCAGACCAAGCGTATTGTGAGAAGGCTAAGTCGATATTGTGCGACTTCTCCCGCTGGCGTTTATTCATTGTTTTTAAGTACTGGCGCAACTCGGCCAGCTCGGGTGGGTCTGGTAGATAGCGCAGCGGCCGTGGAAAATAAAGCGTGGTGGCACCGCTACCGGCACCGCGCAAAATCAGGTTATCTCGCTCAAGGTAAAGGATGTCGCTGACGATAAAACGACCGGCTGGAATCTGCACGACTATGGGAGAGTCGCTGTCGCTGGCGGCGGCAAGCGCCTTGTGAAAAGCCTTGGTATCGTCGTTGCCATCGTCGGCTTTGGCCCCGTAATCGGCGACGTTGATAGTGTTTGCGGTGGCAAATGCCAGTGGCTCGGCCCCATTTTTGTAGCCAGCATAAGAGAAATCGGGTAAATCGCGATTTAAATTATCAATTGTTACTGCGGTGCTTGATAGCGAGAGCAATATCAAAATACCTCCGCCAAGACCTTTTAATAGTTGGTAACTTGTTGATTTAATTGTTTTAATTGAAGGTTTAAAGATTCCCATAGTGCCATACCTCTGCCGTCTATTCGGTGTATCGACGATTGTAAATCAAACTTAACTGGTAATACCACTTTACCATCTGATCGGGTTGATTCATACTCTACTAACGCTTATAGCAGACCGTAGAGTCTGTAGAGCATTTCGGCCCAGGTCGATAACGACTCACTAATATAATGAATAAGATGTAGGAGAAATTATGAGCTCCCTGTGTAAGCCACAACATTCAGGTCACACCGCAAAGTACGCCCGTAAGCTTTTGACGGTCGCGATTGCCGCCAGTCTTTTACCGTCGTCTTTTGCATTAGCGCAAAATGATAATGGCGCAGAAATGCTCGAAGAAGTCGTCGTTATTGGCTCTTTGCGCGATACCATGCGTAATTCGATCGAGATCAAACGCGACGCCGAAACAATTGTCGATGTGATTTCAGCGTCTGAGATGGGCGCATTGCCCGATCTTTCGGTTGCCGAAACGCTTGAGCGTATTGTCGGGGTAACCGGCGACCGCTTTAAAGGTAACTCCAGCGAGATATCCGTTCGTGGTCTCGGCCCGTTTCTGGGCTATTCAACCTACAACGGCCGTGAAATTTCTTCCGGCAGTGGCAATCGCTCAGTCGCCTTTTCACAGTTTCCCTCCGAGTTAGTCAACGGCGCGACTGTATACAAATCGCAGTCTGCTGATCTCGTCGAGGGCGGCGTTGCCGGTTTGATTAACCTCCAAAGCATTCGGCCCATCGATTTTGGTGAGCGCCGCATTCAGGCCGAAATTAAGGGTAACTACAACGACTACGACGCCAAGCTAAACGGCGATGACGGTATTGGTTACCGCGGTTCGGTGTCCTACACCGATGTATTTGATACCAGTATTGGTACCGTTGGGTTTGCCATTGGCTACGCCGGGCACGAATCTTCCACCCCAGAAGAGAGCTATAACACCAGCTCGACACTGCGTAACTGTAACTCTGATTACGCGTTAGATGGCGGCAGCAATTGCTCGTGGAGTGACGATAATGCCGCCGCTGGTGGTGGCGCCGCTGCCGATGGCGATTACTACTTTATTCCTAACTCCTTTTATTTTAGACAAATGGAGTCAGAGGAAAGTCGCGATGCGGTGATGAGTACCGTACAGTGGCAGCCCAACGAAGACTGGAATATTACCCTTGATGCTCAGTGGTCTGATCGTTTCTACTACGAAGATCGTCACGACTTATATTTTGACGACGGCCGTCGCCGGATTAGCGACTGGACCACCAGTGAAGATCATGCGCTAACCTCTTACTCGGGTGAGTCGCGTGTTAGCAGCTATGGTGAGTATCGCGAGCGCGACGAAGAGTATCGCGGTACCGGTTTAAATATTGAGTGGAATGCAACCGACAAACTCCTGTTAAGTGCCGATATCTCTTACTCAGATACCACGCGTTACCAAGAGACCTGGCAAACCCGGTTCCGCTCTGACCGACTTTGGTATGATTTTACCTCGGGCGGAAATAGCGATTACCCCTCGGTTTCTCTTTATGAAGATCCGGACGATGCCGCTGGTACGGCCGTTGATAACAACGTCTTAAACGATTACAGCTTTTACGACGCCAACCAACGCGCTCGTTACGGCGAATATGAAATCAATGACACTATTAGTGCTGTGGCCTTTGATGCTGTCTACGAACTAGATGGCAGTGTTTTTACCTCGGTAGAAGGTGGCGTGCGTTTATCCTCGCATGAGCACAATAACTATAACGAAGATCGTATTGAATACACGGATACCAACTTTGCTGATATCTCTACGATTGAGCAAAACTGCGCTACGCCCTACCCGCAAGAAGGTTACGGCGAAGATGCGAACAGCAGCTTTAATCAATGGGCTACCTACGATACCTTGTGTGCCTCTGAGTTAATGTGGGGCTCCGAAGATTGGTCGTTATCGCCCCAAGACCCAAGTGCGGCTGACGTTAACTTAACCGAAGATATCTCGTCTATCTTTGCGAAGTTAAATTTTGCGACCCAGCTCGGTAATATTGATGTGACCGGTAACGTCGGCGTGCGTGTCGTTGAAACCAGTGTCGAATCAGTCGGCTATCGTCAAGATTATGTGGTTATCGAAAACGATGCCGGCACACCGGACGATACCTCGGATGATAGTTATACCTTTGATCAGGTGGCCGATACTTTAACTGAAGAAGTGTTTACCAATAGCTACGTGAATGTATTGCCCAGCCTGAACTTAAACTTTGGTTTAAGCGAGACAGTTCAGTTGCGAGCTGCCGTTTACTCGGCTATTTCGCGCCCCGATATGTGGTGGATGGGGGCCGGTCGCGACTTAGACCTTGGGGACGGTGAAGAAGAGTTTCCGAGCGTTGAAGATGCCGTTGCCAATGGCAATGCCACCGCACTGGGTAACCCAGACATGGAAGCGATCGAATCCGTTAACTATGATCTCTCGTTGGCATGGTACCCGCGTGAAGATACGATGGTGTCGGCTGCGCTTTACTACAAAGACTTTGAGGCCGGCCTCGATGTGGCCGACCCCGAGAGTGTACAAGAGTCGTTTAATATTAATGGCGAGCAGATCACCATGGATGTTAACGGCCTTATCGAGAATACCTCTGAGTCGTCCAGCATCACCGGTGTTGAGTTAAGCTTGCAGCACGGTTTTACCAACTTGCCCGCACCGTTTGATGGCTTGGGCGTGATGGGTGGTATTAACATCGCCGATACCGATTTCGAGTATTATGAAAACGGGTCTGAGATGACCGACGATGTAGTGATTGCCGCTGCAAACCTTCCCGGTTTCTCAAAAGAGAGCTACAACGCTGAGGTATACTGGGAGAATTACGGTTTCACTACTCGTTTGTCGTATAAGTATCGCTCCGATTACCTGAAGCCGTTTGGCAGTGATTTTGGTCAAACAAATCGCTTTGTCGACGACACCAGCTCGGTTGATCTGTCGCTGGCGTATCGCTTGACCGATAATCTTCAGGTTAAATTTCAAGCGCTTAACCTAACCAACGAACCTTACGTTGAGTATCGCGTAGCGGAAGATGCGTTTAACCGAATCGAGTATAGCGGCACTAAGTACTTTGTTGGTCTGCGCTATAAGATGTAAGTTCATGCTTAGTGGCAAAGTAGTTTCTTATGCTTTTGCCACTTGATGTAGGGTTTTAACATCTTAGATAAAAAGCTGGGTGGCTGAGAGGTCACCTAGCTTTTTTTGTTACCGATACTGAAAAGGCGTTGCGACTAGGTAGGTAGCGTTTATAGTTACCAAGCGTTCTGAGCCGCGCGTATCTGAGTAATAGCTGGCAATATTGTTTCCTGTTCGTCCCAATGCGCTACCAGTTGGCGTGGCACAGATCATTTATTGTTATTGTCTTTTGCTCCCTGCCTGGCGGTTGCAAATGCTATTCCCATGCATACACCCGTGCCGATAAACACGCCTAAAAATGGCAGGATATCGAACACTACCCCTGCGATAACTCCTATAGCTGTACCAACGGATGACCCTATCGCGATAGCGTATCCGTAATATTTTCCTGCCGCTTTATTTCTACTTTTCATGGTTTACCTATTGCTGGCCTGGGTTGTGGGGAACGTTAAGTCTACGCGGTTAAACTTTCTTTGTGAAACCGGAGCAACCGCCAGAATAATAGCGGCTAGCGGCGAAAGTAAATCGGCCCCTAAGAGCCAACCGCCACCTCGGTAACAAAGCTAATAATGACCAATGCTGCCTGCATGATGGTTGCCCGCTAATAGCTAGGGGGCTGAGTTGTCGCCACTATAGCGGAGTCGTTAGCCGAGCGGGGTATTAGCCGCTCTGGAGCAATTGGCAGCGCCAGAAAAAGTTGAGTTTGAGGGGAGCCTAACGTTGGCAAAGAGGCTATGCGGAAAAGGGGCTTTAACTGTGAGGCGGTTTTAAAGCGCGCGTGGGGTCGCGCCAATCACCGGTAATGGTTATCGGTGATTGGCGCGACCGCTACAACCTGTTGTGACAATTAGGTTACTTGTCGGGGTTTATTCAAACGAGGATACGTTGTCGAGGTAAACGCTTTCGGTGGAGGTCTCTTCCGCGTTGCCACCAAATTTAAATTCGACGCGCTCGGGCGTCAGGTCAGGCGTGGCAACGGCAAAGGTACCTTGGTTGATGCCATTTACCCACAACGTGTACTCGTTGCTGGTGGCGATATCGGTCCAGGCTAACTTGATAGTGTTCCAGGCATCATAGTTGTAGCTGGTGACACTTTCTTGGCCGCTCGCGGCTCTGCGTCGTAAATCGCCCCCGGGTTTAAACAAAATATCCATGCTGCGGTTAGCTGAGTTGTAAGTGGTCGCGTAAACCGTTATCAAAAAGTCTGCGACGTTTGCAGCGGGGATGTACACAGAGGCGGTGATCGCGCCGGTGTTAGATGCCCCCCAGTTAGCACGCGCGCGCACTTGGCCCTCTTCTGGGTGCGAGAACTTGACCGACTGCGTGCCGTCCTGTGCTTGCTCATCACTCACTTGAATATTGCCAGGTATATCGGCGTCGTTTTCAAGCGCCGTGGGCGCTTCGCCTATGGTGTCATCTTCAAACGAGTTTACGCTTCCGGTTGCTCCGCCGTTACCATCGCCGGTATCGGGTACCGGCATGGAGATGGCATCGAGATACAATGGCTCATTGGTAATCGCGCCGCTGTTGCCGCCGTACTTAAACTCGACCCGCTCTGGGGTTAAGCCGGCGGTTGCCGCCGCAAAGGTTCCCACTGAGTCACCGTTAATGATCAAGGTGAACTCATTGTTGGTGGCTAAATTGTCCCACTGAATTTCAATATCAATCCAGCCGCCTAAATCGTACCGCATGACATCTTCTTGCTCGCTGCCTTCACGGCGTCTGATGCTGCCGTCACCTTTAAATATAATATCGATCGCTCGGTTGTCTGAGTTATATTCGGCGGCGTAGAGGGTGATTAGCGTATCTTGGTCAGTGTCGGTCGAGAAATACAGAGACCCTTTAACGGAACCGCTCTCGGTGGCGCCAAACTCGCGGCGCATTCTTACTTGGCCTTCGGTGGTGTGATTGAGCTTAACCACTTGAGTGCCTTCACGCGCGACCTCGTTTGACACAACGATACTGCCCTCGTTGTCAAAATCGGCAGGTGCCGAATCAAAGCTGTCAGCTTCAAAACCAAAGTCGGGGTTGCTGGCATCGCCCACGGCAAAACCGCTGCTGGGTTCGCTGCTAGAGCTGCTGGAGCTTACCGAACTGCTGCTGGAACTTACCGAGCTAGAGCTAACCGAGCTTGCAATGCTACTAGAGCTAACTGAGCTTGCAACGCTGCTGCTGGAGCTGATTGAGCTCGCAATGCTACTAGAACTAACTGAGCTTGCAACGCTGCTACTAGAGCTGACTGAACTTGCGACACTGCTAGAGCTAACCGAGCTGGCGACACTACTGGAGCTAACGCTAGACGATTGGCTGCTCTCGCTACTCGCGTCGGATGACGCACTGGAGTTTGAGGAGCTGCTGCCCTGGTCTGGATTGTTACCGCCGTCGGCCGAGTCGGCAATGCTAATGGCGTCTAGGTAGAGCGACTCTGTGGTTATAGCGCTGCTGTTGCCGCCAAACTTAAACTCCACTCGCTCTGGTACTAAACCTGGTGTGGTCGCCGTAAAAGTACCAATCGAGTTGCCGTTAATCAGCAGAGTGTATTGATTACTGCTGGCAAGATCTTGCCATTGAATCTCTACATCCATCCACTCGTTAAAATTGTAGGCCTGTAAGTCGATCTGGCTGCCTCCTTCACGGCGACGCAAGGTACCGTCGGGCTTAAACAGCAGGTCAATGGCGCGGTTGGCGGAGTTGTAGGTCTCGGCATAAACGGTAATAAGTGTGTCGACGCCGACATTCTCGGGGATAAGCAGCGATGCTTTGATGCTCCCGGTAGCCTTTGCGCCAAACGCTTTGCGCATTCTTACCTGGCCTTCGGAGGTATGGCTAAACTTGGCTGACTGCGCACCCTCGCGAGCTTGCTCATCCGAGACGCTAATGTCCCCTTCAGACTCAAAATCGTTGGGTGTTTGGCCTAGCGATTCTGACTCAAAGCTAAAGTCTGTGTTATCGGGGGTGCCTTCGCCGCCATCACCGCCACCGTTGTTGTTGCCATCGTTGGCGATGTCAGAGGCACAGGTGTTGGTGCCCTCGGCAATACAAAAGTCGTTAAACAAAATGGTTTCATCGCGCAACATATCGATGTTGTTGAGGCTGCGGTACAAACCCCATTTGGGACGATTGATGCCGGCCCCTTCGCGCCACATATCAATGTTGTTGGCGCTCCAGTCGATTAAAGTGGCGTTGTCGCTTAAGCGGCTCAAGCGTACTTCCAAGCTGCCGTTGTCTGCGTTTTTCGTGCGCACAAAGGCCTCTACCCACTCGCCGGTAAAACCGGACAAGTCGGCCACGGCGACTTCGCTGGCACCAAGATCTGTGCTGGGGGCGTGTAACACTTGCAGTTGATCGGGGCTGCCAGCGCGAGGCGTGAGGGTGACGATTGGCATGCTGTCATCGCCACCGGCGGCTTTGATCTGAAAGATATGGGTAAACGATGAAGACGCCTGAAAGCCATCGTCGAGTTTAAACTTCCAGCGGTAGGTGTGTATCTCGCCCTCGCTGGCAACGCGGTCAGCCGGTGAGGCATCGTAGGTTTTTACTTCGATGCGCTGGCGATCGGTGGTCGATTCAATGCAGCGGTCGCCGTCGACGTCGCGCAGCAGATGAAAAGCAAATACATACTCGTTGAGCGTAGCGTCCATTACCTCGGTAATACGGCGGCCAAAGGCGTCGGTCTCGGGGTCGCACACTGGGCTCTCTACCGCGCTGCCGCCAAATACCGTGTCAAACAGCTCGTAGGTGTCGCCGGGGCCGTCGGCAGAGGCAACCACGCGATGGTTGATTTGGTTGTCCAGCGTCGCTTGAAAGTGGCTTTGCGCTTCGCTGACAGAGACCAGCTCCATACTGCTCGCGCCCGAATTACTCAGTAAGTTAAGTACCGCTGAGGATTGCGCAAAGGCCTCTGGGTCTTGCGAGAAGTCGATGGCCGTGGCCGCACCGTGGGCTAAATCGTCAATGCTAATGCCATTGTCGGGGTTGCCGTCTTGATCGAGCGACAGTAACAACCGAACGATGTTAGTCACGGTGTTATCGGTGATGTCATCGCTATCGGCCAAGGTTAAGGGCGTCACCGTGGGCTGAGCTAATACCGGAGGAAAGGTCAAATCGCCAATCGAAAAAGTCACTGTCTCGCCGGCGAGGTAATCGTACTGCCCGGTGGCCGAGGTAAAGCCGCTGCTTGACGCGGTTTGGTAGTGCAGGTTGGCGACAATGCTATCGACGAAGAAGCCCTGGCGCACCAGCGGGTTGTCAGAGCCGCCCGCTGCATCGCTCGACGAGCTACTGGCGATTTCGCTGCTGGAGCTGGAGGAACTACTCGAGACAGCTCCAGAGCCTGGGGTGGGAGTGTCGTGGCCGATACCGCCGCCGCAGGCCCCCAATAGGCCCGATAGACAGATCAATGTTGATGTTTTGAACAAAGTCATAGTGTTCACCTTTTGCTTATTATTGGTGTCGTTTGATGAATTTTTGCGAGCCTACACTATCTGACGATAAGGTCATGCTGTCAAGTGGTATTACCAATAGCCCGGTGCGAATGGTAATAAAAGGACTGGGTCGGAGTGGGGTTAGTTGGCCGAGGAGGGTGTTTTTGGCGTGAGGCCGAGTAGGTATTTAGGGCTAAGTTGATGTGGAGTCGGGATCTACTAAAAAGGCCCAGCGCGTGAGCCGGGCCTTTTTAGGTGGTTACCGTCAGTGTGCGGAGGGGAACGGATACCAAGGGTCTGGGACGTAGCGGATTTTCTCTTGGTTTTTGTAATATTCCAGTGGGTGTGCCGGAGCGGACGAGCCCTTGGGCAGTGCCAGGCCGCTAACGCTGGCAAAGTAACTGACACAGGCATCGCGCCAGTAGATGGCGTCGCGCAATTGTACTTTCAGTTGTGCCTCAACTTGGCTAAAGCGCTCGGGGTCAATCTTACCTTTTAGCTCTTGCCACTGGGTTTGCATCTCGCGCACTTGGTTAACGCCGGTATCGTATTTGTGTACCAGCTCTTGCCACAGGCTGCGGCCCGAATCCATTTTGTAGCTCCAGGGTAAATGATGGAACCACAGCAGTAACGCTTCTGGCGTTGTTTCGGGCTTGGCAAATTGGGTGGCCCAGTGTGGGTAGTACTGCTCGATGGCGTGCGAGCCGGTTTTAGTGCGATCGTAACCGATGCCGTCTTTGTCGGCCTGATGATAATAATAGGCGGTCCAATCGGGGCGGCCCGATGTATCGTGCCAGGGGGCGGGGCCGTAGTGGTGGCCTTGAGCATACAGGTGGGTTAGGCCTAAAGGCATACGGTAGTTAACGCCGGCCTCGCGGCTTATGGCCATAATATCGGTCACGGGCGCTAACACATCGTCCTTGTTGTTAAAGGTCATGCGGGCCCACTCATCGGCAATGGCGGCGGAGCTTAGCCCCACATCCCACGCTAAGCGGCCAAACGCATACCAGCTTGATTGCACAAAGGTGTGGCCGGTCCAGTTGCGATCGGTGCCGGGGTTTATCACCGCGGCCATGCCGGTGTGTTTATAGTCGAATACGTTACCCGCTAAAATTTTTCCTATGGTGCTGCCCGCGCCTTGGGCGTAGGTGTCGGCATCAAGCGCTTCTTCAAACAGTGGCCCCTGGTAGGCTAAGTGATTCGAGAAGCCAAAATATTCTTGCGAGACTTGCACTTCCAGCGCGATATTGGTTTTTTGCAGCGCGCCAAATAAGGGTGAGAAGGGTTCGCGGGGTTGAAAATCGATCGGGCCATTTTTAATTTGCACAATCACGTTGTCGCGGAACTTGCCGTCCAGCGGTTTAAATTCATCGTAGGCTTCGCGAAACCGATCGCCCTGCTCGGGGGCGTACACAAACGCGCGCCAAAACACTAAGCCATTATAGGGGGCGAGCGCATCGGCGAGCATATTGGCGCCGTCGGCGTGGTTGCGGCCAAAGTCTTGTGGGCCGGGCTGCCCTTCGGAGTTGGCTTTGACTAAAAAGCCACCAAAGTCGGGGATGTACTGGTAGACTTTTTTAACCCGCTCGCGCCACCATTTTTGTACTTTGGGGTCGAGTGGGTCGGCCGTGTCAAAGTCGTCCAGTAGCATGGGCGAGTTAAATTTAACCGACAAATAAAGCTTAATGCCGTAGGGGCGGAACACCTCGGCCAATGCCGCGGCCTTGGCTAAAAAGGCATCGCTTAAGATGCGCGCATCGGCGTTGACGTTATTAATAACGGTGCCGTTAATGCCCAGCGAGGCGTTGATACGGGCGTAATCGATATAGCGCGGGTTGTTTTGGTACTCGGGCAGGTTGCCCCACTCCCACAGTGATAAGCCGGCGTAGCCGCGCTCGACAATGCGGTTGAGGTTGTCCCAGTGGTTGACGACGCGGTGCTGCACCGAGGGTGCCGATTGCACGTCGATATGGGCAATATCGCTTTGGGTTTGCATTAACCGCAGCAGGTGAAACGCGCCGTACAGCACACCGGCATCGCTATTGGCGGCAATCACGGTGGCACGTTGGCCGGCGACCTTGGCACGAGTGATGATAAAACCCTCGGGCCCCACGGCGTTAAGCCTATCGCCAAGCTTTAAAGCGGCAATGTTGGCCGAGCTGTCGGGCGTGCCGATAATTAAGTTGCCGGCGCCTTGCGCGGCTTTGCTGGGCTTGATGCTTTGACCTAACAAACCATTTAGGCCACGGGTTAACTCGGCGCGGGCGGCTGCTAGGGTGGGCGATTGGTCGGTAGCCACTAACTGTTGCAGCTGGGCGCGGTATTGTTGTTTAAGTGTGTTGTCGGCGATGGTGTCGTAGCGCAACCACATGCGGTAGCCGTCTTCGGCTTGGGCGGTCGTGCACAGTAGCGTCAGTACTAGGCTGGCAAGCAGCGCTAAATATTGGGGCGTACGATACAGTCGGTACATGGTGAGCGTGTCCTGTTTAATATAGTTATGGTCATTATTACCATAATAGCATTTGCGTCCTACAGTGATGTGATATTTGACAAAAATTGACGTTTCGGGCGGTTAGTGTCGTCAATTTGCGAGCGGGGAGCGCGTTAACGGGGGCGGGTTGCGTAGCGCTTACCGTGCGCTGTCGGATTAGCCTTAGCCATCTGCAAAGAGGGCGGGTTAAAGATAGGCTTTAGCGATGGCAACCAATTTCTACACGTTTGTCATCTTGATCGGGTAAAAATCCGGCCGCTTGATACGCCTGGGTGATTACCCCCTGTTTACGTAATATGGCTAGACCTTTTTGCAGCGCCGCAAATACCCGTTGGCCATCGGGGTGCGATTTACTGACAAAAAAGTTGAGAGAATCATCGAACGAGATTTTATAGCCGGGTAGTGGGTTTAAGGTGATGTCGCTTACGGTGTGAGATTGATCTGGCAGAGAGGAGAAATGCATTAAGGTAAAGTCGGCGCGCTCGGCATCAACCATTTTAAACATGGTGTGGTAGGTGACGCCGTAATAGCGTTTGCTCTGTAGGCAATCCAGTGCTTGCACGTCGTAAAACCAGGTTTTGTCGGTAACGCCCGTTAAGTTTTTAAACCCGTTGGCTTTAATCTCGTCAAGCAAGCCCGGAAGCTTTTCTTTGGGGGCGTATATGCCTTTGGCGTATTCCCCTGAGTTTAATAAGTTGTCACTCACATAAACCCGCTCGGTGGCATCGCGCCCCCAAATAGCCGCGCCGCCGATAACGGCGTTGCCTGCGTCAATGCTTCGGACCATGCGCTCTTGCATCGGGTGCGCCTGCCATTTGGTGTTAACCGCAAAATCTGCGGCGTCGAAGGCGCGGCACATAAGGCTTAGTTCGTTTAAGGTAACATTTTTGACCAGCCCCATTTTTTGGTAATCGAGGCAGTGGTGATCTTGGGAGTACTTACGGATGTCGGCCAGGAAGTAAGAGTAGACGGCGACGGTTATATCGAGAGGAGCTTCGGTGTTGCCGGCATGGCTGGTGGGGGTGAAGAGTATGACATAGCTTGTCAGCCATACTGCGATCATACGGCGTATCTGTCGCGCGGTGGGACTTGTTATTTTCATAATCCATTCCCGGTAACATTCCACAAGGTGCCACACTGTCGTTTGTCCTTTAACGTCGCCCTTGCGTGCGGTATGGGTAAGCTTCTCGGCTTTAAAGGTTAACGCGGTAGGCGTTACTCGTGACTGATCATAGATTTATATCTTTGAGTGTATCAGCCCTTAGGGCGAAAGTGTTAGCGTCGCCTGGTTGCTAGCGGGGGCAGCTGATGCGGGGTTACTCGTCTGGGCTAAGGTGGCAAGGCAGTGCCAATACCCGCTCCCATAGCTCGTTAGTCCACTGCGCTAGTTCGTGAATAAAAGGTTCGTGCACAAGTGCGGTATCAATGCACCATAAATCAATGTCGGCGTGGCCGATAGCGGCGTACTCCCAGTCGATGAGGTACAAGCGGTTACCGGTATCGAGGATGTTTTCAGGAATTAAATCGTGGTGGGTCAGCTCGGCCGGCCAGGGCGCTTGATCAAAGGCTTGTAGTCTTGGTGTAAAGGTCGCCCATTGTTGCGCAAGGTCGACCGATACGGTGCCCGCGCTTTGCAGCTGCTGCATGTAATGCGCTAGGTAGTTGTAATAAGAGCGCTTCTCGGTGGCGGGGTTTAGCTCGCGTACCGAGCGCAGCAAGCGCAAGAGGCGTTGGCGTTGTAGCGGGTTGCTAAAATCTTTTGCCTGCCATACGCGGGCATCGATAAAAGGCAGTATCGAGAAGCGGTGGCTTGGATCTTGGTAAATCGGCTCGGGCGCAATTTTGGCCTTGGCGGCGCTATACAGTATTTGCGCCTCGGCGGTGCGGTTGATACCGAGTGCCTCACTGCGCCGATTGTTAAGGCGCAAAATTAACGGCCCGCTCAACCCCGGCACGGCAATTTTAACATTGCGATTGGTGCGCCCACCGGGTACTGGCCCCAGCACTTTGGGCGGCGCACTAATGGCCAGTGGCCACTCGCGCCAGCTGGCTAATACCGATTGTAAGCTCGCGGTATCAGGCATGGGCAGTTCCGGTAACGGCCCTGTTTACATAGTCGCGCCGCCAGCTTATAAAGCCAAAAACCGAGATAACCAGATACGAGACTAATAGGCCAGCGGTAAGGTATAGACCGCGATCAATAAACAAAAAGATCGACGTGGTGTTAATAATCATCCAATACAGCCAGTTTTCTAATACTTTGCGGGCTACCATGAAAGTGGTAATGACGCTGGCCCACGTGGTGAATGAATCCACATAGGGCCAAGCGGCGCCGGTGTATTGGTGCAGTAAGCTACCCGAGGTAAGCGTTAGCAGTGCGATGGTTACTATCGTCAGGGCGTGTTTTTTGCCGCTCCAACGCTGCACCGGCAGCTCGGTGTCGCGCGCGCCGCCGTGGTGCCAATGCCACCAGCCATACACGGCCATTAACATGTAGTAACCATTAAGGGCCGATTCCATCAGCAATGAAACGTCCCAAAACAACAGGGTATAAATGGCGGTGCTGGCCAGCGCGCAATACCAACATAAACTGTTTTGCTTTACGGCCAGCAACAAATAGGCAATCGCCAAAATCACCGCAGCGATCTCCCAGCCGGACATGGCCTGCCAGGCGCTGCCTATTTGTTGGGTAACGCTTTCGCTCATACGTCTTGCTCGGGCAGAGCTTCGAACCCCGGTAAAAACTTAGCCACAAATACCGCTTTGCCGTGTTGCTCCATGCTGTGTTTAAAACCGTCGCGCAGGACATCCATGACCCGCTCATAATCGCCGGTAATAATGGTGCAGGTGGCGACGGTTTGCAGTCGTATATCCGGTTGCTGGTTGAGCCAAGCGATAAAACCTTCAATGGGTGGCAGGTAATCGCCATTAAAGGGGTACATGCTCAATTCGACGGATAACTGCATAACAACTCTCAGACTAAGTGGGTGTAGTAAAAACGATACCTGGCGCTAGTTTACCTAAAACCGCACACTGGCGGTGGCGGCAATCATGCGCGGCTCGCCAAACTGGTAGTAAGGTTTGGTGGTGTAAGCGTCGCGCGGGTCGTTGCCAAAGCTGCCAAAACCGCGGGTTTGGGTGTCTTCATCGGTGAGGTTGCGGCCGTACAAGGCCACCTCCCACTGCTCGGTTTGGTAGCCGATACGGGCATTAAATAACTCGTAAGACTCCGACTGCGCCTCGTGGCGGCTAGAGAAGTAAAAGCTGTCTTTGCCCTCTACCTCAACGCGGGCGTACCAGTGCTCGGTAAAGTTAAATACCGCGCCGGTGGTAAATTGGTAGTGGGGTGCGTGGGGTAAGTCGTGGCCGCTTAAGTCGACAGGGGTGCCGTCCTCTAAGTTTCTATCGGCGTGCGCGAAGCTGATGAAGTCTTTAAATTCGCTGCGCAGGAGGCCCAGGCTGGCAAAGACACTTAGCATCTCATTAGCTTGCCAGTTTAGTTCGGCCTCTAGCCCGTAAGTGGTACCAGCGGGAGCGTTAACGGTGTAGTCATCAAAGCCGCACGGGCAGTCGTCACCCTCAATCGGTACAAGTAATGACTGTTTGGTTTGCAGGTCATCGCGGTCTTGGTAAAACAGCGCGATCTGGCTTTGCAGGCGGTTATCTTGGCTGGTGGTTTTAAGGCCGGTTTCGTAATTCCACAAAAACTCGGGTTCGTATTTGCGCTCGTCGGCGGGTAAGTCGGCAACGCTGTTAAAGCCGCCAGCTTTGTAACCGCGCGAGACAAGCCCATACCAAAGGGTCGATTCGTCCGGGCGGTACTCCAGCGCCACTTTACCACCCAGCATATCGTCGCTGGGCTCGTTGCTTACGCCGTCGCTGTCGCGGTAGCTGGCGTCGCGCTGCTCGTAACGCAGGCCGGTCACTACTTGCAGTGCCTGGCTGAGAGGAATTTCTAACTGGCCGTACAGCGCGGTGTTGTCGCTGCTAAAGTCGCTAAAAAAATCCTGCGCTAAATACGTTTGCTGACGATCTAAAACTTCTGATTGATCGCGGTAATAAGCCCCTGCCACCCAGCCCAGCTCGCCGGCCTCGTGGTCGGACACTAACCGCACATCGAGCGTGGTGTTGTCGATCTCGCGCTGGTAGTTATCTTGTGAGTTGTAACCGTACTGCTGTTTGCCCTCAACTACACAATTAAAGTCAGCACAGATATCGGGGTAGGCCCAGTCTTCATCGTAGCCGTACTCGGTGTCCGAGTTGGCGTTGCTGGCTTGGACAATGGCGTGGAAGGCATCGCTTACCTGCCAGTTGGCTTTTACGGCAAAGGCGACGGTCTCTTGCCGGTCGTGCCCCGGGTTGTCGGACAGCGTGGTGCGGGTGTTATCCAGCGAGAAGCCGTCGTAGCCGTTATCCACATTGACGTACATAGCGGTAAAATCCAGCGCCAAAGCGTCGCCGATTTGCCAGTTGAGTTTACCGCGCGCGGTTTGCTCGTCGATGTTGGCGTTGTCGTCGATATTTAAAAAAGCGTTTTCTTGGTAGCCGTCGCTGGTGTGCTGCTCGAGTGCTACCCGAAACCCAACATCGCGACTGACAGGGCCGCTAAGTACCGCGCTGGTGGTGTAGGTATTATAGTCGCCCACCGTGGCCGACAGCTCGCCGCCAAACTCTTGGGTGGGGCTGCCCGATACCATATTGATTAAACCGGCCAGCGCGTTGGCGCCGTAGAGGGTGCCTTGCGGGCCGCGCAAAATCTCGACTTGCTGGATATCCAGCGTCGTGGCAGCGGCGCCAATACCGGTGAGGTCGATACCGTCGACTAACAAACCGACCGAGGGGTTTACCGGCTCGATAAACTGGCTGCGCTCGCCAATGCCGCGAATCTGAAAAAACCGCCCGCGCGAGGCGCCGGTCGAGAAGTTCACATTGGGCGCGGTGTTTAAGATGCCGGCTAAATGCTCGGCGCCACGAGCTTTAATGGTGTCAGCACCTATCACGCTGGCGCTGGTGGATAAATCTTGCAGTGGTGCGGCGCGAAAGTCGGCGCTGACTAGAATCTCTTCGATGCTATCGTCGGCAGCGTGGGTTTGCGCCGCAATAGCGAGCGTGAGGGCACTTAAGGCTAGGGTTTTGTTCATGGTTGAGTCTCCGGTAATGTGTAGGAGACCCGGTCTGCTTACAATAGCGTCGTAATTGGGGCACGTTGTTAGTGCTTGGCAACCAAAGGCTCTGGCTGTGGGCGTATTATTGCTGTGCGAATAGTCCAATCCCTACGCCGGCATTAACCGGATCAGGTTCAACGGGTCCGCACTGTGTGCGTCTCAGGCCGACTGCCAAAGCAGTCTGGCCACCCCGAGGATGTCGTTTCGTTTTTCTAGAAAGGCGGTATTTTATGCCGTTTTGTTCCATCTAACCAGTGATAGCGCTTATTTTTATGGTGACTATCATCCCGCACCGATAGTGGTTAGCATTGCGTTTGTCTTTATGCTGGCTCGCGACTCCCATGCTGAATTTTTATAAAAAAGCCATTACCGTTCTTGTCGGGTTATTAACCGTGTCGGTGTTGCTACTCTTTGGGGCGCTAAAGCACACCTTTATATCGCAGTCTTTATTGCCCCGTGGTGACAGCGAGCTGCCCTGGCGGGCCAGCCCAGAGGACGATACATCTCAGGGCGGCGCCTCCGAGGCGATCGTGCTAGACGATACGTATGGCCTGGAGTACGACTTGTTTATTGCGCCTAAAGCGCAATACCCGGCGGCATCGGTGGGGTTGGTGTTTACCGACGCCAAGGGCGAGCCGCGCTTGGTGGACTTGAGTCGCTACAGCGAGTTGACCTTTACGGTTAAATGCAGCCCCGCCAATGAACTGGCCCTTATGGTGTTTACCGTTGATGAACGGGTCACCAAACTCGATGACTTTTTAACCTATCGCTCGCCCTTAAGCTTTTTTTCCTGTGGCGAGCAATGGCAGCAGCAGCGTATTGATTTAACCCGGCTAGAAACGCCGCAGTGGTGGCTAACCAACTTCGACTTTAAACTGTCGATGTCAGAGTATTCGCTGCAACAGGTGCCTAAAATATTGTTTGCCTCGACCACCCAAAGCCCGCAAAACCAGTTGTTGCATGTGCGGTTTAATCAGCTGGAACTGGCCGGTAAAGAGTGGGGCTATGTGTATTGTGTGGCGGTTTTTTTGTTTGTTTTGTGGACGATCGCCGGCGTTTGGTTGTTTCGCCAGCACACTCGGGCGCTGACCGAATCACTGAAACGAAAGATTCAGCAAGATCGGCCGTTGGTGGCTTATCAGCAGTTGTCGGTAGAGCCTAAGCGCGATAAAGACAGCGATGCCATCTTGCGCTACTTAACCACCGAGTACGCCAACCCCGAGTTAAACCTAGAGGCTTTAGTAAACGCCATCGGGGTCAGCCGTACCAAAATTAACGACATCCTCAAGGCCGAGCTGGGTTTTACCTTTACCGGCTACTTAAATAAGTTACGCCTGACCGAGGCGGCGCGTTTGTTGTCCGAATCGAAGGATGTGAGCGTGGGGGAAATTGCTTACTCGGTGGGTTATAAAAACATCTCCTACTTCAATAAGCTTTTTAAAGAGGAGTATGGCTGCTCGCCCAAGGTATTTCGCAGCGTCTATTAATCGTATAAGCGCCCGGTTTGGATGCGCTTCTCTCTAGCGTCTGGTGTTTTCTTGCACTTTCGTAAAAATAACTACCACTTTTGACCAATTGGAATGCTTTTTTTAACAAGCGTTAACACCAGAGGCTTGTTTTTACTAAGATTTTTGCCGAATAGAGCCGCGCTCCGCCACGGCCGCCATAATGTCAATAAGAGCGATATTCTCATGCAAAAACGTCAACGTCCGTCGGGCGAGCTTACCGTAAATCACTTGGTTGGAACCTGGTTTCGCGCGTACATCGACGCATTGAACGAGCCGTATTTGTCGTTAACGCTTGCGCCCCACGAGCAAGTTTTGCAGCAAGGCCGTGCTATTCGCGAAGCATTAGGTTGTGTAATCGATTATGCCGTTCAGACGTTAACCTCTTTGACGGTGGGCCGCGCCGACATAGTCGACTGCGAGTTAGCCACCTATCGGTCGCATCCAATGGGACCGATTCGGGTTGATGTGTCGCTCGAGGAGGGCGGTCTTGGCATGGCGCTGTATCACGCTCAGGTGTTTGCGCGCCAAAGCCCAAAGGAAATTTTGATCGCCGAGGCTTTTGGCACTTTGCAGCTGCAGGTTAAAACAAAACAGTCCACGGTTGTGTCGTTATTGGAGCACAGGTCTTAACGCGGGTTGGATCTATCTTATGATTAACCACCAGTCGCAGAAGCCTTGCCAGCCATCGATTGGGTAGCCGGTGGGCGTTTGCCCACCCGGGGTAGATGAATTCGACCGGCTAGAGTATGCCGAAGAGCGTCTGCGGGCTCGGGTTAACATCCCCGTCGTGGTGGGCGTAAGGGTTATAAGCTGGTTGCCATATCCGGTAGCCAAGCAATGGCCCACGTCTCTAATACTTTATCGAGCCCGGTTAGGGTTAGCACCGCTAGCAGTATGAGCATGTAGCCCAAAATAAGCTTACCGCGACTGGCACTGTTGGTGAGCTTGCTTGAAAAACGGCTGAGCAACTTACCCGACAACAAGCCTGCTGCCAGCAACGCCAACGCCGTGCCCAAGCCAAAGGCGAGCATGATAATAAACGCCGTACCCATTTGCTGGCCGAACGATGCCAGCGCGATGGCGGCGCCGAGGGTGGGGCCCACGCAGGGTAGCCATACCATACCCAGCAAAAACCCCACCCCAAACTGGCCACCCCAGGCGTTTTCGGTGGCACTGTTAAAGCGGCTGGTGAGCAGCGACAAACGCAAACTTATCCAATCGCCCAGGGGCTTAATAACAAGGATAAGCCCCACCAATAACAGTAAGATGGCGGCCATATAGCGAAACAGCTCTGGGTCCAGCCCGGCACTGACTAAGACAAAGGTAAACAGTGTGCCGGCGATGGCGAATGACAAGCTCAAACCCGCGGCTAACGCGTAGGGCCCATAGCGGCTCTCGCCTGCAGCCGAGCCCATAACGATAGGCACCAGTGGCCAAACGCAAGGGGAGAGCACGCTGAGGATGCCGGCCAAAAAGGCCAGCGGTAGTGCGGTTAATTCCAGCGTCATGCTTATTGCCCCAGCAGCTTGCCAATGGCGGCAAAGATTTTATCTTCGCGAGTTTCGGCGACGCTAAACCACACTTGCTCGCTACCATCAAACAGCAATAGGGTCGATTGGCGCGGCGCTTTAAAGTGTTTTACCCACTCTTTTTGATCATCAAAGTCCACTTCTAAAATAACGAGCTCAGAGTCCGGATTTTCGTTTTGATAGGTTTCTAATACCTCGCGCTGCTTGGCGCAGGTGGGGCACCAGGTGGCGTAAATATCGACCAAAATGGGCGCACCTTCGGCTTGCAGCGCGTCAAACCGCTCTTTTGTGAAAGATTCTGCCTCTAAGGCGTGGGCTTGCAGGCTGGTAAATAGCACTATGGCGGTGATTACAGGAGCGAAAAAACGCAAAAAATTCATACTAAGCCTCGTAGGTCTTAAACCGGTATTGGTTAAATGGTCTCGATCAGACTCCTGAGCCTTAAGAATGTTACAGACGTTTGCCGATCCGGCTGAGTCCACAGATGATTTCAGGCTTAGAGAGGGGGTTGGGTGTAATCCGGGCATAAAAAAAGCCGCCTGTAACATAGGCGGCTTTCGGGATCTGGTGTGTTGCTGCTCTGACTTAATCCATATCGTCTAGGGTGAGGACTAGGTCGTATTTTTTTACATTGATATTCTCGATGGTGTAGGTGTCACCGTCTTCGTCCTCAGCTTGCACATCAAACTTTGGGTTGGAGTAGCCTTTTAAGCTTACCGTCACTGTCTCGCCATCTAGCAGTACATCAACGTCCAGCACGTCTTCTTCCCACTCATCACTGCCCACACTGCTGACATACAGATGGTAAATATCGCTGCCGGTGTTGTTGGTTACCTTGACGTACATGTTGTCGGCGTAGGCACTCAGTGAACCCAAGCACAATAAAACCCAGAGAACCGCGAGTTTCTTCATAAATAGAAATTCCAAAAAGTGTTATGGTGATTGGCGTCGCTTTCAACGCTCACGCGTAATATAAGTCAGTTCGCCGATCTTGGCGATAAAAAGTTAAAGCGGCGCTAAAGCCCGTTTTTGCCGCGGCGCTGGGTGCGGGGTCAGGTTTTGTGCTATGGGCTTTGCGACATCGGGCCGCTATAATGTTGGCCTTAATTTTGGTACTGACTCTTAGTGCGTGTTTCACTGTAAGTGAAGCCTATAAAGGTTTGTCGCAAGTCTTACTTTTGTTAAAAGGGCGAGTCGGGTGTATCGACTTTGAGCTGTCTAAACCAACCACCCCTAGACTTGCTACCAATGATTTAGCGCTCGAAGGGATTGCTCTGCTCAATACCTGACCGACGCGCGAACAAGGCCAATAAAACCCAGCAGCCCCTTCGGGTAATGCAATTGGAACGCAACAGCGAAGATCGAACTATGACCCCAGAAATTCTTGTAGAAAAATTATCGAGCGAGCCACTTAGCGTCGAGTTCTCTGAAGTTATACAGATAATAGAGGCTTTTTACGATTACGAACCCACCGCTTTTAGCAATGGCGATTTGCAAAACGCCGCCGGCAGCAATGAGGGCTCGTGCAAGATTTTTGCCTTTGCCAAGCTGCATGGCCTAAGCGAGGCGCAAACCTTGGCGTGCTTTGGCACTTACTACCGCGACGATGTACTGGCTCACCCCGAGGGAACCGATCACGGCAATATCCGCAATTTTATTCAGCACGGTTGGGGCGGGGTTGAGTTTCACGGTGAGGCGCTGCAGTTAAAAGCCGGTTAAGTTGAGTAATCTGCCGGCGGCTAATGTGCGTATTACGGGTATAGGCGTCGGCACAAACTGTACCGGCAATACAATCAAAGGCGGGAGCGTGGCTTGCGGCAACTATATGTATGTATCCGAGTGTTCGTGTTGGCGGGGAGCCTGGGCTTGTTAAGCGGATGCAGTGGTACAGATTTTCTTAACACGGTTAATCGCGCGGGCCATTACCAAACGGCCAAAGATGTTGCTTACGGCCCACTGGAGCGCCAACGGCTGGATATATACCGGCCCCAAGCCTCAGCTAATGCCTGTGTGATTGTATTTGTCTACGGCGGTAGCTGGGACAGCGGTGCCAAAGAACAGTACGGATTTGTCGCGGCGGCGTTAGCGCGCCACGGCTACACGGTAGTGGTGCCCGACTACCGCCTCTACCCCGAGGTTAAGCACCCCGAGTTTATCGCCGACGTGGCGAAAGCTGTGGCCAGTGAGCCGGTGCAGACCTTGCTTGAGGGCAACTCGCTGGTGATGATGGGCCACTCGGCCGGCGCTATGATTGCAGGTCTTATCAGCTACGATGCTAAATACCTACAAGCGGAGGGCTTAAGCCCCGATATAATCGCCGCCTACGTTGCCTTGGCCGGCCCCCACGATTACTTTTTACCCACGCAAAAGTCTCGCTGGACGAATATCTTTGGCGACGACGAAACCAAACAAGTTGATGCCTTAACCGTCAACCATGTCACACCAAAAAATCCGCCTACCCTGATCTTGCACGGTGCCGATGACGAAACCGTTACCCCTAGATCGGCTGTGTCACTCGAGCAAAAACTAACAGCGGCGGGCGTACCGGTCACTCGTAAAACCTACCCCGGGGTGACCCACGTAAAACTTCTGGCGGCTATGGGCAGGCCTTTAGGGTTTTTGGCGCCGACGTTAGACGATGTAGATGAATTTTTGCGGCGGCGTTGTGATGGCGCCAGCCTTTGATACCGCGCTAAAACGTTTTGGGCCTTGCCAAGGCTTTGTTTGTTAATAGGTGTTCGTCGCGGTATTACGTTGCCGGCGTTTAGTGATGCTTGAGTCTCGTATAGCGCGCCGCTCGAGCGCGACATCATTGTGGCGATGATCGGGTACATAGCTCGATAAACGCTTTAAGCATAGGCTGCTCTTGCCGCTCAGGCGCTAATACCCACGAGAACCGGCGCTCTAAATTAAGCGGTGTGGGCAGTTGCACTAACTGACCACTGGCCAGCTCGCGGGCAATGGCCAAGTGTGATAAACAGCCCACGCCCAGCCCAGCAATTACGCTTTGTTTAATAGCTTCTTGGCGATTTAACGCTTGGGCGATGTTAATTTTTACCCCTAAACGTTGAAGCTCCGCGTCTAAAATCGAGCGTGTGCCGGAGCCCGACTCGCGAACCACCCATGGATACTGCAAAAGCTTTTTAAAGCTGGGTTTGCGCAGTTGTGCTAAAGGGTGTTCCGGCGCGCTAAAAACCACCAGCTGGTCGGTTTGCCACGGTGTGATCAAAAGCTCCGAGTGCATTGCCGGACCTTCAATTAACCCTAGCAACGCTCGTCCTTTAGCAACACTACTCAGCACTTGGCTGGTGTTTTCAATACTGAGTTTAATATCGGCCTGTGGGTGCACGTGTTTAAACCGAGCGATCAGCGATGGCGCTAAATAACTGGCAATGGTAATGCTGGCTGCCAAGTGCATAACGCCCATCACTGAGCCGGTGGCCGGTTGCGTGAGTTGTTGGGTCAGCTCAAGAATCTGCCGTACCCGTGATAAAATTTGTTCGCCCTCCGAGCTTAGTAGCAAGTGCCGGCCACGGCGCTCAAACAACGGATAACCGAGCGATCTTTCCATTTCTTTTAATGCCTGACTGGCGGCCGGCTGGCTAATGGCTTGCTCATTAGCGGCTTGGCTCAGGCGCTCAAGCCTGGCCGTTGCTTCAAATATACGCATTTGTCGCAGTGTTACATTCATAAGAATAATTTAACTCTTATATAAATAATATCCAATATACCTAAGTGTTTGTGCGCCGTACAGTAGCACCCAACTGGAGGTCATTATGTGGATGTTACTGATTGCTTTGGCTGGCCTAGCGCTGGCAGCCGCGCAACTACCCGTTTTGGCGGCGCTCGGTATCGGCGCTTTGCCGCTCGCCATTATATTGGGGATGCTGGTGGGCAACAGCACCGATCTGCCCGATCGTAAAAGTGCACAGCAGCCCATGTTGTTTTGTCAGCAAAAAATGTTGCGGCTGGGGGTAGTATTACTGGGCTTTAGTTTGAGTGTGCAGCAACTGGTTCAGGCCGGCTGGCAAGTATTAGTGCTCGATATGCTCGTGGTTATCACTGTACTTTTACTGGGTTTTTACCTCGGTGTACGCTGGCTCAAAATGTCTGCCCCCTTGGCGCTACTGACCAGCGTCGGTAGTGCCGTGTGCGGCGCATCGGCAATCATGGCGGTAGAGCCTGTGGTTAAGGCGCGTGAGCGGGATATTAGTATTGCAGTTGCCACGGTGGTGACCTATGGCTCACTGGCGATGTTTTGCTATCCGGTTATTTTTCACTTAACGGCGCCCGACAGTGCCAGCTATGGCGTTTATATTGGTAGTACGGTGCATGAGGTGGCCCAGGCGGTGGCGGCGGGTCAAGCGATTGACGAGCTGGCGTTGCAAGGTGCACTGGTGGCAAAGCTGGCGCGGGTGATGATGTTGGCGCCTGTGGTGTTTGTATTAGGTTTTTTCTGGCAGCGGCGGCAAGCGGCCCATCATCCGCAGGGCAAAGTATCACTGACCATCCCTTGGTTTGTCTTAGGATTTATTTTGGCAAGCATTATTCGCAGCTTTGTGCCCATGCCCGATCTTCTATTAGGTGTACTGAAGGCGGCATCGCAATTGACGTTGGCGCTGGCGATGGTGGCGCTGGGGTTAAAAACCCGCTGGCATTTATTGGCTAATGGTGGCGGTAAACCGTTTTTACTGGCGGGAATTTTGTGGCTGTTGCTGCTTGGCGGAGGCTTTTACCTAGTACCACAGATATTGGCTTGGTAGCGTTTGGGTTAGGCTGGCCTTTATCTCTATGCTTGGTTTGTGTCGCGCTGGTTGTAAGGTCACGTTAATGGCCGTGGCGGAGCTGATCCTGTTATTTATCGCGCACTAAAAACTTTAAGTGACTTACGTGCAACGCAATAACATCGCAACCGAACCTTCGTCGTGGTTCCCTCCAATCAAACATCTCAAGCGCAGTAAAATTTACAAGTTAAGGCGTGTTTACGCAAAATAAGTAAAAAGGGTGTGAACCCTCAAGCTTGAAGTAGTAATGCATTTGATGCAGATGTGCCGCGCCCAGCAAGGCTGCCAAGGCGTTTGAGGTTAAAACTGCTTTCATTTAATTCTTTGGCACGCTACCTGCTGTAAGTAAAGTACACACTCGAAAGAGTCTTTCGTAAGGCAACAGAAATAGTTACACCAATGGTTGCCGGTGTAACGCCAAATGTTCGACAAAAGTGAGGAATTATTATGAACAGTGATCAGTTTGAAGGTAAGTGGCATCAATTTAAAGGTGGCGTGCAGGCCCAGTGGGGCAAGTTAACCAATGATGACCTTGATCGAATAGAGGGCAATCAAGAAAAGCTTGCCGGAGAGATTCAGGCCAAATACGGCAAGTCTAAGGAAGAGGCTAAAAAAGAAGTTAACGATTTTATCGATAGCCTTTAAGATTACATGGCTGTGCAATAAAAGAGTTGCTTACTAAAAAGGCTGTCGATGTTTATCATCGGCAGCCTTTTTAATGTTAAAGCTATAAGAGAAGTTAATTAGATGTTGTCTTCGAAGAAAAATCAGCAACACCCTTATCGGTACGTTTAATCGGTTTTATCGTGCCGTCATCATTAAAGTGAAGATATTCAGCGGCGCTATGACGCTGACGGCCGCAGGCTGAATCGATGTCTAGCCAGCGGTGATAAAAAAGTATCCACTGACCTTTATACTCAACAATAGAGTGGTGGTTATTGCTGTTGTGCTCCTGCCCCATAAACTCGCCTTTATACTCCCAGGGGCCCGTGGGCGATTTGGCCATATAATAACTCAGCACGCGGTTGTTTTCGGGCATGGTGAAGTAATAATTGTCATCGCGCTTAAACACCCAGGGGCCTTCCATTTTTGGCTCATAGCCACCCATATCCATTTTTATTAGATCGCCTTCTGTGCTGCGCATGTCGTCTGCCATTTTGATGACATGGTAATCGTGGTCTTTGGCGTGCACGTACAAATACGCTTGGCCGTCGTCGTCAATAAACAAGCTCGGGTCATTGGCGTAGGGCGATGTCCACAGAGGCGCGTCAATTACATCTTTAAATGGCCCGGTGGGTGAGTCGCTTTCGGCAATGCCAATGCCCATCCATTTAGTGCTGTTCTCTGGGTTAACCCTGTCTTTATGGCCCGAGCCTGCCGGAAATACCAAATAGTATTTACCATTTTTATAAGCCGCATCCGGCGCCCAGGCGTAGTTGTCTGCCCAGCTTATGTCGTCAACCGATAACAAAGGTCCGTGAGTTTCCCAGTTTTGTAAATCCGTAGAGGAAAACGCATACCAGTCTTTCATCCAAAAGTCTTCTTGACACTCCTCGTCGTGCGAGGTGTACACGTACATCTTGCCGTCGTTCCAGACATGGGCCGAGGGGTCGGCGGTACGTAAGCCTTCGCCAAAGTTAAGGGGGTTACCATTAGCGGTCGTTTGGGCGGTATGGTGATGTGCGCAGCCAGCCATCGTGGCTGCCATTAAAGTCGAGGTGATTATCGCCGTGATTTTATTCATTATAAAGAGTCCTTCAAGATAGGCTTAATGTTTAGCTATAAAAGTGCCAGAACGTGTTTCATTAGAGTGTACTTGAACAATTGTTATTAATAAAAGGGTGGTCTTACAGAAAGTATACGGAGCACAATAGCTAACGAGCGTTAGCTTGTTTAGGGTTTATTTTTCGCTGGAATGGGTTGGTTTTTCGATTCCTCTGACCCTGTAGATTAAAGGAATGAGTGAATGAATGTTCGCGGCTATCGCGTCGTTCATAACTCTTATTACTTTCGTTTTCTTACATCCCGTACTAAGTAAGAGTTGTTGGGTCCTCGTTTTATTTCAAAAAGGTCAATCGCTTTTATCAGGCTGCTTAAGTTTCTATAGCCGTAGTTTCTGGTGTCGAATGACGTTTTATTAGATATGTGAGAACCAACAGGTCCAAGAGCCGACCAGCCATTATCTTCGGCGGTTGCGGCAATAGCCTGACGCAGTAGATTGATAAGCTTGGTGTCGGATTTTATGTTCTTCGGCTTCTCTTGATTTAGCTCGATAGTGTTTTGATCTTGATCTAAAAATAGAAATTTGGAGCAAGCATTTACAAAAGGTTCCGGTGTTTTCCGTTCTCCAAAGCCCAGTACAACCTTTCCTTCCGATAACGCTCTAACTACCATGGGTGTGAAATCGCAATCAGAAGAAACAAAACACATAACGTCAATATCTTTTGTATACATGACATCCATGGCGTCAATCACTAACGCGATATCTGATGCGTTTTTCCCTTTGGCTAGGTCATACTGTTGTATGGGTTGAATAGCGTATTCATGCAAAAGATCCTCCCATGGCTTAATCGAGGATTTTTTCCAGTTGCCATAAGCTTTTCTAATGGTGACTACCCCATATTTAGCCACTTCGCTGAGCACATCCTCAAATTTATTGGCAGGGGCATTGTCTGCATCGATAAAGAGGGCAATTTTCTGTTTGGAATCGTCCATATTAGTCCCTGCTCGATTTCTGATCCGTCGCAATTTGAGTGTTGTCGTTATCTTACACGTGAATTCCCCAATTTTAATAAAAAGGTTCTTAACATTTAAAACTCTCTGTTGTTTTCCGTAAAGTAGAGCCTATAAGTGGCCCTACTGTGTTGTCAGTACCGTTTTACTGCGCAATCAACTGATACTGCTGGTTGGTGGCTCCTGCCAAACACTCCCACTGGATCAGGTTGGCGCCGTCGGCGGTGTCATTGGCGTTGACGTCGAGGCACTTTTGACTCAAGCGATTGATGATTCTCCAGCGGCCTTCGCCGGCGCTTTGAAAACGGAACTGCTGATTCTCGCCACCCGAATAACTCCACAGTAAAGCGTTGGCGCCATTGGCGGTAGAAAACGAGTCGATATCTAAGCCGAGGGCTGGCGCATTGACGGGCGAGATGCGGTGGTAGTCGCCATCGACTTGGGTGATGTTCCATTTTTGGCAATCGTTATTCAGCCAGTTCCACTGCCGGGCATTGGTGCCGTTGCTGGTGCCGCAGTTGGCGGTGTCGAGTGCTTTGTTGCTATGTAGCGGCACGATTCGGTATACGCCGTTGACGGTGCCGTTGTTGGAGCCGCCACCACCGGGTGACGTGCCCACTTGCGAGCAGCCCGAGACATTGATGCTGGAGCTAGCGGTGCGCACTAACTGGCAGTTGGGGTTGCCGTTACTTACACTGCCGCTTAATACGTGAGTGTTACTGGCGTCTTCCAGAAAAATACCTTGCGAGGTAGTGGTGTCGATATCCACATAGTTGATGGTGGTGCCATTGCTGCCGGTTACGCTAAAAAAACCGCGCCCTGAGTTGCGCGAGTACACGCTATTGACCGAGACGTTGGGGCCATTGTTATTGGCCACGCGAAAGGTAGCGTAACCGCCGCCCCAATTATTGTAATGGCCGGTAACATTGCCCACGGTGCCGTTGCGCGAGTTGTTTAACAAAACGCCCGAGCCGCCGTTGTTGGTGACGGTGATATCGCCGATGGTAAAGCCGTCAATACCATAGGTTTCCAGGCCGTGACCTTTGGCGCCGTTAATGTTGATGTTGCCGGCAACCGTTAAATTGCTGGCCGGTGCGGTAGAGGAGTCTACCCGGATACCGAGGCCCACGGGGTTGTTGTTGCTTAAATCCATGGTGATGTTCTCGAGTGTGACGTTGGAGCAGCCCCGAAACCACACACCATAGCGCGGGTTACCCACCACATGCAGGTTGCGCACGGTAATGTTGTCGCGCCGGTCGCAGTACACGGGTACCACCAGCTCGCCGCCGTTGGCGTTTACTTGATGGCCGTGAAAGTCCAGTGTCTGTCCGGCTTTAGGGCGTATCGCGTAAACTTGGCCGCCATCGCTGCCGCTGTTGCCAGAGTTGCGAATATTAATGGTGCCGGTGCCCATATTGTTAACGGCGGCGTTGATGGCATCAAAGTAACGGCTACCGCTGTAGACACTGTTGCCATCCACGCGTGCGAGCCAGCTGCCATTGGTGTAGGTCACTTCGGCATCGGCCAATGCTTGCGCGCAGGTGCTAGCGAAAGAGGCGGCAAGCGCAGAGCGAATAAAAATAGAACGGTTTATACGAGACATAAGCTATCCCTATCATGATCGGATTTATGAGCCCGGTGAGAGCTTGGCCAATCATCCTTAGCGCCCACAGGGCGAGGTACTGCGATTGTTATTGTGTTTCCCACTGGGGGTAGTGTGATGCCAATCTGTGCGGTGCTTGGGCAGTTGGCGGAGACAGGCTAGCGTATCGTGCCGACTATTTATAATATTATAGCTTTAGTGTGTGATGCCACGCACAAAGGTGTGCGCGGCGTGAGAACTCAGCCACATTGGTCGGGAAAAGTAAGGCAAAAATATTAAGCCGCTTGCTCGACGGCTAAGGCTTCTTTTTGATCGCGCCACTGCACCTGATCACTAAAGTGCAGCAAACGCATGTGGCCCGAGTAATCCTCGACCAGCGCGGTGCAGTTTTCGATCCAGTCGCCGGTGTTGCAGTAGCGAATACCGTTGGTTTCGGTTAATGCGGGGTAGTGAATATGGCCGCAAATCACGCCGTCAAAGCCGCGCCGGCGCGCTTCGTCGGTGGCCTCTTTTTGGTAGGTCTCAATGGCGTCTTTGGCGCCTTTGATATTGTCTTTGATCATTCCCGCCAGCGAGAAGTAAGGCCGGCCCATCCACTTGCGCCAGCGGTTGGCCCAGCGGTTGATAAACAGCAGCAAACCGTAGCCAATGTCGCCAAAAAAGCGAGTAATGTGGGATAAGTTGATGTACGCGTCCATGGCATCGCCGTGCATAATTAAATAGCGTTTACCGTTGGCGCAGGTGTATTCGTGCTCTTCAATAATCTCTATCGGGCCAAACAGATTGCCGGCAAAGCGGCGCATGGGCTCGTCGTGATTGCCCGGCACATAAATAACGCGGGTACCGTTGTTGGCCATGTCGTACAGTTTAAGCATTACTTGGTAGTGCTCTTTGGGCCAGCGAAACTTACGCTTAAGCGCCCACATGTCGATGATATCCCCCACCAAATACAAAGTGTCGCACTGAACACTGTCGAGAAACTCCAGCAGGTACTCGGCTTTGCAGTCGCGATAACCCAGGTGCAGGTCGGATATCCAGATCGTGCGACCTTTGATGACTGCGCTTTGGGGGGCTTTCGCGGTCGGCTTGACCGCCTGGGGTGAGGGTGAAGCGGGTGTTGCAGTAAGAGACTCGCGGGCCGTTGTCGTCATGGCTGGGCGCCTATGTCAGCTGTCTGATGGCCCAAAGTGTGAAAAACAGCGGTGACGGTTAAGCGACAATTTGGTGAAGCTTTGGTGACAATCGTCCGGCTGGCACGATGTGCATGGCCTTACGCTGTCTCTCAGTCAAGGCGCTGGTTACTGTGTTTGCTTTTTTAACAGCGACAAAACAAACACCCCTGTGGTGCCCAGCACAATGGCGGGGCCGGCGGGCCAATCCCAGTAAAACGATGCCGTGAGGCCGCCAACCACGGCCAGCGCGCCGATGCCGCTGGCAAACAGCGCCATTTGTTCGGGGGTGCGGGCTAAGCGGCGCGCGGTAGCGGCGGGAATAATCAGTAGGGCGGTAATCAGCAGAACACCCACTACCTTCATGGCAATCGCAATGACGAGCGCCATCAAAAGCATGAGGGCGGTGCGCACGGCTGTGACCGGCACGCCTTCAACGTGGGCGAGATCCTCGTGCACGGTAATTGATAGCAGTGGGCGCCAAAGGTAGGCCAGTGCTATCAGTACCAAGATGCCCACGGCCCAAATGGTGATGACGTCCACAGTGGTGGTGGCGAGGATGTCGCCAAACAGATAGCCCATTAAATTGATGCGGCCGGGGCTGATAACGCTGATGGCCACCAGGCCAAGCGCGAGCGTGGAGTGCGACAAAATCCCGAGCAAGGTGTCGGTGGCCAGTTGCCGGCCGCGCTGCAGTGCCACCAACAACAGAGCGATAAGCAAACAGCCCATCGCCACGGCGAGGTTAATATTGATGTCCAGTAATAACCCTAAAGTGACGCCCAACAGCGCCGAGTGCGCCATGGTATCGCCAAAGTAGGCCATGCGACGCCAGACTGCAAAGCAACCTAACGGGCCGGATACCAGTGCGACCCCGAGGCCTGCGGCGAGTGCCAGTAGCAAAAACTCAGGCATGGGGTGGGTGGTCCTTGTGATCGTGATGCAGCTCGCCGCACTCATCGTGGGCGTGATCGTGATGGTGGGTGTAAAGCGCTATGTGCGCTTCGGCGCGATGGCCAAATAGCTCTAAGTACGCCGGGTCGACCGTGACCTGCGAAGGGTGGCCCTGACAGCAAACGTGGCCGTTTAAGCACACTACAGTATCGGTATTGGCCATCACCAGGTGTAAATCGTGGGAGATCAGTAACACGCCGCAGCCCAGCTCGTGGCGCAGCTCGTTAATCAGCGTGTAGAGCGCCGCCTGACCGGCGACGTCCACGCCTTGCACGGGCTCATCGAGTACCAGCAGTTGCGGGTTGCGCAGCAGGGCACGAGCCAATAAAACGCGCTGAGTTTCGCCACCGGAGAGCGCCTGTAGGTGCTGCTCTAGTAAGTGGTGGGCACCGGTGCGGCTGAGGGCATCGGTTATGGCGTTAAGTTTGCTGCCGCCCAAGGCTAAAAAGCGTTTTACGGTGAGCGGTAGGCTTGGATCAATATGCAGCTTTTGCGGCATATAGCCAATACGCAGCCCGGGCTGTTGTACTAACTCGCCGCTGTTAAAGCTCATTAGTCCCAGCAGGGCGCGCACCAGCGTGGTTTTACCGGCGCCATTGGGGCCAATGAGGGTCACGATCTCACCCGCGTGCACGGTTAAATCGGCGCGGTCCACCAGCGTGCGATTGCCGCGAATGACCGACAACTGCTTCGCTTGCAGCAATGTCGTGGGCTCACTCATGGGAGGGAGCATCCGCGCGGCAGTCGGGGCATAAGCCAAACACCTCAAGCGACTGGGATACCACCGCAAAGCCCGCTTCACCGGCGGCTTGCTGAATGCTGTCGCTGACGGTTTTGGAGTGAATCTCTTCGGCCCGGCCGCACTCGTCGCACAGCAAAAAGTGGCTGGCGTGGGAATGGTCGGGGTGCGGGCAGCCGATAAACGCATTGAGTGCGCCAATTCGGTGAATCAACTTTTGCTCCAGCAAAAAGTCGAGTGCTCGGTACACCGTAGGTGGCGCCACTTGGCGAGTAGATTCCGCGGCCAGTAGGTCGATAAGCGCGTAGGCGCCCAGCGGCTTATGGCTTTGCCAAATAAGCTCTAGCACTTGCTTGCGCAAAGGCGTTAACCGGGCGCCGCGCTCGGCGCACAAGTTAACGGCCGCTTGCAGCGCATCGCTGACGCAGTGTTGGTGGTTGTGGGCGCTAAAGGCCAAGGGAGTATTGTCCATGAACCCAGTATAACTGATATGTTATACTATAACTATTGTGTCTTTGATCACTCTGTCAGGTTACCCCTATGCCCCGTACTTTTATCGCGCGTTTGCTACTGTTGCTCGCATTATTGGCGCTTGGCGTCGCCGCGCGCGCGAAGCCTATCGAAGTGGTGGTCAGCATAAAGCCTTTGGCGCTAATCGCCGAGCGGGTGGCGGGCGAGGAGGCCGAGGTGCGCACACTATTGCCGCCGGGCGTGTCGCCTCACGAGTTTGCCCTGCGGGTGTCGGATATGCGGCTGATTCGCGGCGCGGACTTGGCGGTTTGGGTGGGGCCAGAACTTGAGGGTTTTTTACAAAAGCCGTTTGCCGGTTTATCCGGTGCGCAGCTGATAACGGCGGTTAACTTGGCGGCTATTCAGTGGCCTGCTGATGCCGCCGCCGAGCGTGAACATCAAAGCGACGCCGGGCACAGTGCCTCTCACGCACACGGTCGCGACTCACACGTGTGGCTTAACCCGGCAAATGCCGCGGTGTTGGCGCAAGAGCTGGCGCAACGGTTGGGGCAGCTGGTGCCCGCCCAGGCGGCGGTGTTTACCGCTCGCGCTGAGCAGTTTGTTGCCGAGCTGAAGGCGCTTGATGCCGCCTTAGAGCAAAAGCTGAGTGCGGTACGCAACTTAGGTTTTGCGGTATATCACGACGGTTACCATCATTTTGTCGCACACTATCAGCTAAACCAAGTAGATTATGTGGCCTTAACCCCAGAGCGTCGCCCGGGTGCGCGGCATTTGTACGAGCTTGAAAAGCACTTAAAGCGCGAGGCGGTGTGCCTGTTTGTGGAGCCCTATGCCGATACCGACGCGGCGACGGCAATGGCGCAGCGGGTGGGCTTGCGTACCGGGGTGTTAGATCCGCTGGCGAGTGATACCGCCATAGCAGATTATCCAGGGCTAATGAACCGATTGGCGACGGCGCTAGTGGGTTGTCTGCAGGGGGCGTATTAGTTAAGCGTATTGCTGGGTGCTGGAAGCTACAACTAGAGCGGTAGGTGGTGAAAAAACCGTTGGTTGTTCACGTTCTGCGGTAACCAGGGGAGTCGGCCGGTAGCCGTCGTAGCTGTTACTGCTTGGTGAACAACCAAAGCTTTTCAATTCAATCATCAAATCTTGCGTCGATATCCGTATCGTCATCGATCTGTCCAATCAACCATTCTGATCGCCGCGGGCGCGGATCGATCATCGTGCGTGCATTGGAGCTGCGTTTACAGATTCAGCTCTTGTTGCATTTTTTCGTTGAACTTTTCGTTGATTTTGGCGCTTAGCTTGTCAGAAATCGCGTCGGTCTTATCGGTAAAGTCGACATCGATCACTTTAAGTTTGTTGCTTGCCAAATTTTGCTCTGATTTAACATTGATGGCTTGAGCCGTTTGATTGGCAGCCAAGGTAAGGCCGTCATCAGTTTGCTCGGTGGCGTCGTTTGCTAGTGCGCCGGTGGCAAATAGTAATCCTGCCAGTAAAACACCATAGGTCTTCATAAGATCCCTCCATTGGTTTAGGTGGTGTTACACATCGGTGTGACGTGTAACGGTCATCGTAATCGGCCGCTTGTGGCGGCCTGTTACCATCTGTTACGTATGGTAACACAATTTTGCTGTAAGTCCATAGCACTTGTTTGGATAATTGTAAAATACTGGAAGAGTGTGTCCTAAGTCACCGATTCTGGGGGTTTTATCTTGGCGGTAGGTTGTTTTTTGAGCGGTAACACTTGCGGTAACCTGTTTTCGCGCAGAGTGAGGGGCGGGGCTTTGGTGTATCCTTGCGCTTGTTTCGGCCGCTAGTTGGTCAAATTGTTAAACGCGATACCTTGGGTGGCGCTCAGTCGGCACCGAGAAAAGGCACACGAGAGAAAATTATGAGTGATCAAAAACCCGTCGTCTTAGTAGACGGCTCCTCTTACTTGTATCGCGCGTACCACGCGCTGCCACCGTTAAACAATTCGCGCGGTCAGCCGACGGGGGCGGTCAAGGGCGTGATCAGTATGCTGCGGCGGTTGCTAAAAGATTACCCCGATAGCCCGGTGGCCGTGGTGTTTGATGCCAAGGGTAAAACCTTTCGCGATGAGCTGTTTGCCGAGTACAAGGCCCAGCGCCCGCCCATGCCCGATGATATGCGCCCGCAAATAGAGCCAATTCATAACATTGTTAAGGCAATGGGCTTGCCGCTGTTGGTAGAGGAAGGCGTCGAGGCCGACGACGTCATTGGCACACTGGCGCTGCAAGCCAAAGACGATGGCCGCCCAGTGGTGATTTCCACGGGCGACAAAGATATGGCACAGCTGGTGAATCACAAAGTAACACTGGTGAACACCATGACCGGCAGTGCACTGGACGAAGACGGTGTAAAAGAAAAGTACGGTTTTGGCCCCGAATTGATGATCGATTTTTTAGCCCTGATGGGCGACAAAGTCGATAATATTCCCGGTGTGCCCGGAGTGGGCGAGAAAACCGCCAAGGCGTTGCTGCAAGGCATAGGCGGGCTGGACGCGCTTTATGCCAACCTAGAGGCGATCCGCGAACTGGATTTTCGCGGCGCGAAAAAGATGCCCGAAAAGCTGGCCGAGAACCGCGATCAAGCGTACCTCTCTTATCAGCTAGCCACCATTAAAGTCGATGTGCCGTTGCATGTGGCGGTCAACGATATCGAGCTGGGCAAGCCTGACAAGAGCGCGCTTAAAGCCCTGTTTGAAGAGATGGAATTTAAAACCTGGATTGACGAGCTGGATGCTGATCCAGAGGCGGGTGATAGCGAAGCGGCCGCCCCCAAAGAGAAAGTGAGTGTTCACTACGATACGGTGTTGGATGAGACCAGTTTTGCTCAGTGGCTGGATCGTTTAAAAAGCGCCGACCTGTTTGCCTTTGATACCGAAACCACCAGCTTGCAGGCCATGAGCGCCGAAATAGTGGGTGTGTCGTTTGCGGTAGCGGCGGGGCAGGCGGCTTACGTCCCGCTGGCCCACGATTATTTAGAGGCGCCCCAGCAGTTGGATCGGAACTGGGTACTGGAGCAGTTAAAGCCATTGCTGGAAGATCCGAGCAAAGCCAAAGTTGGCCAAAATCTTAAATACGACCGTAATGTGCTGGCAAATCACGGCATCATCTTAAAGGGTATTGCTTGGGACACGATGCTGGAGTCCTACGTGCACAACTCGGTTGCCGGCCGTCACGATATGGACTCGCTGGCGATGCGTTTTTTAAACGAAAGCACCATCCATTTTGAAGACATTGCCGGCAAAGGCGCCAAGCAACTAACGTTTAATCAGGTCAAGGTAGAAGATGCCGCCCCTTACGCTGCCGAAGACGCCGACATCACCCTGCGTTTGCATGAAACCATTTGGCCGCAGGTAGAGCAGGACGAACCGCTGCGCAAAGTATTGATGGATATCGAGATGCCGCTGGTACCGGTGTTGGCCGATATCGAGCGCAACGGTGCCTTGGTGGATGCCAAACAGTTGGGCGAGCAGAGCAAAGAGCTAGAGCTGCGTTTGCAGGAGTTAGAGCGCGAAGCGTTTGATATTGCCGGCACTGAGTTTAACTTAAGCTCCCCGAAACAACTGGGGGTGATTTTGTTTGAAACCTTGGGCTTGCCGGTTAAAAAGAAAACCAAAACCGGTGCCCCCTCAACCGCCGAAGAGGTCTTGCAAGAGCTGGCGCTCGATTACCCGCTGCCAAAACTGTTATTAGAATACCGGGGTTTGGCTAAACTTAAGTCGACCTACACCGACAAACTGCCGAAGATGATCAACCCCACCACTGGCAGAATCCATACGTCTTATCATCAGGCGGTAACCGCGACGGGGCGTTTGTCGTCGGCCGACCCCAACTTACAAAACATTCCGATCCGCACCGAACAGGGCCGGCGCATTCGCAAAGCATTTGTCGCCCCTAAGGGCTACAAAATTCTTGCGGCCGACTATTCGCAAATTGAATTGCGGATCATGGCGCACTTATCGGGGGATGAAGGCCTGCTGAGCGCGTTTAGCGAGGGGCTGGATGTGCACAAGGCCACTGCCGCCGAGGTGTTTGGTACCGAGGTCGATAAAGTCACCGATGAGATGCGCCGCCGCGCCAAAGCCATCAACTTTGGCCTGATCTACGGTATGTCGGCATTTGGTTTGGGCAAACAGCTGGGGCTGGGCCGCAATGAGGCGCAGGGTTATATTGACCGCTACTTTGAGCGATACCCGGGCGTCGCCCGCTATATGGATGATACTCGCACGCTGGCCCATGCCACCGGCTATGTCGAGACGATACTGGGACGCCGTTTATACCTGCCCGAGATTAACGCCCGCAACAAAATGCTCCAACAGGGCGCCGAGCGCACGGCAATTAACGCGCCTATGCAGGGTACCGCCGCGGACATCATCAAAAAAGCGATGGTAAGTGTGGCGGACTGGCTGTTTGAGAGTGAGCTGGACGCCAAGCTGGTGATGCAGGTGCACGATGAGCTGGTGCTAGAGGTTAGAGAGTCTGACCTAGAGGCTGTGCGCCAAGGCGTGATTGAACGAATGAGCGCGGCTGCGGACTTAAAAGTACCGCTATTGGTTGAAGCTGGGGTGGGAAGCAACTGGGATGAAGCGCATTAATCGCTATTTTTGATTGATTGCGCGCCAAAATCGAAAAAAACTGAAAAATATTTACACAGTGCGTGAACTTTTCCACAGAAGGGGACTCTCAGTAACAGCACATTGAACAGTTTACTTTTTCATGAGCTCCTCCTCTATTGGCTATACGCCAACTTGGCAGAATTGTTTTGCTGACATCAGGCCCCGATCATATGGTTGGGGCTTTTTTTATGGCTCGAATTAATAGATTGGCGCGGCGGACAGTAGGGTTCGATTGGGTAATCCCTAGAAAACGATGTTTGGTGAGCTAAACGGGCAAACTTAAGACTTGTATCACAAATTTTTACAGTTGCCGATGAACTAATCCTAAACCGCCTAGTCTCAGTTACAGGTTGATTGCATAGCATGCAAATCCGTAACTGGCATCACCCCCCAAGGATGTCAGTATTGTGGCCGATAACAGTTTGTTATCGGCCTTTTTTTTGTCTATCGGGCGGTTCAGCTCGTTTTAATCGTCCGAGTCTTGAGCATCCTGGTCGTCGCTATCCGGCGTTGTGTCTAAATCTCCGCCGTCAAATTCGCGCCCACCTTCTAATAACCAGCTCGACAATTTAATTTTTAGCTCATCTAACCCGGTCTTTTTGAGCGATGAAAACATCTGTACGCTGATCAGGTCGTCCACCTCGGCTTCGCGCAGCTGCTTTTTGATGTCCAGTAAGACGCTATTGGCAGGGCCTTTTTTGAGCTTGTCGGCTTTGGTTAGCAGCAAGTGCACCGGCATATTGGTCTCTACTGCCCAGTTGATCACCATCGTGTCAAACTCTTGCATCGGGTGGCGAATGTCCATCACTACCACCAGCCCGGTCAGACAGCGCCGCTCGTGCAGGTACTCCGATAAATTGGCCTGCCATTTTTGCTTCATGGCCAGCGATACCTTGGCGTAGCCATAACCGGGCAGGTCGACCAAGCGGGTGTCCTCGGTCAGCTCAAAGTAGTTAATAAGTTGCGTGCGGCCTGGGGTTTTACTGGTGCGTGCCAGCTTAGAGTTATTGGTCAGGGTGTTAATGGCGCTGGATTTACCCGCATTGGAACGCCCGGCAAAAGCCACTTCACGCCCGGACTCCGGGGGACATTCGCGAATACTGGGGGCGCTTTGGGTGAAGTGAGCGCGGTTAAAAGCGATGATGTCGGGCATGGTGGTTTCTCGTTGTTGCGGCTTATGGGTGGCGGAATCGGCAGTGTACCGGTTTCGGGTTTCGTGGGGAATTGTTCAGAGTTTCGCGAGTTAGTATATAATGCCGGCTGCAACCGGGTTGAGCCAGATAAATTGGCCCTCAGCCTCTGCCTGGCAAGCAAAGTCAAGGCAACATCGCCAACACAAAAATGACGACTTCACAGGTTAGCCAATGAAAAAACATGTTTTATCTTTGCTTCTTGCGATGGGGGCCGCTGCGCTGACCCAATCTGTTAGTGCCGCTGGCGACGCCAGTGCGGGCGCCGACAAATCGGCCGTTTGCGCCGCTTGTCACGGTGCGGACGGCAATAGTCCGGCACCGACTTTCCCGAAAATCGCGGGATTGGGCGAGCGCTACATTCTCAAGCAGCTGCATGATATCCAAGCTTGGGACAAAGCCACCGGCGACGACAAGGCCACCACGGGCCGCGCCGTTCCAGAAATGACCGGACTTTTAAGTGGCCTAAGTGAGCAAGATTTGCAAGACATTGCTGCGCACTACGCCGAGCAAACCATCCAGCTGACCGGCTCGAAGGAGATGACGGTTAAAATCAACTCCGGCGAGGTTGTCGATGCGCTTGAGCTTGGTAAACAGGTGTTTCGTGCCGGCAACCAAGAAACCGGTGTTCCCGCCTGTACGGGTTGTCACTCGCCTACGGGGCTTGGCAATGCACCCGCCGGTTATCCGCGCTTAGGTGGCCAGTATGCGGAGTACATTGAGAAGCAGCTGCGCGCTTTCCGCGCCGGCGAGCGGACCAACGATGGCGACCAGATGATTATGCGTCTGGCGGCAAAACATCTTAGCGACGCCGAGATCAAATCGGTCGCTAACTATATTTCGGGCCTGAATTAAGTCGGACCGAGAGCAAAAAAGGCGACTTAAGGTCGCCTTTTTTGTCGCTGCTGATTCCCGACGGGCTGGAACTTGCGTCGGCTTGGCGGTTCTATAGCATGTAACTGTGATTCAATCGTTAACGATAAACACTTGATGGAGCGAAATTATGCGCGTTTTAGTTGCCTTTTTAGGCCTAATGTTCAGCCTGGTTGCCTGCGCTGAGGATTCAGCGACTGCCGCCGCCCCCGGCTATGAAGAAGGTAAAGAGTACACAGAGTTGGCTGAAGCCGTACGCACCGACGACGCAGATAAAATCGAAGTGCGTGAGATGTTTGCCTATACCTGCGGCCACTGTTTTCGCTTTGATCCGCTGTTTCACGAATGGCGCGAAAAACAGGCCGACGATGTCAATGTTGTGCAGACCCCGGTGGTATGGGCCAAGCAAATGGAGCCTTATGCGCGCGCCTTTTACACCGCTAAAGCACTTGGCGTATTAGAAGACTCGCATATGGATCTGTTTAACGCGCTGCACATCCAAAAAGCCCGAATTCTTAATGTTGAAGATTTTGCCGAGTTTTACTCGCAGTACGGCGTCGATAAAGACAAGTTCACCAAAACCTTTGAGTCTTTTGGTATTGACAGCCAGCTGCGCCAAGGTGATGCCAAAGCGCGCGCTTACGGCATCAGTGGCACGCCAGAGTTGGTAGTGGATGGGCGCTATCGCGTTAGCGCTTCAGGCGCCGGTGGTCACCGCGAGATGCTGCAAGTGGCCGATTACCTGGTCGAAAAAATACGCGCCGAGAAAAAGTAGTCAGCGACTCGCTGAGTTAAAAACGAAACCCCGGTAGTGACACGCTGCCGGGGTTTTTTTATGCTGGTTTGGGCCGCTTCAAGCTGGTGTCGAAATATGTGCCGGCTATAATGAAGCAATCAACCGTAATAGGTGAATAAGAACGATGCGCGAACCGGAGATCACAGGTGAAGGGGCCAATAAATGGCGAGATAAATATCTCGATGTTTTAGAGGCTCAAGAGCAACAGGAAAAAGCATACCAGGGCGATCTTCAGTTGCTAGCGAAAGCGTTGGCGCGAGTCAGTTTGGCCGCTGAGGGGCAACACCCAGAGCTGGACGCAGCGCTGGAGCGATTGCGCCAGAGTCTGCGCGGCGATGATAAGCACAGCATTGGTCAGCACCTGCAGCGGCTAGAGCAGGCATTGTTAGAGTTTGAGCGGTTTCGCGACAAGAGCGCCGCCGAGCAAAGTGCCGCCCTGCAAGGTATGGCGGCGCAATTGCTGTCATTGGCGCCAGAGCGGGCACTAAAAAAACAGCTGCGTACTCTTACCCAGGATGCGACTCGCCAACGCGACAGGCTCGATATTTACCCAGGGCTGTTGCGCCAACTTGAGCAGCTCCAGGGGCAAGTGCTTGCCGAAAAGCCGCCACAGGCGGCGAAAAACAACGGCCTGATGGCGCGACTGTTGGGCTCAGGTAACGCCAGCTCGCCTCAGGACTCCGCCCCGGAGGACGATCTGGCGACGCCCTCGGCACCTGCGACTGGGGCCGCAGCGGGCAAGGCAGATCGCGCCCTGTTTGAACTTAACCCCAACGCCACCCTGCGCGATAGCGAAACCGTCAGTGAGAATTTGCGCGGTATCATCAATGAGCTGCTGCTAAGCGTCGAGGCGCAAGCGATTGCGCCAGAGCGGGTGAGTGCGCTGCAAAAACGTTTGCGGTTGGGGCTGAGTAACGCGGACCTGTTGCCCGCGCTGGGTGAAGTGAGAGACTTGGTGTTGGCCGCCTATATGGCCGCTACCCGAGCTTTTGCCGGCTATTTGACTGAAGTGAACCAGCAATTGGCCGATATTTATCAGGTTATCGAGGGAGCGGCGCACCAATCTAGCGATTTGCAGCAGGCCAGCGAGCAAATGCAGCAACAGATGCTGAGTGAATTTGCCGAGCTGGAAAACCGGAGCTTGCGTGCGGAAAATCTCGATGAGCTTAAGCATCAGGTTCAGAGCCGGCTGGGTAACATTCGCGCGGCGTTGCATGATTATCAAAACTCGGGGGCGCGCGATCACCCAGTCACGGAGCAGCTAAGTCAGCTGGCCGAGCGGATTCGGGATATGGAGCAAGAGGCTTCTCGCAGCCGTGAAGTGCTAGAAGAGCAGCGCACCAAGGCGCTGACGGACCCTTTGACTGGAATGCCCAACCGCGAGGCCTATATCGAGCGTATGGCGCTAGAGCAGCAGCGCTTTCAGCGCTATGGTCATCCGTTGACGCTGGCGGTGTGCGATTTGGACTACTTTAAAAAAATTAACGATACGCTTGGCCACCAAGCGGGCGATCGTGTGTTAAAAGTGTTGAGCGGTGCGATGGCTAAGCGGCTGCGCGAGGTCGATTTTTTTGGTCGCTACGGCGGCGAAGAGTTCGTCATCGTGATGCCGGAAACCTCGGCGCAACAGGCCTTTGTGGTGCTTGACCGAATTCGTGCCGCTATTGCCAAAACCGCGTTTAATTATAAAGAGACGCCCGTCGACCTTACGGTGTCTATCGGTATTGCCGCGTTTAGCGCTGGCGAGAGCGCTGAATCGGTGTTTGAGCGTGCGGACAAAGCACTTTACGATGCTAAAGCCGCAGGCCGAAATAGGTGCATGGTCGCCAATGGAGAAGAATAAGCAATGATGAGCAAACGTACCACAGGGTTCGCAGCGCTGCTGTTATATTGTGCCAGCGCCAATGCACTCGATGTTAGCGTACTCGATGTTCAGGGGCAGGGCGTAGAAAATGCGGTGGTGGCACTGCGCGGCTCGGAACCCCAGCTCGCTCCCGCCGCAACCTACGCGATTATGGACCAAGTGGGCCGTGAGTTTGTGCCCTACGTGGTGCCAGTTCAGGCCGGTACTTGGGTGCGCTTTCCCAACAGTGATGATATCCGCCATCATGTCTATTCTTTTTCGCCGGCAAAGCGTTTTGAACTCAAGCTCTACCATGGTTCAACCGCAGAGCCGGTCAAGTTTGATACCGCCGGTAAGGTTGTGTTGGGATGCAATATTCACGACTCGATGGTGGGCTACGTGTATGTATTAGACACCCCATACTATGCTTTGAGTGATGCTGGGGGGAATGCGCGTATTACCGCTCCGGCGGGCGAGTATCAGCTTGAAATTCAGCACCCGCGCAGTGCAGAGCCGACCGTGCAAACGGTAACGCTTAATGGCGATGACGCAAAGGTGAGCGTAACCTTAACGCCGCTGTCGCCCGATCCGCGCAACAGTGAACCAAAAACCGAGCTGGAACAGTTGTTTGATCGATAAGCGGCCGATTTTATGATGCGTTATCGCATTAAACTCGTACTGATACTGCTAGGCATGGTCGTTTTGCTGCAGGCGTCCTCCTATATTGCTACGCGCACGGTGATTCGCGATGCGGTTATCGACGATGTTTATCGTGAACTCGATCGCGGTGGCAGCTTATTTTCTCAGTTAATGACTACCCGCGCCCGACAATTAGCGCAATCGGTTAATGTACTGACGGACGATTTTGGCTTTAAGCAGGCGGTGGCAAGCCGCGAGCGCGCCACCATTCGCTCGGCGCTGACTAATCACGCTGCACGGGTAGATGCCGATCTGGCGCTGGTGATCGACTTAGACGGCAAGCTTGCTGCCAGTAGTGGCGAGCTAAGCGCCGAGCGCTACGAGATGTTTGCCGAGTTAAAGGCCTCTCTGGCCGGTGGCGGCACGCGTTATGCGCCTTTGGTGATCGATGGGACGCTTTATCAGGTGGTGTTCTCCCCCATTAATGCTCCCGTGCGGATCGGTACGGCGGGTATCGGTTTTGAGATCGATCAAGCCTTAAGCGATCATTTAAAAAGCCTCACCGATTTAGATGTATCTTTTTTATTGCAAGACGAGGCCAGCGCCCACTATTTAAGCGGTACTTTAGATCAGGCGGCGCGGACTAAATTGCAAGAGTTGCCGGAATTAATTCAAGCGCAAACCCGCAATGTGTGGCGCACCGACGATGTGCTGTACAACCGGGTCCTGATTGCCGATCAGCCGCAGACGGTTATTGCTGTGTTGCAAGTACCGCTAGCCCGAGCCTTAAAACCCTTTGCGGTGCTCGATACGCAGCTGCTGACACTGGCTATCTCGTTTTTGGTGGTGGCGGGGGTTATTGCTTTAATCTTGGCGCGCAACGTTACCGAGCCGGTGAAGCGCCTGGCGGGTATTGCCCGGACGATTGCCCAAGGTAATTATGACTCGCCGATTGCGGCGCAAGGCAAAGACGAGTTTGCGGAGTTAACACGGGCGTTTACCAGCATGCAGAGTGCGATTTCTGAGCGCGAGCGAAAAATCGTATTTCAGGCAGAGCACGACAGCTTAACGGGTTTGGCCAACCGCTCGCAGGTGTTTCCGCTGCTCCAGCAGGCGGTTGCCGATGCCGACCAACGTGGCGGCGTCGCATTGGTGGCTGTGGTGGATATCTATAAATTCACGCAGATCAACGATACCTTGGGCGCCGAAACCGGCGATCAAGTATTGCAAGAGTTAGCGAGCCGGCTGCGTTTGTTTACCGGTGCCGATGGCAGAGTCCTGCGCCTTGGCAGCGATGAATTTTTACTGCTGATTACGGACACTTCGGTGGATGAGGGTATTAAAAAAATATGGGAGCTGCGCAACGGCTCTAGCCAACCACTGCGTATTGATGCCAGCGATATTCGCGCCGAGCTCAATGTCGGCTACGCTGTCTATCCGTTAGATGGTGCACGCTCAGAGCTGTTGCTGCGCCGTGCCAACCTGGCTTTAAATCATGCGCGCCAAAGTTATGTTGGCGTGTCGGGTTATCACTCGGGGTGGGATGAAGATCACCTGCGTCGCCTGCAGTTGCTCAGCGATTTTAGACCAGCGTTAGAGTGCGGTGAGATAGCCTTGTACTTTCAGCCAAAAATTACTCCCGCTGCATCATTCCCGGTCGGGGGGGAGGCGTTGGTTCGCTGGCATCATCCGCAGTTGGGGTTTGTTAACCCAGAAGAGTTTATAAATGTTATTGAAAGTGCTGGGCAAATTTCTCTGCTGACCCGCTGGGTGATTGAACAGACGATTATACTGCTGGCGCGCTTACACTCTGAACGCCAGCACCTGGTAATTTCTATTAACTTATCGGCTCTTGACTTATTAGAGGACGATTTGTGTGAGTATGTAACAGCTTTGTTACAGAAGTATCGCGTTGGCAGTGCCTGTTTGTGCTTTGAGGTGACCGAGAGCGCCATTATGCGCGAGGCGGATAAGAGCCTTGGCAACCTAGAACGGCTACATCAATTGGGCGCGTTGTTATCGATTGACGATTACGGCACGGGGTATTCGTCATTATCGCAGCTAAAGAAGCTGCCGGTAGATGAACTTAAAATCGATAAATCGTTTGTGTTGGATTTGGATAATAATGCGGACGATAAACAAATTGTTAAATCTACCATTGAGCTAAGTCATAGCTTGGGTTTAAAGGTGACGGCGGAAGGTGTTGAGACAGCGTTAAGTCGAGATTGGCTTTTGGCCAATGGCTGTGACACGTTGCAAGGGTACTATTACAGTAAAGCCTTGCCCGGGGCAGAGTTCGAGCAGTGGCTTAAGCGCTTTTTGTTGCAGCAGGATGGTGAGGTCGAGGATGAGCAAATACACGATAGCTAACTATAGTGCGGCGGTGTTAGCGCTTGCGTTGGCGTTGCCAGCGCTGGCGGCAGAGCGCAGCAGAATTATTGCCACGGGAGGCGTTAGCACAATAGAAGGCACCGCCGGCGGCGGTATTGTCCCCATGGCTTTATTGTCTGGCTACGGGGCGCGCGAAGAAAGTGGCGGGGTAGCCTTTGCTAGCATGGCCCAGACACCGGATTATGAGTTATCGGTATTGGGCGCGAGTTGGAGCTGGCGCAATCGCGTCGAGCTATCTGTAGCCGACCAAACGTTGCAGCACGATACCTTATCAGCGGCGCTGGGTGTCTCAGACACCAGTATTCGCCAGAGTGTTGTGGGGCTTAAAGTTAGACTTGCAGGCGATATTCTGTACACCGCTATGCCGCAAGTCAGTGCCAGTGTGCAATACAAAAAAAATCACGACTTTTTTATTCCCGCCGCCGCCGGAGCAATAGACGATAGTGACACCGATTATAATATAACGGCCACTAAGGTCTTGTTAGGTGGCTTTTTTGGTTACAACTTGCTACTTAATGGTAACGCGCGTTATACCCGGGCCAACCAAGGTGGTTTAGTGGGTTTTGGCGGCGACCTTAATCGCTCGCGCGAATGGCAGGCTGAGCTTTCGGCCGGGGTGTTTTACAACACTCACTGGCTGGCGGGTGTCGAGTACCGTGAAAAGCCTGACAATTTATCGTTTGCCCGCGAGGATGACTGGCAAACGGCATTTATCGCCTGGTTTCCCAATAAGCATATCTCGGCAGTGGCGGCGTGGGTTGACTTAGGTGAGGTTGCAACACTGCCCGATCAGGATGGCTGGTACGTGTCGTTGCAGGGGAGTTTTTAATGAAGCTACGAAATATTTGCGTGGCGGCGGTTTTGTCGTTCAGTGTGATTGGCTGCACCTTGTCGTCGCAAAACATCTCGCTCTACGACCGGCTTGGTGGCGAGAGCGGGGTGGATGCCATTGTCTATCAATTGTTGGTTAATATCTCACAAGATCCTCGTGTATTTGAACGTTTTAACGGTGTCGACATCGAAAAGTTTCGCGCAGGTTTTGCGCAGTATATTTGCAGTGTGAGCGGCGGTGACTGTGAGTATCAAGGCGATAATATGCAACAAGTTCACGCCGGGCACGATTACACCGATACCGAGTTTAACGCCATTGTTGGCAATTTAATTCAGGCGATGGAGCACGAAGGTGTACCAACCCGGACACAGAATGCACTTTTGCGTCGCCTGGCCCCAAGCTACAAAGATGTGGTGTATCAGTAAAAACATTACGTTTATTAGAATAACTTAACGCGCGCAGCCGTAGGGGGCATAACGTTGAGCTATAGAATAGTCGCGCAAGGTGCATACTAACTATAAACGAGGAGAGCCATGAGAACGCTGCTATTGTCGGCCCTATTGTTGACGGCGGGAACAGTACAGGCTGAGGGCAGCCTAGAGTTAAATGAGCGCGGTTATTTTTCCATGCCCGGCTTGGACGTTACCGTATTTGCCGATATCTACCCGGATGGCCACCAGAGCGGTGTAACTGTGATCCAGCACGGCGTGCGCACCGCCGCCAATGGTGATGTGCGGCTAGAGACGTCGCCGGGGCAGTGGTCGCCGGTGCCCACCGGTGTGGGTGAGGCTCACGTCGATGAAAAAAACCAACGTATCTCACAAACCTTAGCCTACCCGGATGAAAGTAAAAACCGCAAAGGCTTTAACCCGATTGAATACCCCGATTTAAATTTTAGTTATCAGGTGCATGTCGAGCCGCTTGAGGGCGCGAGCTTTAAGGTCACAGTCGATCTCTCACAGCCGTTGCCCGACGCCTGGATTGGCAAAGTGGGGTTTAATTTTGAGCTGTTCCCCGGCGATCTGTTTGGTAAGTCCTACGTGATGGACAGTAGCGCCGGAATTTTTACCAATCAGCCCAATGGCCCCATGATCAAACATAAGGGCGAGTGGTTAGCTGAACCTTTGGCGACGGGAAAAACCTTGACGGTGGCGCCTGAGGACGATGCTCAGCGAATGGTTATCGAGCAGCTAAAAGGTGGCCGGTTAGAGTTGTGGGATGGCCGCACGAATCACAACAACGGTTGGTTTATTGTGCGCTCGCTGATTCCGGCCGGAGCCAGCCGCAATGCCATCGAGTGGGTAGTAACCCCTAATGTGATTGATGACTGGCAGTACAAGCCTGTGATTCAAGTGTCACAGCTTGGTTATGGCGTGAACCTGCCCAAAACTGCGGTAATTGAGCAAGACAGTAACGATACTAAAGCGAGCAAAGTGCAGCTCTTAAAGCTAGGTTCTAGCGGCGCCGAGTTAGTACAAGAGAGTTCTCCTAAGCCCTGGGGGAGCTTTTTACGTTACCACTATTTGCAGTATGACTTTTCTGAGGTGCGCGAACCCGGCATGTATCAAATCGCGTATCGCGGGCAAAAATCGCAACCTTTTAAAATAGGGTTGGATGTTTATTCGCGGCACGCATGGCAGCCCACATTGGAATATTTTTTACCGGTGCAGATGTGCCATATGCGGGTCAATGAAAAGTATCGCGTTTGGCACGATAAGTGTCACCACGACGACGCGTTGATGGCACCGGTAGATTACAACCACATCGATGGTTATATCTCTGGCGCTTCGACACTGACAAAATTTAAACCTGGCCAGCCAGTGGCAGGTTTAAATAAGGGCGGCTGGCACGATGCGGGCGACTACGACTTGCGGGTCGAATCGCAAATTGGCACTACGTGGCTGTTGGCGATGATGGTAGAAGAGTTTGGCCTAGACTACGACGCTACCAGTATTGATCAGCAAAAGCAGTTAGTCGAAATTCATCAGCCCGATGGTAAGAATGATGCCTTGCAGCAGATCGAACACGGCCTGCTAACGGTGCTCGGTGGTTATCAAGCATTAGGGCGATTATATCGAGGCATTATTGTGCCTACCAAACGGCAATATGTAATGTTGGGGGACGCGGCGGCTCAGACTGACAACCTGGTGTATCACCCAAGCCTGGAGCCCGGTGAGATTAAAGAAGGGCGCTCGGGTACGCCGGATGATCGCTGGGTATTTACCGAGCAAAACCCCACGCGGGAGTTACGTGTGGCCGCCGGTTTGGCTGCGGCTTCGCGGGTAATGGCAGACTATAGCCCCGAGCTATCTCAGCAAGCACTCGGAGCTGCCGAAGGGATTTTTACTCAAGCCTTTGGCAAAAGTGATGATACTGCTGCCCGCGCTTTTGTGTTGGCTGAACTTATTTTAACAACGGGCAAGCAAAGTTACATTGATGCGCTAACGAATATGAAGTCGGCTATTGTGGCGGACATCGATAATACCGCGTGGGCGATAGGCCGGGTAATGACCGTTATTGATAACCAAGAGTTTGTCGCGGCTGTTCATCAAGCGGTGGTGGAGCAGCAAAAGCACGTACGGGCACAGGCTGCCGAAACACCTTATGGGGTTCCTTATAAACCGCATATCTGGGGTGCAGGTTGGGGTATTCAGGACTTTGGGGTAAAGCAGTATTTTGTGCATAAGTCCTGGCCCGATATTGCCAGCAGTGATATTTATGTCAACGCTTTAAACTTTGTGTTGGGGGTACACCCAGGTAGCAATACCAACTCGTTCGCCTCTGGCGTGGGTTCTAAGTCCGCCTTAGTGGCCTACGGGGTAAACCGTGCCGATTGGTCGTATATTCCAGGTGGCGTAATATCCGGCACTGCGCTTATTCGCCCCGATTTACCGGAGTTAAAAGAGTGGCCATTTTTTTGGCAGCAAACGGAGTATGTGATGGGCGGCGGCGCAACTAACTATATGTTTTTAGCGCTGGCGGTAGAGGCGCTAGAGCGTCGAGCCGGCGCCGAGCCGAGTGCGAATAGCGATTAACGGCATCGCAACAAAAAAGCCGGTGCTCTTGCTGAGTACTGGCTTTTTTTGTGGCGGCGGTAGTGATTGCTCCGGGCTTATTCGTCTCCCGAAAAGTCGACCTCGCTCCAGCCTTTCACGATACTTTTCACAAAAGAGCCAGACTCTGTTAAATCGTCATCGCTCCAAAAACCATCGGCTGCGGCGCGGGGTTTTAGCATAGATGCCCCTTCTTTTTTATCGTTTAACGCCCAGTTGGCATGGCTTAATTGGTTGCGTTTCATAAACGCCACCCACTGCTCGGTGCTGGCGCGATCGACCGCGCCATCGCCGTTGGCGTTAACCGTGCCCCATTCAGTGACCATAAGTGCGATGCCTTTATCCAGAGCATACTGGGCTTTTTTGCGCAGCTCAGCCTTGTGCGTGCCTGCGTAAAAGTGCAATGTGTAGGCGATGTTGCTATAACCGGTAATTGGATCGTCGGCGGCTTTGTCGACATCCTGCGACCAAGTTTGCGTGCCGACAATAATTAAGTTGTCTGGGTCGATCGCGCGGATCGCGCCAATTAGTTTTTGGGCGTAGGGTTTAATAACCGTGTGCCAGTCGGTATCGGCCAGCGGCTCATTGTAAATTTCGTAAATAATGTTGGGTTGTTCGCCATATTTACGGGCAAAATGCTCGAAAAAGGCAATGGCATTTTGGGGATGATCTTCGGCGTGGTGGGCGTGCCAGTCGAGAATAACGTACATGCCCTGATTGATAGCGGCATCGACTACGGCCTCGGCTTTAGCGATATTCTCGTCGGCATGGGTGAGCATACCGCCATTTAATCCGGCGCCAATGGCGGCGCGAATAATGGGCGCGTTCCACTGCTCTTGAATATAGTTGACCACATCGGCATTGTAATATTTGTCGGCGCCCCATCCGGTGTTGCTCCAGAATAAACTGGGCCCTGCTAAGGATACCGGCTGCGATTTTTGATCGACAATACGATTGCCCTTTACCGCGAGTTGGCCGTAGTGCTCGACGGCAGTATCGGCTAGGGTGGGTAAGCTGAGACTAAGAGTTGCGGCACAAAATATAAATGACAGGGATTTAGCGAGCATTGTAATTACCTTATTATGTAAGAATTGGCAATCCCATTTATACTAATGCCAGCGGCTGCTGTCTATAACGTGAGCAGCACATAAAAACAAATCTTTACACGCGGGCGCTGCATGTCGGCGGTATAACATTTAGGAGGTGACAGGTGCGTCTTACCATGGATGTGGTCAACGCTTTTGCTAAAGGCCCTTTTACGGGTAACCCCGCAGCGGTGATTGTGACCGAGACCCCGTTGCCCGACAGCCAAATGCAGGCGATTGCGGCGCAAAACAATCTTGCCGAAACCGTCTATGTGGTGACGGGGGCGTCGCCTTGGTCAATTCGCTGGTTTACCCCTGCGCGCGAGGTGGACTTGTGTGGCCACGCGACCTTGGCTGCCGCCTACGTGTTGCATGAGCGAGGCATATTGCCAGGCGAGCGGGTTGAGTTTAGCAGCCACAGTGGCCCGCTTGCGGTTACTCGTGACGGTACTGGCTGGCAACTGGACTTCCCGGCGCGAGTGCCGGGGCCAGCGCTGGATGTGGAGTTTGATCATATCGCCTCGGCCCTAGGTTGTGCCTGCGCGGATATCGTGACGTGTTACGACGGCGTCCAGTTGATGGTGGTGCTGGCGAATGAGGCGGCTGTGGCACAGGTAAACCCAGATTTTCGCGCTCTGTCGCGGCTGCACGACTTTGCGGTAATGGTGAGCGCGGCGGGTACGGATGGCTTTGTGGCGCGGTTCTTTGCGCCCAATGCCGGTATTGACGAAGATCCGGTTACCGGCTCGGCCTATACCACCCTTATGCCCTATTGGGCGGAGCGTTTGCAGCGTAACAACTGCAAGGCACGGCAGCTTTCTGCTCGCGGAGGCTGGCTTGAGTGTACACTGGCAGATAATCGGGTGCTTATCGCCGGTCTGGTAGAGCCTTACTTGCAGGGTGAAATTCAGTTGCCAGATGGCTGAACAATCCCTGCTGAGTAAGCTCAAAACAAGATAATACTTGTGAAATCGTCTATGGTTATAAGGTGCCGTTGTTGTCAGCGGGCACTTTGACCAATCGGAGAAACCTCTATGTTTTTGTTGTCGCTCGTTATCTTTATTGCATTGCTCGCCGTGGTGTTCTACTACCAGGTGCCGCTACTGATTAGTTCGGTGGTGTTGGTGGCGGGGTCGTTTGCGCTGACGTTTGTGTCGGCGTGGATGTGGTTAGTGCTTTTGCCCACTTTGGCTCTGGCAGTGTTTTTAAACGTACCTGCGCTGCGTCGTCCGGTTTTGATCAAGCCCGTGTATAAGCTGCTGCAAAAAGCCATGCCCCCTATGAGTGTTACCGAGCGCGAGGCGATGGAAGCCGGTACCACATGGTGGGAGAAAGACCTGTTTAGCGGCAAGCCCGACTGGAAAAAGTTTGTCGATATCGAGCTGCCACAGCTGAGTGAAAAAGAGCAAAGCTTTTTAGATAACGAAGTCAATGAACTGTGCACACGAATTGACGAGTGGCAGATTTTTGAAGACCAGGATCTGTCGCCCGAGGCGTGGGATTATTTGAAAAAACAGGGCTTTTTTGGCCTGATCATTCCCGAAGAGTTTGGCGGGCGTGATTTTAGCCCCTACGCCCAGAGTCGGATTATGAGCAAAATTGCCAGCCGCTCGGTGACGGCGGCGGTTACCGCAATGGTGCCTAATTCGTTAGGCCCTGGCGAGCTGTTAATGAAGTACGGCACCGATGAGCAGAAGCAGCGTTGGCTGCCTGGGCTGGCCGATGGCACCGAGATTCCGTGCTTTGGTTTGACCGGCCCCGAGGCCGGCTCTGATGCCGGTTCGATTCCCGATATTGGCGTTGTTTGCAAGGGCGAGTTTGAGGGCCAAGAAGTCATCGGCCTGCGCTTAAATTTCTCTAAACGTTGGATCACTCTGGCGCCAATTGCCACTGTGGTGGGTTTGGCGTTTAAACTAAAAGACCCCGAGCACCTGCTGGGCGATGCCAGTAAATCCGATTACGGTATTACCTGTGCACTGTTGCCCGCCGATCACCCCGGCATTGAGATAGGCCAGCGCCACAACCCTGGCTCGCCGTTTATGAATGGGCCGATTAAGGGTGAAGATGTTTTTATCCCGGTGGATTGGATTATCGGTGGCCCGGCCCAGGCCGGTAAAGGCTGGCGCATGCTGATTGAGTGTTTAGGCGCAGGGCGCGGTGTATCTCTGCCTGCATTGTCGACTGCCAGTGGCGAGATGAGTTACCTGACCGTAGGTGCCTACGCGCGTATTCGTCGGCAATTTAATATGGAAGTGGGCAAGTTTGAGGGCGTCCAAGAAGCCACCGCCGAGGTTGCTGCGAATGGCTACATCCTGGAGGCGATGCGTCAGCTGGTGACGCGGGGGCTGGATTCGGGAGCGCCTTCGGTTATGACGGCGATGGCAAAATACCACGCCACCGAATTGATGCGCACGTCGGTGAATCACGCCATGGATGTCGTCAGTGGTCGTGCCATTCAGCTAGGGCCGCGTAACTTTACCGCTTTTGCCTATCGCGCGTTGCCGGTGGCTATTACCGTAGAAGGCGCGAATATCCTGACTCGCTCGCTGATGATTTTTGGTCAGGGCGCTATGCGTTGTCACCCCTACCTGTTTGATGAGGTGCAGACCCTTCAGGCAGATGATGAAGACGCTGCGCTAGAGGTGTTTGACGAGCTGTTTATGAAGCATATAGGGCATGTGCTGAGTAATGTGACACGCCTTAAGTTGTTTAGTTTTACCGGCTCGCGCTTTAGCCCAACGCCGGTGAATGCCGATGATTTCTCTCGTCGCTGGTACCAGCATATCAACCATATGAGTGCGGCTTTTGCGGTTGCCGCAGACGTAGCATTGGGCGTGCTGGGTGGCGATTTAAAACGCCGTGAGCTGCTCTCGGCGCGGTTGGGGGATGTCCACAGCCAGTTGTTTATCGCCTGTAGTATCTTGAAGTTTCATGGCGCCCATCCGCGCACCGAGGACGAAGATGTGCACGCCACTTTTGCCCTGGAGCAAACTTTGTATAAAGCGCAAGAAGCGCTGTTGGCGTTTTACCGTAATTTCCCGTTACGTCCTGCTGCTTGGGCGTGTCTGGCCGCTAGTTTTCCCTTTGGTCGCAAGTACAAGGCGCCGTCCGATGACGCCGTGCGCCGCTTAGGCGGGCTGATTATGGAAAACAGCACGGTTCGTCAGCAGTTGGCCGGTTACGTTTATGTAAGCGATGATCCGACGGATTCGGTTGGTCGGGTAGAGACGACCTATCATATGCTATTGGCATTGGGCGATAGCTGGCACAACTTCTCTCGCGCTCAAGCAAAAGGTGAGCTAACCGGTGATACTTTAGAGGCGCGTTTGCACGACGCTGTGGCGCGAGGCGTTATTAATGAGTCCGACGTGACGCCGTTGATGGAATACGACGCTCGGCGCTACGATTGTTTGTTGACCGATAATTTTGACAAGCTTTAATAATCGTAATTATTTTACGCACTAAACATTAACTTTTTGCGGGCGCCCGCGCCCGCCGCTGACAATAATAAATAAGCAGGAGCCGCCATGAGCAGGCTAGCCGATGCCGATCCGGAGTGTCGCCAACAGCGCGACACTGGGGTTCCGGTGGAGACTGTGATTATCCCTAATATGCGCGATATCGGCGATTTCTCGGTACGCCGTGTTTTGCCTGCGCCCGAGCGGCGTGCGGTAGGGCCTTTTGTATTTTTTGATCATATGGGACCCACCACTTTTGCCCCTGGCAATGGCCTCGACATTCGACCGCATCCCCATATTGGTTTATCGACCCTGACTTACCTGTACGAAGGCAGTATTCTCCACCGTGATAGTTTGGGCTATAAGCAACAGATTACCCCCGGCGCCGTAAATTGGATGACTGCCGGTCGCGGGATAGTTCACTCCGAGCGCAGTGGTGAGCGGGTTCGCGAACAAGGTCAAACCTTGATGGGCTTACAAGTTTGGGTGGCGCTACCTAAAGCGTTGGAGCAGTGTGCTGCGCAGTTTATGCATTACAGTGTGTCTAGTTTGCCCGAGCTTGAAGCCGATGGTGCCCGCATTAGAGTGGTAGCCGGCGAGTGTTTTGGCGTGCATGCGCGTTTAGAGACACATTCGCCGTTGTTCTATGCCGATATCAGTATCGCGCCCAGCGGGCGGGTGAAAATTGCCGCTGATTACACCGAGCGCGCCATTTATCTTATGGCGGGTACTATTGAGGTGGATGGCGCTACCTTTACGGAGCGCAGGATGGTGGTGTTAAAACCCAGCGCAGAGATCATTGTACACAGTGCAACCGGAGCGAGCTTTGTGGTGTTGGGCGGGGAGCCGCTGGATGGCCCGCGACATCTGTGGTGGAATTTTGTCGCCAGTGACCGAGAGCTGATTGAGCAAGCTAAATCCGATTGGCGCGATGGCAAATTTGGCCATGTACCGGGAGATCATGATTTTATTCCGCTGCCGGAGTCTTAGTGGTTGACGCGCTTACCCGCAGCATTGGCGGTATCATCATCGACGCCGTTGGCGACGTCCATACACGTTTGGTAGGCCTCTTCGGTGGTCTCATAACTGCACCAATAGTAATTGTCCGTTTTGTTGTGAGAACACGCGCTAACAATGATGAGAGAAACAACCAATAATAACCGAGCCATATCGAATACGCTTAATGGAGTGACGTTAAAATAATCCTTAACATGAGTCTAAGCATCGTGCTACAGAGTGCCATGCTAAAACGAATAATTGTTGAGAACAATAAAAAGCGATGATTACGCTAGTGAGCGTTATGTGATCTCGGGTAAAATAAGCGCGTAAATGTTGGGCAGGGACACGCCCTTGTCATAATAAAAGTGTCTGTCATGAATAACGCGCGTTTGTTAAAACCAGTTTTATACGATGACTCTGGTCAATACTGGATTGGCCAGCTAATTTTTTGGTTCGGGCTTTCCGTCGTACCCTTTATGGGTATGGTCCTCTGGTATGAGCGGGCCGAGTGGATTTATATCCAACATATGTACCTGCAGGCAGCAATGGGCCTGGTGTTGTCTCAGGTGCTGGCCTATGCCTATCTCGCTATCTGGCCGCTTAACGCCATTATCCGTATGGTGTTGGCATTGTTTCTTGCCGGCCTTACCGCGTTTGGCTGGACCGCCTTGCGTGTGATTACTTACATCTGGCTTACCGGCGAAGAAGGTATTTGGGCCGAATTTGGCGGTTGGTACTTTGGCGCGTTTTATATTTATTTGTGTTGGTCGGCGCTGTATCACGGCTTAAATTATTATTTGTTGCTGCAGGTTGAGCACGCGGCGCACTTGCAGGATATCGAGCGCGCCCGTTACGAGCAAATTAAAAGATTAAAAGCCGAAGCGGTGGCACGGGAGGCGCAATTAAAAATGTTGCGCTATCAAATTAATCCGCACTTTTTGTTTAATACGCTTCACTCCATTTACGCCTTGGTACGACTAAAAGACGAAAAAAAATCACTCTCAATGATTGATCGGTTAGGTAAGTTTTTACGCTACTCCCTTGAGTATGATCCGAATGTAAAAACCACGTTAGATGACGAGATTAAAACCTTGTCGCTGTACATTGATATTGAGCGTATTCGCTTCTCTGACCGGTTAGAGCTTAACTTTCACGTGGATGAACAAGCGAGCCGCGCACAAGTGCCTAGCTTGTTGCTACAGCCGCTTATTGAAAATGCGGTTAAATACGCTGTGGCCGGCACCGAGCAAGGCGCGTCTATTGATATAAGTGCTCGTGTCGCCGATGAACGCTGGCTGGTTATTAGTGTGGCGGACAATGGCCCCGGATTTGGAAAGGCACGTAGTGACAGTGTGCCCAGCCACGGCGTTGGCTTGCGTAATATTAGTGAGCGTTTGGAGACGCTGTTTGGTGAAAATTATCAGTTCCAGTTGCTCGACGTAGAACCTCACGGTTTGAATGTTGAGATTCAGATTCCCTATTTAACCTAGACGTGCGATTGCGATGACACCATTAAAAACAATAATTGTAGACGACGAACCTTTAGCGCTTGGGGTGTTACACGCCTGTTTGTCAGAGTTTCCCGAGATCGAAGTGGTCGCCGAGTGTCGCAATGGTCGTGAGGCGATAGAAGCGACGTTAACATTACAGCCAGACCTAATGTTTTTGGATATACATATGCCGGGCAAGAACGGCTTTGAGGTGATAAAAGCGCTGCAAAACGATGTTATGCCAATGGTGGTGTTTGTTACCACTTATCAGCAGTACGCGCTTGATGCCTTCGATTTACACGCAGTCGATTACATCCCCAAGCCATTGGATGAAGAGCGACTGGCTCGCGCGGTAGGACGCGCGCTGGAGCGTTTTCAATCTAGCCATTCAAAAGGCGATGCCAAGCAACCCTTGATCGGCGCGATTGACGATTTATTACAGCGACTGAGTCAAAACGCCGATAGTGCGCCGGTCGCGAATAATGAGCCATCGTTGGCGGAGGCCAAGCTGGTGGTGCGCGATGCCGGCTCGGCGCGGATGATTCCTCAGCACACTATCGATTGGGTGGATGCGGCGGGAGATTACATGTGCATCCACGCCGAAGGTGAAACTCACATCATGCGCAGCACCGTAAAAGAGTTAGCCTCGCTGCTCGATGAGCGCTTGTTTCAGCGTATTCATCGCTCCACCATCGTGAATGTCGATCGTATCGCCAGTGTTCAATCGCTGAGCAAAGGGGATTATCTGGTGCTTCTGGAGTGCGGCGAGCAGCTTAAGGTTAGCCGCAGCTATAACGAGCCCATCAAGCAGCTGTTAAAGCGCTCAGATCGCTAAGTCACCTAAATTGTGACATGGGTCACGACGCCTTCTGTGGGGCATCCAGATTATCGCTCCACGAGTCCGGCTTATCTTGAGTCTATTGCGTCAGAAATTTGGCTGATGCACGCTTAAGGTGCCCAAAGCCCATCGATAGTCAAAAATAAATTGGGCCACTTCAACGGAATGCGCCAACGGATACTTTCCACGGCTACCCCCTCGCAGGCACGCAACGTAAATCCTGACACTACAAAACCTATAAACCGAATTGCAGGACGATAATATGATGATTTCGAGAAAGCCCCTTTGGCAGGCCATCGTGCTTGCGGGCACTTGCGTTGCGGCGCAAGCGGCCACCGCCCAGAGTACCCCCATTTGGTCTGATGAGTTTAACGGTGAGCGTTTAGACCGCTCCATCTGGAGCTTTAACACCGGTGGTGACGGCAACGGCAACGGCGAGTTGCAGTATTACACCGCCTCTCACGACAATGTTTACCTAGATAACGGCAATCTGATTATCGAGGCCAAGCGCGAAGCCTATGAGGGCAAAGAGTTTACCTCGGGCCGTATTCATACCAACGGCCGCTTTGGGTTTCGCTACGGCACCATTGAGGCCCGTATCAAGTTGCCCGACTTAGCCGATGGCCTGTGGCCTGCCTTTTGGATGATGGGCAATAACTTTGGCATCGATGGCTGGCCCAAATCCGGCGAGTGGGACATTCTGGAGGCCGGTTACAAAGCGGCCATCGATGCCGGCACCGTGAATCACGCAGTCTCTGGTGCGCTGCACTGGTGGCACGAGTCGGGCGATTGGAGCGATTGGCTGCAAGCCGATGCGGCGGCGGATGTTGAGACGCCTTTTAACCTCAATGATGACTTCCACACCTATAAAATGGAATGGACCCCCGAGCAGGTGACCATGTATGTGGACGATATCCAGTACTTCAACATGGATATCACCGACCCCAATATGTCGGAGTTTCGCGATAACCCAGCGCACATTATTTTGAATATGGCGGTGGGCGGTTGGAATTTTGTCGAGCTGACCGAGCCCGAGCAAATCACCGCATCTTTCCCCGCGAAAATGGCGGTGGATTATGTGCGCTTATACGAAAACAATTACACCGAAATCCACCGGGCTGAAGATACTCTGGCCACTGGCGCTTACGGTATCAGTACCGAAACCACCCCTGTATTTAGCGAGCTAAACTGGGGCGATAACACCAATCTGTACATCTGGAACAACATGACCACCGCCACCACGGTACCGTCAGAGGGCAGCTCGGCGCTGGCCTACGATATCGCCCCCGGCGATTGGTGGGGCATGGGCTTGCTGCACAAAGATCAAAACTTGCGCAACTACAAGCACGGTTATCTGCACTTTGATATGAAAACCGAGGCGGTTGATCCGATCACTATTGGCCTCTCTAGTACCTCTGGCGGCGATGCCTCGGTAACCTTAGCCGCGGGTGGCGACCAGTTTGGTCTAGAGCGCACTGGCGAGTGGACGCACGTCGCTATCCCGATGTCGCAGTTTGGTGGTGTTGATTTTGAAACCGTAAAACAGCTGTTTAGCATGTCTGGTGCGGCCCCGGCCGAGGCGATCAACATTGCCGTGGACAATATTTACCTTACCGAGAGTGTTGAACTGGATGCCCCCGAATTTGGCGCCTTTGGTATCTATACCGAGACGCCCGAGCACCGCGATGCCGGCGACTTTGCGTTTGGGGTAAACGGCGATTTGTTTATCTGGGACGATACCCTGGCGCTGCAGCCTGACGGCATTCTTGAAGGTAACGGCTCATTGCATGTGGATTCGACTGGCAAAGGCTGGTACGGCATGGGCCTGACTGCGCGCGAAGGCTTTAACTTAACCGCCTTTGATAACCCCAATGGCATGCTGCACTTCTCCATGAGGACCACCTCGAACGCCGAGTTTAAAGTGGGCATGAAGAGTGGCAGTGTCGACGATATCGGCCAGCTGTGGGTCGACTTTGCCCCCGGCGCCGATCCTTACGGCTTTGCCCGTGACGGTCAGTGGCATGAGATCGTTATTCCCATGTCCGAGGTTGCTCTAGACGTTGATCTGTCGGATGTTCGCCAGGTGTTCCAGCTGCTGGGTGTAGGCGAAATCGAAGGCCTTGCGATTGACGACGTGTACTTGTCCGGCGGCGAGCAGGCCACGCAGTCTGGCAACAATGGCGAGGTGGTCAACCGTGCACCGCAGGCCGCCATAAAAACCTCGGTTTCACAAGGCGGTGCGCCGCTTACCGTGGATTTTGATGCGAGTGCCTCTACCGATGTGAACGGCGATGAGCTTACCTACGTGTGGGACTTTGGCGATGGTAGCTTGGGCAGTGGTGCTACCGTTACCCACGAGTACCAAACCGAGGGTAGCTACGAGGTAATCGTCAGCGTCAGCGACGGTGAGCTGGAAGACACCACCATCAATTACGTTATTGTCGATGGCAGCCACAGCTCGGCCAAAAGCGCTAAGCGCGGCTTAGGTTTTGGTCATCATTCAGAAGAAGATCTGGCCGCTATCTCTGAGGGCATCAGCTGGTGGTACAACTGGAGTCACAAGCCCGATATTCAAATCGCCGATATCTATCAGAACTACGGTGTCGAGTTTGCGCCGATGGCCTGGAACGGCGGCTTTGATGATCAGGGTATGCGCGACTATATTGCCGCCCACCCCGATGTTGAGTACATCCTGGCGTTTAACGAGCCCAACTTCCTCGATCAAGCCAATATGACGCCGTCACAGGCGGCGGCCGAATGGCCGCGTTTAGAGGCGATTGCCGATGAGTTCGACTTAGACATCGTCAGTGTTGCCATGAATTACTGCGGCAACTGCAACAGCGAAGGTGGCACTACATACTACGACCCGATCGACTACCTGGATGATTTCTTTGATATCTGCCCAGACTGTCGTGTGGATGCCATCTCGATTCACGCCTATATGGAAGATGCCGGTGGTGTTGAGTGGTACGTGGATCGCTTTAAAAAGTACAACAAACCGATTTGGATGACCGAGTTTAGTCACTGGATTGACACCACTACCCTGGAGGATCAGAAGAAATTTTTGATTCAAGTGGTCGACTCGTTTGAGAACGATGACGACGTCGAGCGTTACGCGTGGTTCACCGGTCGTCGCAACGGTCACCCGTACAATGGCTTGTTTGATTATCGCCAATCGGGTGTTTTGACCGAGCTGGGTAGCATTTACGTCAATATGCCGGTGCATAACGACAGCAATGTGCACTCGGTACCCTCGCGTGTTCAGGCCGAAGAGTATGCCGATATGGATGGCGTGCGGGTTGAGCAAACCGACGACTTCTCGGGCTTCTTAAACCTAAGCGATATCGCGCCGGATGCCTGGGCCGACTACAAGCTTAATGTTGACGCCTCGGGCAGCTATGAGCTGAACTTGCGGGTTGCCAGTGAAGTGGGCGGCACCATTACCCTGTTGGTTGACGGGCAGGAGAGCGGCGTTGTCAGCGTTGGTTCTACCGGTGGCCTGCAAGCGTGGGAGACTGTGACCGAGTCGATCGATCTGAGCGAAGGTGCACACACATTACGTTTAGCGTTTAGCGATGTGGTGAATGTTAACTGGATGGACTTTAGCGTTGAAGACGACGATACCGGCCCCGAGCCAACGGCCAATCTGGCTACCGGCAAAGCGGTTTATACGTCGTCTAACGAATCCGATGGCATGAGTGGCGCGCAAGCGGTTGATGGCGATGCCGGCACCCGTTGGGCCAGTGGCTGGACTGATGGCGAGTGGATCTACGTCGATCTGGAGCAGGTGTATAACATTAGCTCGGTTAACCTGAGCTGGGAAGCGGCCTACGGCAGCGATTACCAGATTCAGGTATCCGACGATGCCAGCAACTGGAACACCGTACGCACGGTATCCGGTGGCGATGGCGGTGTTGATACGCTGACTGATCTTGCGGCCAGCGGCCGTTATGTGCGTCTGCAAGGTGTTGCACGAGGCACGGCGTGGGGTTACTCACTGTTTGAGATGGAAGTATACGGCAGCGCCAGTAACGGCGGTGGCAGCTCGTCCAGTGTTAGCTCGTCTAGTAGTTCGTCCAGCAGCTCTGAGGATAGCTCTAGCTCATCCAGCTCGTCGTCTAGCAGCAGCTCGGTAAGCTCTAGCAGCGAGTCGTCAAGCTCCAGCTCCTCCAGCAGCAGTAGTGTGCCTAACGGTTCAGGCGGCAGTGATATGGCTGTCGGTGCTCAGGTGGATGCCTCAACGGTTGAAGGTGGTTATTGGTTGGCCAGCTATGCCACCGATGGCGATGCCAATACCCGCTGGGCTAGCGAGTTTAGTGACGATCAGTGGATTCGTGTAGATCTCGGCTCAACCCGTACCATTACCAATGTGGTACTGAGCTGGGAAGCCGCTTACGGCAAAGGCTATCAGATACAAGTGTCTGACAATGGCAGCGACTGGACGACTGTGTTCACCGAGGCCAACGGCAATGGCGGTATCGATGACCTCGCGGTAAACGCCACTGGCCGCTATGTGCGTATGCTCGGTACCGCGCGCGGTACCGGTTACGGCTATTCACTGTGGAGCTTTGAAGTCTACTAAGTAAAAACATCAATAAGTGCAAACGCAAAAGCCCCGGTATTTGCCGGGGCCTTTTGTTAGCGCTTACTGCTTGCCTCAAACCTGAGTAAGTCCTGCTACTCGGTTCTTCCCCGTCGAAACTCACTAACGGCTGCTTAGCGAAGTGTGGACCAATACAGCGACGGGGCTTTTTCTCTGGTTTTACATCAGCGCTTGGTTTTGGCCGTCTGCCATTAAAATACTGGCTTCTTTGAGCAAACTGTTTTCGTTTAAGTAGCGCGCAATCGAACTAAAAGTGGCGGTAGCAACGGGGCCTGTGTGGTCATCCCGCGCAATGTCTTTCATTACCACGCTGCCCAGTAAAATTTTAATAGGGCTCTCTTGCACCAGCATTGGCTTAAAGTGCGCTTTGGCGTTGGCTTTTAATTTCGCTTTGTCTTGGGTTTGATAAATCGCCGAATTAATAACATCGAGAGTATATTCGGTACAGTTTTGATATTGGGAGTTAAACGGGTTAGCGATGGCCGAGTAGCTTGGTACATGCACCGCTTGCGCTTTACCTTCGGCATACAAGCTAATCAGCCGTTGCTGTAAATCGGCTCTGGGGATAATTACTCCCGCTTTTAGGGCCTTGGCCGACCAGAAAAAGTCGGTGGGGTAATCCGTTATCAATTCACTTTCATCTACCGCATCGGCTTTTTGGTACAAGTTGTGAACCGCATAGCCTTTGCGTGTGGTGCCGTCCTCGAGCGCGATGCTCGAATAAATGGCAACGGCCGTGTGAGTGAAGCGAATACCCTCCGGCAGTGAGTCCTCGGGCCGACCTACCCGGCCAATAATAAAGGCGCGCGCGCCACGCTGGGCGGCGTAGTGTTCTACCGACTTGGCAAAGGCGGTGATTTGTTCGGCGGGAAACTGGTTATCCTCGGCGCTGGCACTACCCGCCCACAGGCGGGTAGGCAGTACCGCGGTGCTTAGTATTAACAGCAGTGCGGTAAGTTTTTTCATGTTAGATCGCTCCCTGATCGTTAACGGTTTGCATATGTTGGCGCGGGGCCGGGTCGGCAATGATGGTATCATCTGAAATCTCTAACGGCTCGTCATCAAGCGCAAACTCCATCATTTTCTCACCGGTTTTGCCGGCCGCTTTACCAACTTCGCCCACCACTACGAGCGGTGTGGCGACCGCCGCACTAACGACTTGAGCACCAGCGGTGGCAGAGTGCCCAGCGGCCAGTGCGGAGTGCTCGGCCGCTTTGCTGGCGTTTTGCGATGCCGCAGAGGCGGGCAGAGCAGACAAGGCTAATAACGTGAAAAGTCCGATTTGTTTTGTTGATTTATTCATGTTGTTCTCCGTTTACTTAATGTCCATTAGTGGTTGCTGTTGACCAGCAGGAGCCATACTAATCGAGGGCTATTTAAAGTAAACCGAAAGTGATAGTGTAGCGATTTAATACTCTTTAAGTCTATGGATAGTATACTTTGAGTCAGATACCTAAGATTTGCGATGCGTTAAAGACCCTGTTGCGTGAGCGCGGTATTACCTATCGGGACCTTGCCGCCTCGCTCGATATGAGCGAGGCCAACGTCAAGCGTATGTTCTCGCAGCACAGTTTGAGCCTGGCGCGGTTAGAGGAAATTTGCCGCGTGCTGCATTTAAGCCTGCATGATTTTTTTGCTCTGGCCGAGCCCGTCAACAGTGAGATTACCCAGCTAAGTCAGGAGCAAGAGCAGCAGTTGGTGGATAACCCCACCTTGTGTTTGGTGGCGGTGTGCGTGCGTGATGGTTGGAGCTATGAAGAGATCATCGAGCACTACCGCATCTCTGAGCATGAGTGCGTGCAGTTATTGGCCCAGCTCGATCGTTTAAAGTTGTTGCAGTTATTACCGGGTAACAAATACAAAGTATTAATTTCGCGCAACCTACGCTGGATTCCCGGCGGGCCGTTAGAGCGATTTATTACCGAGGATGTGATCAGTAAATTTTTGCAGGGCAGCTTTACCGAGGAAGAGAGTTTTCGGTTTTACTTGCGCGGCTCCTATTCACAGGCGTCTATTCATCATTTGCAGCGGCGTTTAGAGCAGCTTACCGCGGAGGCCGAAGAGTTGAACCGGGTAGATACAAAGCTGCCGCTCAGCCAGCGTACCCACATTGGTATTTTAATGGCCATGCGACCTTGGGAGTTATCGCAGTTTCAAAAGCTGCGGCGCTAGGCCGCAGCTGTTTATCGCGCCGATTAAGCTTTTAAACTTTTCATATCAATCACAAAGCGGTACTTCACATCGCCTTGTTTCATCCGCTGGTAGGCGGTGTTGATGTCTTTAATATTTAACATCTCGATATCGCAGGTAATGCCGTGTTCGGCGCAAAAATCCAAAACCTCTTGGGTTTCGGGCATCCCACCGATCAAAGAGCCAGCCAATACGCGGCGACGCATGACTAATCCGCCGGCTTGCAGCGCGGGTTCTACCGGCTCTAATAAACCTACCAAAATATGCACGCCGTCAAAGGTGAGGCAATTAATGTAGGGGTTTAAATCGTGTTGTACCGGGATGGTGTCCAGAAGGTAATCAAACTGCTCTGTGGCAGCAGTCATTTGCGCTTCATCGGTCGAGATAATCACATGATCGGCACCTTGCTTTTTTGCCTCGGCGATTTTTGATTTTGAGCGGGTAAAGATAGTGACCTCGGCGCCCATGGCTTTGGCGAATTTAACGCCCATATGGCCCAGTCCACCCATACCAATCACGCCGACTTTATCGCCCTTTTTAACGCCAAAGTGCTTTAGCGGTGAGTAAGTGGTAATGCCGGCGCATAAGATGGGCGCGGCACTGGCCGGGTCAAGCTTGGCCGGAACTTTCACCACAAAGCGATCGCTTACCACGATGTTGTCGGAGTAACCGCCCATGGTAATAGAGCCATCATGGCGATCTTCGCCGTTGTAAGTGCCGACAAACCCGTCTTTACAAAATTGCTCCAGACCGGATTCGCACGCCGGGCAGCTGCGGCAAGAGTCCACCATACAGCCGACGCCCACTAAATCGCCGACCTTGTGGCTGGTGACCTTATCGCCCACAGCGCTAACGCGACCGACGATCTCGTGACCGGGCACGACCGGATAGACGCTCATGCCCCAATCGTTTTCGGCAAAGTGAATATCGGTGTGACACACCCCGCAGTAGTCGATGTCGATGGCAACGTCGTCGGCGCGCAGCTCGCGGCGGTTAAACTCGTAGGGGGCTAAGGGGCTGCTAGCGGATTGTGCGGCATAAGAGTAAGTGGTACTCATGGAATTTCTCCTTAAGTCAAAGTAGACCGTTATTGTGCGTCAGCAGGAGCGGTTTGGATCACTCGTTTGTCGCTGGTTTTTGCACATTCCTCTAAATTTGTTTGTATTGTCCTCGTTATTATGCGGCCAGCTTGGCATACTAAGTTGAATTAATGGCAGGTGATTAGGCGGCAGTATGAATTTACCGGCGATGATGAGGCTAATCGAGCCTTTGTTGCAGCATGACGGATACTCCGAGACGGCGTTGCCTAGCGTGACAGTGTTTGGCAGTCACAAGCACATAAAACGAACGCCTATGGTGTATCAACCAAGTTTAATTTTTGTGGCACAGGGTCGCAAAATTGGCTATTTGGGTGATCGTGAAATTCACTACAACCCGGGGCACTATTTAGTACAAACGCTACCTTTACCGTTTGAGTGCGAGACCTTTGCCAGCGAGCAGGCGCCGTTAATGGGGGTGTCGGTGCGTATCGACCCCGCCACCCTGGCAGAGTTGGTGCATGCGACAGACGCGCCGGCCGTCACTGTGCAGGCTTCACCTGAGCCTATGGCTTCGGTGACCATGACTGATGCAATGGAAGAAGCGGTGATGCGCTTGCTGCGGGCGTTGGCTGACTCGCAAACGGCACAGTTGATGGGGCCGAGCCGGGAGCGCGAGGTGATATTTGAAGCCCTAAGCGGCGCGCAGGGGCCGGCGTTAAGGGCGTTAGTGGATGGCAGCGGCAATTACTCGCGGGTGGTGCAGGCACTGGAGCTTATGCACACAGATATCGCCGCTGACTTAAGTGTCGAGCAGTTGGCCGAACAAGCGCATATGAGCGTCTCGTCCTTTCATCAGCACTTTAAAGAGGTCACCCAAAGTTCGCCGCTGCAGTACATTAAACGCTTGCGCCTTTTAAAGGCACAAATGCTGCTAAGCCGTGACGATTTAAATGTTACACAAACCGCCGAGCTGGTGGGTTACCGGAGTGTTAATCAGTTTAGCCGTGATTATAAGCGCTATTTTCTAGTCAGCCCCTTGCAGGACAAACGCGACGCATTGCAACGGGTAGCGAGTTAATGGTTATACAGCCAAAAACTGATGCTATAGCCCGGCACCCGATTGCTGTGTTGCGGTTGAGGAAAGTGCGCTAGCGTCAGTTTGCCTTTTTGCAGTTTGGGTTTGACACCATTGATGGCTACCTTGCGGCTGGTCAGGCGTTTAGCCGTTACCGTATAGCGCTCTGCGGCCGTTCCGGGTATGGCGACATCAATTCGCACGCCGCGCGGCTTTAGGTTGATAATCATCAAGGTAATGTGTTTTTTATCCGGGTGTTGTTGCGCATAAATGCGCAGGTGTTTGTCCGTGTGATAACAGCGATATACCCCATTGCCCATTAATCTTACCCACAGCCAGCTCACCCAGTAGTCGGGGCGCGGTTTAAGGGTTAACCGGTCGAGCAAGCCGTAGTCGCCCCCCAACAAACTTTGTCGCACCATCACCTGATGGCCCAGCAGCGCGCCTTGCGCTAATTGGTCGGCCCACCAAAACGACGAGATAAAGCGATCGGATAATTTTGGCTGCCCACCGCATTGTGCCGAGCCGGTTTCGCCGGTCCACAGCTGCGCCTGGGGTTGGTATTGATCGCGCCAAAACGTTAGGGTTTGGCTGTATTTAGCAAAATCGGTAAACGATTTAGGGTTTAGCAGTGTACGCACGTTAGCGCCGCGTGTGCGCACTGGCGAGCGGCTGCTTTGAAACGGGTAGTAATGCCAATTGACAATATCCAAGGGCGCCGTCAGCTCTTGTAAAAAACGCCGGGTAATATTGGAAAACGGTTTAAACGCCTCGCCAATACGCGGCCAAAACGCACTCCCGGGGCCAGATACCTGGGCATCGGGGTAGTACTCGCGAATATGATCGATAAAGGTTGCATAATCGGTGGCTAAATCCCGCGCGCGCGGCTGAGCGCGTACGCCATGAAACGCCCAGTAGGCGTTAAGCTCATTGCCTAACTCAAATACATCAATCTGGTAATCCTGATCGCGGCTGTACTCCAGTAGCTCGCGCACTTCGTCGCCGCACCACAGCCCGTGAGCGTGGCGCGTAAACAAACCGTACTTAACGGTAAAGATCAGCTTCAGCTCGTTGCGCTCGATAAAGCGATGTAAGCGATCCCACTGTTTGCGTGTAAGCACTAAGGCGTCCGGCTCATCGGCGGGGGCCGAAAAGTAGTGGATTTTGTCCGCCTCTGAACCGCCGATGCGTAAATAGGATGGGCCCAATGCCTGTACTAAGGCATCCAGCTTGTTGCCTTTTAATGTCAGAGGTGGGACTCGCAAGGTGCCCAACCCTCGGCGTGAGCCCTCACTGCCTTCCCACCAAAAACCACCCGCTAAAACCGAGATATCGATCGAAAAAGACAAATAGCAGTCGCTGACGCGGGCTACGGGTGCGTGAGTGTCTACGGTGATGGCCACACTACCACTGGTGGTGCCGGCGCGAGCGGTGTACTGGCGTTTTAGGCGAGCGTACCAACGTGGCAGCATTAGGAGCAAAGAGTTAGGCATAGTAATATAGGCGCCCATAATGGCAAACAAAGAATGTCGGGCCGATGGTAGCGACAGAATGTGACCAACAAGTTTCATGCAAGAGATAGTGTGTATGCACAATAATGGGAAACACTACTTAGTGTCGGGTCGGGTACAGGGTGTATCTTATCGCGCGAGCACAGCCACAAAGGCCAAAGAGCTAGGGTTAACTGGCTGGGTGCGCAACTTGGTTGACGGTCGGGTTGAGCTAATGGCCTGCGGCCCTGCGGCTCTGCTTAGCGAACTAGAGGCTTGGTTGTGGCAAGGGCCTGCAGCCGCTGAGGTAACCCACGTTGAGGCAGCAGTTGCTACGATAAAAGCGCCCAGCGGTTTTGTGGTGGCTGAAACGGCGAATAAAACAGCGGAGGTTTAGCGCATTATGCTGCGTTTTTTTGGGTTGTTTTTTATCGTCATGGTGGGCCTGTTTGTCATAGAGCTACTGCCCTTCGGACAGCGCTACTTTGTTGAGCCTTTAACCATGGCGCTAACCCACAGCTCCGCATTTTTTATTGAGTTGTTTGGCCGTGAGCTATTGGTTAATGGCATCTTAATTGTGGATAGTGCCACGGGCTTTGCGGTACAAATAGCTGCGGGCTGTAATGGCGTTGAAGCGATGATATTGCTGGTAGCTGCCATTGTCGCGTTTCCGGCCCCGTGGCGCTATAAGCTGATGGGCGTGAGTTTTGGCTTGGTGTCTATTCAGCTGCTCAACTTAGTGCGTATTGTCTCATTGTTTTATTTGGGGATTTGGTACAAGCCCGCATTTGATTGGGCGCATCTGTATATTTGGCAGGCGTTGATTATGCTCGATACCTTGTTGGTTTGGATGGTGTGGATTCGCTTTATTCCGACGCGACAGGCAACAGGGGCCGAACATGCCTCCACCTGAGTTTTCTCCCTCGCGATATTTTTTGCGCGTGCTTTTGTGGTTACCTTTATTCTTTGTGCTTTGGTATTACCTAGCCGGTTTGTTCACGATTATTCCAGCTCACTTAAGTGAGTGGGTGATTAACCTTGTTTACCCCGGTGCGGTTATGCAGGTTGAGTGGGTTAACCGCGAGCTGGAGTATATTACTCGCTTTACAGTTGCCGCGGGCGATGGTCTGCGTACTGGTAATGCCGTGGTAACCATTAACCCCTTGTTGTATTCCTGGAATATTCCAGTGTTGCTCGCTTTATGTTATGCGGTGAACGACACTTTGTTTTCCAATGTGCGCGTTATTATCGCGGTAATCGCGCTGTTTCCGATGCATGCCTGGGGGTTGGTAGCAGAGTTTTTTGTCAATATATTGTTTCGTATGGGTAGTGCCGTGGCGGAGCAAGTGGTAGTTGCGCAATGGCAGCAAGAAGTGGCGGCCTTCTGCTACCAGTTTGGGTATTTAATGCTGCCGGTTATTGGTGCTGTTAGCGTGTGGTTTTTAGCCAACCGTGCATTGGTGCAAGCGCTTATTGATAGCAGTGGCGAGCAATCAAAAAGTTAGCGTTTTAGCTTTTTAAGCAATGTAACACCGCCCACCAGCAACGCGCCCGCCGCAATCCCAATAGCGCCATTCATTAATGTCGGGAGGAGTGCGCCAAGTACAGTGCCGCCAGTGGGCAAGCTGGCCGCCCACTCGGCACTGTGCTCGATAAAATGATGCAGTACGGCAAAACCATGGGCTAATATGCCGCCGCCCACTAAAAACATGGCAATGGTACCGGCGACCGATAAAAACTTCATCAGTTTAGGGGCCGCTGCTAAAAGTAAGCCACCTAACGCCTGCTGCCATTTAGCCTCACGGTTTTGTTTTAGCCACAATCCCGCGTCATCAATCTTAACAATGCCTGCCACTAGGCCGTACACGCCAATAGTCATGGTCAATGCAATTATGCTCAGTACGATAATTTGCTGAGTTAAATCCGCTTCCGCAACAGCACCCAAGGTAATGGTGATGATCTCGGCCGATAAAATAAAATCGGTTCGAATCGCCCCTTTTACTTTGCCCTTTTCAAAGGCAACCATATCGGTTTTACTTTGTGCCAAGGCGGCCAATCGCGCTTTGCGCGCGGCATCTTGCTGGTCTTTGGGGTGCAACCATTTGTGAGCAACTTTCTCGAAGCCCTCAAAACATAAAAAAGCGCCGCCCAGCATTAGCAGCGGTACAATTAGCCACGGTATAAATGCACTGATTAACAGCGCTGCCGGCACCAGAATCAGTTTATTTAGCATCGAGCCTTTAAACACGGCCCACACCACAGGCAGCTCGCGCTCGGCTTTAACGCCGGTGACTTGCTCGGCGTTAAGGGCTAAGTCGTCGCCCAAGACCCCGGCGGTTTTTTTGGCTGCGACTTTGGTCATCACTGACACGTCATCCAGTAATGTCGCGATGTCGTCAATCAGTGCTAATAGGCTGGTTCCCGCCATAGGTTAATTCTCTTGTGGTTTACCAAAGACCAACACAAAACGGTCGGTGTGGCTGCGGATGTTGGGATCAAATACGTTTAGCGTCAAATCGTCGCTAGGGTTGGCCAGTACATCTGACTGGCTAAGTAGGACAAAGCCCGCGGCTGTAATGTCTTTGATTGCAGTGGACGCCTCTATACGGTGCAGTGATTTTGTCTGGCTTATACCCGTCCCTTTGGCGCCGTTGTGGTCGACAATGACTAACCGGCCATTCATTTTTAGGGCGCGGTATAGCTGCGCCAGAATATCCTCACGATTGTGCGGCCCCCAATGGTACTCGGGAACTTCATGGTACAAGTCGTGATAGGCCATCACCATTAAAAAGCCATCGACGCTGTTGGGTGCGAAACCGAGCTTGTCGGTTTCGCTGATGATAACTTCAAACGGTGCGGATTTGTCCCAGCGGTCAAGGCGCACGGTTAAGTTGTCTTTGGCAAATGCGGCGAAGGCGGCGTTGTTGTGCAGAACAGCGTGGCCATTGGGGCCAACATGGCTCGCCAGCAGCTCGGCGTAATAACCTGCGCCGCCGAATAAATCGACAACGGTTTCACCGGGGCTCAGCTCGAGTAGGGAGATAATATCTTGCGGTTTACTGGTTAGGTCACGCTGGCGGTCTGCAGCGCTGCGCTGCTCGGTTGTTTTGAGCTCGGGTGGCGCTGTCTCTGCGGTAGATGTCTGAAACCAGCAGCTGGCAAGTAGAAGTGTAAGTACAGCAAACTGGGCCGTGTTCATGATGACTCTCCGTGTGCGAACGAAAAGCCATCATAGCATGTTAAAGCACTTTTTTATTACCCGCGGGCGGCCCACACCGCGCACCAGCCGGAGCCTTTAACCTGTTTGCCCGGAAAGATATTGCAGCCTACCCAGTCGGCTGTTAAGTCGCCATTAGCGTGCACACAGTTGCTACAGTGCTGGCCTTCGGTTTCACTGGACTCGGTGTATTTTAGCGCGCTGGCCTGCGCGTCATCGGTAGAGAGCTTGGGTAGTTCGTCGTCGGCGAGGGCGATGGCTGGAATGAGGCTCGCCCCGGCGAGTGCGGTAGTGTTACGTATAAAGTCTCTGCGCTTCATGTTGGAACCCTTTGCTTGTCACGGTTGAGTATTCACTCTTTAAGTTGAGTGTTATCTCCCAATTGAAACGCTCTAAGCACGCTTGTGCAACCGGATAAACTTAACTTTATACGCCAAATTTACGCGAAATAATCCCACTTGAATTTCGATTCTCATTTACTGCTCGTAGTGGTGCTTTGTTTGCTCACGTCGGGCTGTAATCTGTTGTATTTGTTATGTCTGTGAGAGCACATTATGATTTTGAGTGTGATTCTTAACTTAGAGGCATAACAACGAGTGATAACGTTAGAGTTGTTCCCGGTGACGGCAGAGGATAGGCCTTTTTTACAACAGTTGTACGCGAGCACACGCTGGCACGAGGTCGCTTTGGCGGGTTTAGCCACAGAGCAGGCTGAGGCCTTTTTGACAATGCAATTTAATGCACAGAGTCAACACTATCGGCAGCATTACCCTCGGGCACAGTGCGATAGAGTGGTATGCGACGGCGTGTCGGTCGGGCGTTTGTACGTCGATAGGTCGGCCGATGATATTCGTATTGTCGACATTGCGCTGTTGCCAGAGCACCGCGAGCGAGGAATTGGTACTCGGTTGTTACAGCCCATTTTGGCTGAGGCACGTCAAGTGGGAGTGAGTGTGTCTCTGCATGTTGATAAACAAAATTCGGCGCGGCAATGGTATCGCCGCTTAGGGTTTGTCACCGTCGAGGATCGCGGTATTTACGATTTTATGCGTTACCGGGCGGTTGACCCGGTATCGTTTAGTCCCTGAGTTGAGGCTTTCTTTGGCTGGGTTTAACCCAGCACGGTATCGAGATACATCATGACCGAAAACCCGCCCAGCAGCGAGAAAGTGGCAACGCCTTCGTGGTTGCGGCGGTGGGTTTCGGGAATAATCTCATCGCTGATAATAAATAGCATGGCACCCGCTGCGCCGCCCAGTATCCAAGGCAATAACGGTGTTGCCACTGAGACGAGTGTTGCCCCAAATAGCCCGCCGATTGGCTCAAGTAAACCGGTTAAGGTCGCTACGCCAAACGCGTAAAGCCGCGTGTAGCCAACGGCCATTAACGATACCGCAACCGCTAGTCCTTCGGGGATATTTTGCAGGCCAATACCAATTGCCAAAGGTAGACCGTTGTCGATGTCTCCATTGGCAAAACCAACCCCCACCGCCATGCCTTCGGGAAAGTTATGCAGGGTAATTGCCAGTACAAATAGCCAAATTCGCTGTAGGTGTTTAGCGTCGATGCCGGGTTCCGGCTTTTGAAAGTGTTGATGCGGCGTGTAGCGGTGAATGAGCGCCAGTAGCGCGGCGCCTAGCAGCATCCCCGTTAGCACGATAAGGACAGCGCTGCTTTGGCTGTGGCCTTGGACTTGCGCTTGATTAATACCTGGCAATAACAGTGAAAAAATAGCAGCGGCTAGCATAATCCCGGCTGCTGCACTGAGCAGCATATCCTCGCTGCGCGCTGACAACTGACGAATAAAGATAATGCCGGCAGCGCCTACTGCGGTCATCATGCCGGCCCCCAAGCTGCCCAGAAAGCCTAGGATGATGATGTCCCAAGAAGAAACCATGGTTGCGCTCCGCTAAAGAAACAAAGTAATTGTGTTGTACGCCGAAGTTAAACGCAACGTTAATGAGTGGCAGTGTCGGTGACCGGTCGATAACGTATGTCCACTTGAGGGCTGTCTTCCTCGCCCGGAAAGCTGAGGTTAGACACGCCTAGGTAGCGGATTAAACGGCGCTCGTCCCGTTGATAAGTCAGCTCGATGGGGTCAACCAGCATGCGCAGTAGCCAGTTGTTAATTTCTAGCGCAAGACATAGGTAATGATCGGGCTCAAAATCGCTGCAGCTTTGCGGTGTTAATCTAAGCTCAACCAGTTTCTCTCGGCGCGGTAGCAGAAAGAAGAACGTTTCTGAGTTGCCATGGCTAAGGCTTTGCCAGTGCTGACGGACAAACGGATCGAATCCGGCGTCGACCACCAAAGGTGATTTGCTATCTAACTGGTGCTCTTGTGTTTTATCGGTTTGTGTGTGAGCAACCTTAATCATGCTCTCGGTGACAGTGACTTTGAGCGATTCGCGGTTCAGACTGTCAGTTAGCTCAAAGTCAGGTGCCGTGGCACGATCATGGTAGCGTATTTGTTTTTCCGCCCAGGCCGAGCCGTCTGGTTGAGTATAGGTTACCTGATGTTCGAGCTCGCCGTTGCTGTCTATCGCGTACTCATGCAGCTCGCGATAAAGCAACTGGTCACTACCTTGACGAAAAGCTTCTCCGAGGACGTTTGTTGGCTTAGTAAGGGCGTTTTCTTGCTCGGCATTTGTCGCCGTGCCATAGAGCGTCGTCGCCAGTAGCAGGGTCAATAGGGCACTACTGCGACGCGAGAGAATTTTATATAAGCTATTCATAGCGGTGTCTCCTCGCGGGGCCGACAGCGGCGCTGGCAGTAACGTAACGCCAGTGGAAATACGACGCCCCAGCCGCAGGCTACGGCGAGCAGCGGTTGCCAGTAAGGTTGCGATAACTGTGCCTCGCTTAACTGTACACCCGCGTAATAACTCGCCGGTGCAAAAAAGGCGGTTAGTAAGCCTGCAAGCCAAGGGTAAGGGGCAAGCCAGTAGAGTGAATGATTAACCGTAGTGGCAAATAGCACCCAAAGGCAAATAAGCCATGTTGGGATAATAGCGAATTGCCCCGCGATCAGTACGGTATCTTGTGGCAGTGCAAAGCTTATCAGGCCGACACTCATTAATAGGCCGTCCCAAATAATACCGGCTAATGCAAAGCCTGCCAGCAGCCGCCACTCCCGTGGTGAGTGTTGAATGAATTTTGCGTGAATCACCAGTGCAAGTGCGGTAAACGGCAGTGCCCACACAGACCCGCCCAACAAGCAGACAAACCAGCCCACTTGAAATAGCGCTAGATTGGTAATGAGTCGAACAATGTGCGCTTGGCGGTTAGTCATATGTTAGGTTGCTCTGGGAAAAGACTTGCGCCATTGAGGTTTGCCCAGTAAAAACTGGCCTGTGCCAATGACTCGCTCGCTAAAACCGCCTTCGCAGTAGCTTAGGTAATATTCCCACATACGGATAAAGGTATCGCTAAATCCGAGGGCTTTTACCTCATCGAGCTTGTCGTGAAAGCGCCGGTTCCAGTGCGCCAGTGTGAGAGCATAATCTTCGCCTATCTCTTCCATTGCAACCATTTGCATATCGGTATGGCGGCTAAGTTGGGCGGTTATTTCACGATCGCTGGGTAGGCAGCCGCCGGGAAAAATATACTTTTGGATAAAATCCACCGAGCGTCGGGCGTAGTCATAGCGTTGGTCGGGAATCGTGATTGCCTGTAGCAGCATCAGCCCGTGGGGCCTAAGCAACTTGGAGCAGGTAGCAAAATACTCGCGATAGTATTCGTGGCCTACCGCCTCAATCATTTCGATAGACACGAGCTTGTCGTAGCTGCCACTGAGCTTGCGGTAGTCCTCGCACAATACCGTTACCCGGCTGCAGAGTCCAGCGCGTTCTACCTCGTCGCAGGCGTGGCGATACTGTTCTTTTGATATGGTGGTGGTGGTAACTTTGCAGCCGTAATGGCGCGCGGCATGAATCGCCATGGCCCCCCACCCGGTGCCTATCTCTAACAGGTGATCGCCGGGGGTAAGGTTTAGTTTTTGGCAAATATTATCTATCTTTGCCAGCGCGGCATCTTCTAGCGATGTGTCGGCGGTTGCGAAGCGAGCGGCAGAGTACATCATACTGCGATCGAGAAACAGCGAGAAAAACTGGTTGCTTAAGTCGTAATGGGCGGCAATGTTGGCGCGTGCGTTGTCTTCGGTGTTGCGGCGCGACCAGTGGTAAAACTTTTCGAGTAAACGGCCCAGCCCAAAACGCGAGCTGTCGACGTTGTTGAGTAAGTTTAAGTTGGCGCACATAAGCCGGGTAAGTGCGGTTAAATTGGGTGAACTCCAGCTGCCTGCCATATAGCCTTCGGCGCCGCCGATTGACCCGGCCAACATAAACCCACGGTAGGCGCTGGCCCGATGCACGATGATGTGCGCGTGAATCTCAGTATCGGCGCTGGCCTCACCAAAACAAATGATCTCGCCGTCGTCCTCTATAATCAAACGCCCCAACGCAATACATTTTAACTGTTTCAGAACTTGTTGCTTGGCAATACGATCCAATACGCTGGGTTTGTTTTGTCGGGCGATGCGCGAACGCTTAAGTGACTCCATCGTCATGGTTGGTTACCTTGTTTTCTCGCTTGCGGCTCGGTGGCTATTGCCTAGTTTGGCCGAATGACTGTAAAAGGGTACGCGTTTAATCCAGAGCTTAAGGGCTTGCCAGTAAATAGCGCCGACGACTTTCAGTGTCATCCACGGATAGCACCAAATAATGCGGTTGAGGGCGCTACGGCTAATTGGCTGATGCTGTAACGCTAAGGTCGCATCCAGTACATTTTGTTGCTCTTGCGTGCAGCGCAGGTCAATAAGTAGGCGTTTGCCTGGTACATTACTGCGCCAGTGATATTGCATGCTCATAGGGTTGAACGGTGAGACATGCATATCTTTGTTAAAGGTAAATTCGTTAAAGCGTGAGCCCTTGTTTGATTTACGCGATGACTCGGGCTTCGGATCACAGTGTAGGACATAGCTCACACGCTCGCCCCAAGGGGTGTTGGTCACCTCGGCGACAATAAACTGCAACTGTTGTTGCTTATTAAAGCAGTAATAAGTGGTGATTGGGTTTATCACATAGCCAAAGTAGCGCAGGTTGGCGAGTACGCGAATAGGGCCGGTGTGTTCTTGTCCAGTTTTTTTAAGAACTTCGCTGCGAATGGCGGTATCTAAACTCACCGTCGGGTCGCCCAAAAAATCCTCGCGCTTAAAGCACGCAGGTGTCCAACGGCTTTTTGACCAAAAAGGCGATTGTGCCAGTACGCTATCAATCTCTTCTATATCGAGGTACATCATAAAGACGCTATACAAAAAAGCGTTTTTGCGCGGACGAAAACGACGGTGTCTGACCCAGCCTTGATAGATTCCGCTGTGCTGGATGCCAGTGTTTGCGTTTAAATCCGGCTCACTCACGGCGGTCTGTCTCAATGTTTACGGCGGGGTCGTTGGATCTTGCGCTAATGGCATCGCTTACGTGTTTGGCGCTGACCACGCCGTCCTCGTGAAAACCATTGCCCCAATAGGCGCCGCAAAACCAAGTGCGGTTGACGCCGTTAATAACGCGCCAGCGCTGTTGCGCCTCAATGACCTGCCGGGTAAATACTGGGTGGGCGTAATTAAAGCGCTGTAAAATTCTGTCTGGATCAATGGCCTGGGTGTCATTAAGTGTAACGCAGAAGGTTGTGTCGCTGGTGATGCTTTGCAGGATATTCATATTGTAGGTCAGCACAGCCCGCTGCTGCTCGTGCTGGCGCAAGCGATAGTTCCAGCTTGACCAGGCTAGCGTTCGCTTTGGCAATAAACGCGTGTCGGTATGCAGTACAACTTCGTTGGATTGGTAGTCGATGGCGCCCAGTATAGAGTTTTCGTCTGGCGAGCTGTCGCCAAGTAGCGCGTGCGCCTGATCGCTATGACAGGCAAAAATAACCTGGTCGTATTCGTCGCGTTGGCCGTTGGTGTGCTCAATAATAACTTTATCCTGCCGGCGGGTTACCTGAGCGATCTCGACACCGGTGGTAATGGTGGCGCCGCTGTTTTTGATGGCTTGGGTTAATGCCGGTAAGTAGTTACTCGAGCCGCCGCTGATAACTCGCCATTGGGGGCGGTTGTTAACACTGAGTAAGCCGTGATTTTTAAAAAATCGCACAAAAAATAATAACGGAAACTCCAGCATGGTTTGCGTCGAGGCAGACCAAATGGCGCAACCCATAGGAATAAGGTAATGGTTGATAAAGCTCTGGCTGTAGCCACGTTCTTGCAGGTAGTGCCCGAGGGTAATGTCGGGGTCGAGGCGCTCGCTCTCAAGCTCGGCAATCGCTTCTTTATTAAAGCGCAAAATATCGCGCACCATTGCCAGAAAAGAGGGCCGCAGTAAATTGCGCCGCTGGGCAAATAACGTATTGAGGTTGTTGCCGCCGTATTCTACGCCAGTGGTGTCGCAGCTGACGCTAAAGCTCATTTCGGTGGGTTGCGTGGCGACGCCTAGCGCATCCATCAAGGCGATAAAGTTGGGGTAAGTCCAATCGTTATAGACGATAAATCCGGTGTCAATGGCGTACGGTTTGCCGTTCACCTCGACCTTCACCGTAGCCGTGTGGCCGCCGACACGGCTGTCGCGCTCAAGAATATGCAGCTCGTGCTCGTCTTTTAGGTAATAAGCGGCACTTAGGCCGGAGATGCCGGCGCCAATAATTGCGATTTTCATGGGGTGTTCTCAGAGGTGTTTTTATTGCTCATGGCGCGCCGCCACAAGCCGGGTAGTCGGCGCGCTAACCACAGCATAGAACTTAACCGGCGCGGAAAACTCATGTTGATGGCGCGCTTGTTGATGGCTCGGGCCATGCGCTCCGCTGCGTCGTCAGCATCCATTAAAAACGGCATAGAGAAATCATTTTTGGCGGTTAGCGGGGTGTCGACAAAGCCTGGATAAATAGCGGTAACGTCGATCTCGGGGGCTAAGTCGAGGCGCAAACTGTCGAGAAAATAGCCGAGGGCAGCCTTGGAGGCGCCATAGGCTTCGGCCCGGGTAAACGGCGCCTTCACCACTTGCGAGACAACGCCGACAATGTGGCCGCGCCGGTGGTTGAGCCGCAACAGTGGTAACGCGGCCTCAATGCTGGCAACAGCACCGTTAAAGTTTACGGCAAAAACGCGCTCAATTGCTCGCCAATCCGGGTTGGGAAAATCCAGGTACTCACAACCGCCGGCATTGGCGATAAGCCGGTCGATGCGGCCCAGCTTGGCGCTAATAAGATCGCTGGCGGCACGCAGGCTGTCACGCTCGGTAACGTCTAGCGCCACGGTGAGTATACGGCCCGGCCCCGGGTTATCGGCGGCGAGCTGCGTTAAGGCTTGCGCGTTGCGAGCGCTGGCGATAACCCAGTGACCTTGCTGCGCTAGCTGTAGCGCTAGCGCCCGGCCCAGGCCGCTACTGGCGCCGGTAATCCAGCTAATCTCGGCGCTGGCGTCAGCCTTGTGGGCATCGGGTAGCTCTGTTAGGGCAGTCATGTATCCTCCTTGATTAGCGGCTTAAGCGCGCTTTTAGCCAGCGGGTAATGGTGCCCACCAGCGGTATTTGTTCATAGAGCAGCGCGCCCATATCGTATAAGTCTTCGTGAAAGTCGATTTTGTCGCTAAAATGTACATGGGATACCCCGCGCACGCTGATCAATCGGTTGCCCAATTTGGCGTGGCGAAACCGCATAATCCACTTAATATAGGCGCTGTGATCGCCGATCAGCTCATCTAAGTATTCAAACCGGCACTCGGTTAAGCCCTCTGATTGGGCCGATAAGTAATCTTGCAGGGCTACCACTCCCTCTATATCGTGCACGGGATCTTTGAACTTCACACCGGCCGCGTAGACCTGATCGAGCCGCGAGATACTGCTTTCATCAAGGTTCTGGTAGAGCTGTTTAAAATCGTTCAGCAACCGGTTGGATTGAGTGCTAGGTGCTATGGTGGATTCGCTGTTGGGCATAGTCGGCTCGGATAAATCAGTGACGTGTTACTAAGAATACGCCATCTTTTAACAGTTGGATCAGGTGATCCAACGAATCAGTTGGTGCGTAAAATAACCAGATACGCAAAAATATGATCAACCAGAACAAAGGCGTGCCGTCTAAGCAAGGCTGTAGGCACTGCCACAAAAAAGGGCATAGCCATCAATATGGTGCAGGCACAACAAAAGGCAGACCAGCAAAAGCAGCTCAAGCTGTGGCTTAAGGCCGTGGGGCAGAGCCAAGACCGGGCGGCGTTTGCCAAGCTATTTGAGCACTATGTGCCACTGCTTAGAGCGTATAGTTTGGCGCAAGAGCCGGGCGCTACCTTGGTGGCTGACGATCTTGCGCAAGAGGTAATGATCAAGATTTGGAATAAGGCCGCCAGTTATAACCCGAGCATGGCCAACACCAATACTTGGGTGTTTACCTTGGCCCGTAATGCCCGCATCGATGCATTGCGTCGAAACGGCCGTTACAACACCAACATTGACGCTGACGATTTATTTGAAAATATGGAAGACGAAGGCCCGGACCCGTTTCAGGCCGCACAAACCTTAATGACACAAGAGACAATTAACGCCGGACTGGCAAAACTGCCCAAAGAACAAGCCGACGTATTGCATAAAGTTTATCTGCAGGGCCGCAGTCACCAGCAGGCGAGTGAAGAGTTACGCCTGCCGTTGGGCACGATCAAATCGCGGATCCGCCTAGCGCTAAAGAAAATGCACCTGCTGATAGGAGGGCAATAGAATGGCGATTACCCAACATCCTAGTGGCGATTGGCTGTCAGGCTACGCCGCCGGAACCTTGCCTTTAGGGCAAGCACTGTGTGTGTCGGCGCACTTAGAGTTCTGCAGTCAGTGCCGTCAAAATTACAGCCGGCTTAGCCAGTTGGGCGGCGAGCTGATGCAAAGCTTGGAGCCCGCACCCAGCCCAAAGCTGTCGCTTGATGAGCTGATGGCACGTATCGACGCGCAACCTAAAAAAGCTACGCAGGACATAGAGGCCTATGATTTAGATTTATCCGACGGCAGTTCTAGCGCCGTCGCTAGAGATCGAATTAAGCCCTCCGGCACGGTAATCCCGCGCAGCTTACGTAAGCTTATTCCGGGCGGTTATCAAAAACTGAAGTGGTCACGTATCTCTCCCAGTATCCGTTCTGCCGAGTTGTGTCGGGACGATAAAGGCCTGAAGGTTGAGCTGTTGCGGATTAAGCCTGGTGGCGCATCACCCACGCACACGCACTTGGGGGATGAGCTCACCATGATTTTACAGGGCAGCTTCTCGGATGAGACGGGTGTTTACCACACGGGTGATTTTATGGCCTGCGATCAAAGTCATACTCACACGCCAGTGGCGAGTCTAGATCGTGAATGTATTTGTCTAACCGTGACTCAGGCGCCCATTCAGCTAACGGGCTTTTTTGGCCGCTGGCTGAACCCTTTGTTGCGGCGTGGTTATGCACCCAATTAGCTCTCAGATAATTAAAAACGCCGGCAACTGCCGGCGTTTTTTGTTCCGATCTTATTTAAGCAAATCCGCCGAACAGTTGATTAATATCCCGTAGTAACCAGCCGCCGTGCGGCGTTAGCAAATAGCAAAGCGCGCAAATATTCAGTGCGACAGTCAACCAAAAAAACACGCGAAATGGCTGTTTTTTGGACTTGTGTCGCAAGTGTTGCTGGGCAAATAAAGCGCCGGGCCAGCCGCCAAGTAGCGCAAACCAATGCAGCGTCGCCTCTGGTGTGCGACGGCGGTCGTGACGCGCCGCCGATTTATCCCAAGCGTACATTATATAAGTCAGTAAACTGGTGCCGAGGTAAAGCCACAAAATCAGCTTAGGCATAAAACCCAGCCCCACCAATGCCGCCACGATAATCAAGAACAGTGCGCTGGTAAAGAATGCGTTAACAGCGTGGCCGGCGTTGTTTTTATCTCGTTTAGGGCGCAACGGCTGTACCTTGCCTGCCCGGCTGCGCCCTTGTGTGTCGCTCTGGGGCTCAAAGGTTACTTTTAATCCTAAGCTTGGCCTCGCTCCGCGATTTTTAAACGATGAAATATGAAAGAACACTTCACGCCCGCCCGACTCTGGTGCAATAAAGCCAAAGCCTTTGTCGTCATTCCATTTCGTGATAACGCCTTTTGAACTGGGTTGGATGTTTTTCATTGTGATGTTTGTGGGTTACCCGGCGTCAATCAGCGCTTTAATTTTTACGGCTTTTTCAAAGTGATCTAACTGGTGTGTTTTAATCCACCATGTGGCAGCTTCCATTAGCAACTCTGGGTCGTCATTCTTATTGGCAAAAAAAGCGTAAAAAGACAGCCCCACGGAGTTGCCTTTGGAGGCTATTTTTTTATCACATACCTCGATGATTTTTTGTTTTAAAATCGACCTCACGGTTTTCTTTTGTCCTGTTCCAATTTCTTTTGGTAGAAGGCTTTAGCATTTTGCATTTTAGTGGCCCACGACTGCTTTAAACGGTCGCGAACTTTAGCCGCTTCCCGCTCATGTTGCTCGTGTTCGGTGTTGTTCTCTTGTTGCCTGGTTGTGGCAAGCTTTTGACGCAGTTGCTGGCGGGTTTCTTCGGAGACTTCAGTAGGCACCGGAAGACTTTCGATATCATGTAACAGTACGCGGCCTAATCGATCGAGTAGCGCTTCGTCGATTTTATTGGGCGTAAATCGGTGCCGTTTTACGCCGGCACGGCCAAAGTTACGCAATAAAATCTCAATGCACTGTTGCTCGGTATCGGCTTGAATTCGAATGGCGTGCTGCAGGGGCCCTTCTAGGGTAAAGGTTGCTTTGTCTACCCTGTGTAGGTTGTTGAGAGCGTCTTGCCGGTGGTAAGGCAGGGCATAGGCATCCAGGTGTTCGGCGTAGTGCTGGATCGCCGCAAGGTTGTCCAGCACATAGAGGGTCGGTTGCGTCAGTTTGGCCGCAACCCGAATATCAACTTGTCGCGGTGTGTCCGAGCTATCAATCAGCAGTTTGTAAGGCCCTTGACTGAGGGCAACCGTGGTGTCCCTGTCGGGCGCGAGCGGATAATAGAGCGTGCGCTGGGGTTGGACGTAATTAATATGCTTAACCAGCTCATCAAGGTAGCTTAGTACCTTAAGCATCGCCGGGCGTAAGGTCGCTTGGTAATAAGCCTCTTGTTGAGCGAGCTGGGCGGCTTTGTCGGCCTCAGCAGCGCGCAGACCGTCTGCTTGTTGTTTAAGGTCGTCCAGAATCCCCATAGCTAGTCCGTTATGCTAAGCCGCTAAATGTGCCTATTGTAATGGATATGGAGTATAGGGGGGAGTAGGGGTAGACGTAAAATTTATGCCCTGAAACGCCTAGGCGCTCTAAAGTCGGTACACATTCAGCCGTTATAGTTTAAGTGTTCAAAAAATAATCATGCTGGTGATTTTTCTGTCACAGGCTAAGCTGATTAAGGCCCCGAAGGATGAGCCCTACGCTGATCGGGGGCTAGAGTGTGTGATGAAGAGGGATTTATGCTTGGGTTAAAGTCAGACTCTGATGATATTGTGGCCGCGATCAACCTCACTCAGGCGGTGATACAGTTTGCTTTGGATGGAACGATTATCCAGGCAAACGATAATTTTTTGCGGGTTATGGGGTATCAATGGCATGAGGTGAAGGGGCAACATCATAAAATGTTTGTCGCGCCCACCGAGGCCAATAGCACCGCGTATAACGAATTTTGGCAAAAGCTGCGCACAGGCGTGCCGCAGACCGCAGAGTTTAAACGCTTGGCCAAAGGCGGCCGAGAGGTTTGGATTCAGGCAACCTATACGCCCATCATAAGGCGCGGAAAAGTCCATAAAATTATAAAATTCGCCACCGATGTGACGCAACAAGTGTTGGCCAGATCCAACTTTGAGTCGCAACTCGAGGCCATCCATCGCGCCCAAGCCGTTATTGAGTTTTCGGTCGATGGCGAAATTCTCACCGCTAATGACAATTTTCTTAATTTAATGGGCTACCGTTTGGACGAGGTCCAAGGCAAGCATCATCAACTGTTTGTCGCCGCAGATGAACATAAAAGTGAAGAGTATCGGCGTTTTTGGCAACGTCTGCGTGCGGGTGAGTACCAAACGGCAGAGTTTCGGCGAGTCGGTAAAAACGCAAAAGAGGTGTGGATCCATGCCACTTATAACCCCATTAAAAGCCCGGATGGCAAAGTCATAAAAGTGGTTAAGTTTGCCAGCGATATTAGCCAAGAGGTTTATCAGAGAAAAGAGTTTAAATTGTTATCACTGGTTGCCAACGAAACTGATAATGCCGTTATTATCGCTAACGTTAATCGTGAAATACAGTACGTCAACCAGGGCTTTACCAATATGACGGGCTATAGCTCGGAGCAGGCTTTGGGGCAGTGGGTTAAAGATTTGCTGGTAGGTCCAAAAACGGACGCTGCAACACGGGAGCGAATAACGCGCGAATTAGATGCCCCGCGCGCATTTTATGATGAAATTGAAATACACCGATCCGATGGAAAATCTTTTTGGATCTCGGTCACCAGTAACCCAGTAAATGATGACGACGGGCACCATCAAGGGTATATCGCGATATTAGCGGATATTACACCGGTGAAATCCCGCGCAATGGAGTTGCAGGCTCGCTTTTACGCTATTGGGCGATCTAACCTAATGGTCGAATGGGACAAAAATGGATGGTTACTGGACATAAATGATTATTCGGAACGTTTGCTCGATATACCCGCCGATACTTTTAAAGCATCGATAAAAAATTGGCAAGAGCTTTTGGATGAAAGCCAGAAAACGTGCCTGTTTAACGACGAGCGAGTCACCAAAGATGTACTCGTTCAGCATGACAGTAAAGCAATCGGTATAGCAGCCACTTTTTGTACTATTAAAGACTTACACGGCGATGTACAAAAAATCATTATGTATGGCTTTGATATTTCTGATCGCTTAGCCGTAGTCGCGACCAGTGATAACGTTATGCGAGAGCTAATAGATTCGGGAAAAAATATTAATAATATGGTGTCGAGTATTAACGCCATTGCCGAGCAAACAAACTTGTTAGCGTTAAATGCCGCTATTGAGGCGGCTCGCGCAGGCGAGGCTGGTAGAGGTTTCTCGGTGGTGGCCGATGAAGTCCGAAACTTGGCCTCAAAGGCCGCGGGGTCAGCGCGCGAGATTAATGATGTGGTAGGTGAAAATCAAAAGCTATTAAGCAGCCTCTCGGACGCTTTAAATAAACTGAATAAATAACATATTGTAGATATCGTCGAGCGCTTATAGGACTTGGGTTGGGGCGAGTTTATTCAGGAGCACCGCATTATCGTTGATAAAATAACGATAATGCGGTTGAGTGTTGATTTACTGGTTTTTCATTATCTGCGCTAACTCGGTAATGTCGCGCACAATGTAATCGGGCTCTTCAGCTAAAGGGTACAATGCTTTACCGGGACGTGCCACAAAGGCAGTTTGTAGCCCGGCGGCTTTCGCGCCAGCTACATCCCAGCCGTGGGCCGCAACCATTAAAGCCTCTTCTGGTTTAACGTTTAATTGCTGTAGCGCCCACTTATAGGCGCGTAGGTCTGGTTTGTATATTTTTATATCTTCTATGCTATAGCGGGCCGAAAAATACTCAGTCAACCCCGCGTTTTCAAACTGAGTTTTAACCCCGTTATTCGATGAGTTGGTCAGACTAACAATGTTAAAGCCTTGTTTATTCAAACTGGCTAGGCCTTGTTTGACATCCGGATGCGGGGGCAAACTTAACAGTGGTGTCACAATGGCGGTTTTGGCATCTTCAGCGCTTAAATCGATATCGTTGTTTTGCGCGACCATCAGCAGCGAGGCAACCCCGATTTTTCCAAAATCTTGGTAGTCGCCGGTCACCGTTGTTACCAGTGAATTATGCAGCATGGTGGAAAACCATAAAGGCAGTAGATCTTCCCGGTCACCCAGCGCTTTGCCAATAGACGAGCGCATAGATTCCAGATCGAGCAAGGTTTCATTTACATCAAAAATAATGACTTTGGGTTTCGCTAACGCGCTGCCGGCTTGGTTTGTCCCAGGGGCTGAATTCTCTTGAGCCATGGCGATGCCTCCAAAAAGAGCACTGATCAGAAGTGTAATAACAGACAGGTAGTGTTTGTTGGTAATCACGTGGGGGATCCTAGGTTGTCATATGGGCGAGTAAAAGCTAATGCACCACCTTAAAGGGTGTTGCCGGCGTTTGGCAACGCAAGGGTTGAGGCTTTGGTCACTATTTACTTATCTTGTCGGTGGTTTGTTTCTTTTGGGAGTGGGGCGAGGTTGGTATGTACGTGAGTTACATTTTATAGCTGTTTTGCGAAAGGAGCTTACCGGCCAGTCGCAGATATGTAACCAGGTACATAAAAACTGATTATTCGCGATAGTGTTTGTTTGAGTTAGACCGCTTGCAGGGTAGGTGAAGGGTGTTGAGTGTAGAAAAGATGGCGCACCCGGCAGGATTCGAACCTGCGACCAACGGCTTCGGAAGCCGCTACTCTATCCAGCTGAGCTACGGATGCGTAAAACTGAAAATTATACTGGTTCAGTGCCAGTGCCTAAAACGTAGCGCTTGTCGCGCTACCTGCTACTCCCCTCGCTACCGCTCGGGTCCGGTCTTTCAGCCTAGCTGAAAGCCGTTCGGCTGCGCACAAAGCGATGCTTTGTAAACGCTGGCCTCACCCAGCTGAGCTACGGATGCGTAAAACTGAAAATTATACTGGTTCAGTGCCAGTGCCTAAAACGTAGCGCTTGTCGCGCTACCTGCTACTCCCCTCGCTACCGCTCGGGTCCGGTCTTTCAGCCTAGCTGAAAGCCGTTCGGCTGCGCACAAAGCGGTGCTTTGTAAACGCTTGCCTCACCCAGCTGAGCTCGGGATGTGTAACGAGGAGCGCATTCTACAACCCTGATTCGCAATCGTCTACGGCTGCGGGCTCGGGTTGTTCACCTAAGGCCCTATTTCTGGCTATAATGGCGCGCCAGAGACCCGAGCAGCATCCAGTGCTGCCGTTAATTAGAGGAAGCATCCGTGAGCCAAGCGAAAAAAATGATCGGCCTGATGGTCGTACTGGGAATGGGGCTGTTTGCCTCTGGGGTGGCCGTGAGCCAATCCAATGATGTTAAAGACGCAATTGCCGAGCGCATTGCGCCTGTGGGTGAGAGCTGCATGTCGGGTGATGACTGCGCTGCCGCACCTGTGGCCGCTGCGAGCGAAGGGCCGCGCACGGGCCAGCAAGTGTACGATACCGCCTGCCATACGTGTCATGCGGCGGGTGTTGCGGGTGCGCCTAAGTTTGGTGATGCCGCCGCCTGGGCCGAGCGTATTGCGAAGGGCGCGGATACCTTGCACGAGCATGCCCTGAAGGGCTTTAACGGTATGCCAGCGATGGGCTTGTGCGCCACTTGTTCGGATACTGAAGTGATGGCAGCGGTCGACTATATGATGGAAAACAGTCAGTAATTGTTACCAAAGCCATAACACGGGGACGGTTGACGGATAACGGTAAACGAACACACTGCCGTACCCCGTACCCCGTACCCCGTACCCCGTACCCCTCAATCAAACATATTTAGCAAGCTAGAGATAGTCTGCTCACCAGTGGCTTTTACCTGCTCGGCCGTGGCGGGGGTAAAGCCTTCAAACACAATATCTTCTTGTGGCAGCTCGTCGATAAAACGACTGGGCGTGGTCTCGTTAATATCGCCGTACTGCTTGCGTTTACCGGCCAGTGTCAGGGTCATAGTGCGCTGGGCGCGGGTGATACCCACATAGGCCAAGCGTCGCTCTTCTTCTATGTTGTCGGTTTCAATGCTGTTGCGATGGGGCAGCAGGTCTTCTTCCATGCCAACTAAATAAACATGGGGAAACTCCAAGCCCTTGGAGGCGTGCAAAGTCATTAATTGCACTTGATCGAGGGTCTCTTCTTCTTCTTGGCGCTCTAGCATGTCTCGCAGCACTAGCTTGCTGATGGCATCGTCGATGGTCAGAGGCTCGCCGTCATCGTCCCGCTCGAGCATTTTGCGAATGGAGTCGGTTAGATAGCGGACGTTATCCATACGTTTTTCGGCGGCTTTGGCGCTGGAGGAGTTTTGATGCAACCAGGCCTCGTAGCCGATGTCCTCCAGCATTTGCTCAATGCCCGCTACGGGTTCGGGACCGTTACAGCGCTCAACCACCCGGGCAACCCAATCGCTAAACAGGCGCAACCTCTCTAGGTTTTGTTTGGGAACGTGGCGCTGTAGGGCGATGTCGTCAGCGGCGGCAAACAAGCTTAAATGGCGCTCGCTGGCAAAGCGTCCCAGTGCTTCTAGGGTGCTGGTGCCAATCTGCCGACGCGGGGTGTTAATAATACGTAAAAAGGCGTTGTCGTCGTCCGGGTTGACCAGCAACCGCAGGTACGACATCACGTCTTTGATCTCGGTTTTGCCAAAAAACGACGAGCCACCGCTGATTTTGTAGGGAATTTGGTGCTGCTGTAGCTTCATCTCCAGCAGCCGGCCCTGATGGTTGCCTCGGTACAAAATGGCGTAGTCGCTGAACTTGCCGCCCCGACGCAGCTTGTTGGCTAAAATCTCGGTGGCGACGCGCTCGGACTCGGCGTCTTCACTGGCGCACTTCACTACACGAATCTCGTCGCCCAGGCCCATCTCACTCCACAGAGCTTTGTCGTATTCGTGCGGGTTGTGGGCAATCAGGTGGTTGGCCACCCGCAAGATCCGGCTGGTAGAGCGGTAGTTTTGCTCCAGCTTAATTAAGTGCAGACTGGGAAAGTCTTCTTTTAACAGCACCAGGTTTTCGGGTCGTGCGCCGCGCCATGCGTAAATAGATTGGTCGTCGTCGCCCACCACCGTCAGCGCATTGCGGCCACCTACTAGCTGTTTAACCAATAAGTATTGGCTGGAGTTCGTGTCTTGGTATTCATCCACCAGTAAGTACTGAATTTTGCGCTGCCAGCGGGCCAGCACTTCGGGATTGGTGTTAAATAAATGCACCGGTACCAGAATTAGATCGTCAAAATCCACCGCGTTATAGGCGCGCAACGCTTGGTTGTAGCGCTCGTAAATACGCACCATGGTCAGTTCGGCTGGGCTTTGGGCCAGCTCCTCCGCCGTTTCTGGGGTGGTGAGGTCGTTTTTCCAGTTGGAGATTTGGCTTTGCACCATATTGAGGTGGTCGTTATCCATCTCGCCGTCTTTCATCATTAGCTCTTTCAAGAGCGAGCGGGCGTCTTCGGCGTCGAAGATCGAAAACCCCGGCTTAAAACCGAGGGCTTTGGCCTCGCGGCGGATAATGTTGAGCCCTAAGTTATGAAAGGTCGAGACGGTTAACCCCCGTGCGGCACTGCCTTTTACCAGCCCGCCAACCCGCTCTTTCATCTCCCGCGCAGCTTTGTTGGTAAAGGTTAGGGCGGCAATGTGTCGCGCGGGCATATCGCACTTTTCGATTAGATAAGCGATTTTGCGCGTAATAACCGACGTTTTGCCGCTGCCGGCCCCAGCGAGTACCAAACAGGGGCCATCAACGTAGAGTACGGCTTCGCGTTGGCGGGGGTTGAGTCGGGTCACAGGGCCTCATTACTAGCAGGTGGCGGGATGACAACAGAGCGCGCCATTGTAGCAATGCCGCGAGCGAGATTAAACGTAAAGTTCAGACGAGAACTGTGCAAAAAGTGCGCGAATGGTGTATGTTTGCAAATTAGTTTGGTTATGTTGATTTAGGCGCTAAATGCGCCATACTAAAACTACCATATTGTTTGTGTAACCTATTTAATAATAAAGCCCAGAGCCGCTAACGACGGTGACCAAGGCTAATTAAGACGGAATTTGACGGTGAGCAGGGAATACCAATGACAAGCTGTACCCGAGTACTGCTGCTGGGCGACGAGGACGGCCTCGTCGAGCACCTAGGCCGGTGGTTGGAGGAAGCTGCGCCCGGCTGCTACCAATTAATGGCAGGCCATATAGAAGAAGATGGGTTGGCGACCTTATTAAGTGGTGATTTTGCCGCAGGCTTGCTGCTGGTTGCCGATCAGCCCACCGTAGCGCGCGATTTACTGGCAGCCGTAAAAAATCAATTTTGCTCCGTACCGGTAGTGGCTTTGTCGCATACGATGGATCTGGTGCTCGATCGCGAGGCCATTCCCAGTGGTGCCGCCGACTATTTAGCCCTCGACAATATCAGTGCGGTGCTGCTGGAGCGCTCTTTGCGCTACGCCATCGAGCGCAAGCGCACCGAGCAAAACTTGGCCCGCCTGGCCCACCACGACCCCCTGACTGATATCCCCAACCGTGTGCTGTTTCGCGACCGGCTTGAAAATGCTATTCGGGTGGCCGCCCGCGATCGCGCTCGTTTCGCCTTAATGTTTATTGATTTGGACGATTTTAAAGTAGTGAACGACCGCTATGGTCACGACATCGGCGATAGCCTGATTCGCTTGTGCGCCGAGCGTCTGCAAAAGCTGCTGCGGCGCAGCGACTCGATGGCGCGCATGGGCGGAGATGAATTTACCCTGCTGCTGTTGAATGTCGAAAGTTCGTCCAATATCGCCCACTTGGCGGTAAAAATTATTGAGCAGATAACCACGCCCTATGAAATCAACGGTTATCAGTTGTCCGTCGGCTGTAGTGTCGGGGTGGCATCTTTCCCCGAGGCTGGCCGCAGCGCCGACGCCTTACTAAAAAGTGCCGATTTAGCCATGTACCAAGCCAAACAGCTTGAGGGCAGCAACTTCCGTTTTTTTACCGAAGAGATGAACCGCGATGTGCGCTATCGCTTGAGCTTAGAAGAGGACTTGCGCCGCGCGGTGGAGAATCGCGAGCTTTACTTAGAGTATCAACCGCGTTTTGCCGTTAGTAGCGGCAAAGTGGTAGCGCTAGAGGCGCTGCTGCGTTGGAACCACCCGCAAAAAGGGATTTTAAGCGCGCCCAATTTTATCTCGATCGCCGAGGACACCGGGCTTATTTTTGCCATCGGCTATTGGGCGGTGCGCCAAGCCTGCGATGATTTACAGCGATTAAAGCGCGACGGCGGTATCGAGCTGAAAATGGCGGTAAGGCTGTCGGCGCGGCAGTTTCGCGACGACGCTATGGTGCAAACGATGGCCAATATTTTTGCCGAAACCGGCGTTAACCCCAAATGTATTGAGTTTGAGCTGACCGAGACCGCGTTGATGGAAAACATCGAGATGGTCAGCCTGTGTATGCGACCCCTGTCTTATTTTGGCGTGACCTTTACCCTGGATGATTTTGGTACTGGTAGCTCGTCGTTTTTGCACCTGCAGCGCTTGCCGATTGCCGCACTTAAAATCGATTCACAATTTATGGCCGACTTACTCCGCCGGCGCAGTGAGCGGCGCTTGGTAGCGGCGATGATTAATCTGGCGCACAATTTAGGGAAAGTGGTGGTGGCTGATGGCGTCGAGTCTGCCCGGCAACTGCAGTGGCTGGTGGATGAAGGTTGCGACCAGATGCAGGGGCATTACCTGGGGGCACCGGCAACCTATCGCAAGCTGCTCGATAATATCCACTCCCTACATTTGGTGGGGGGCGCGCCTGCGCCTAAAAATCAACCTTAGGGCGCCCGGTCCAGTGCCCTAAAGCTAAGCGCCTCGGCCAGCTGAGGTCGGCTAATGGTGTCTTGCTGCGCCATATCGGCCAGTGTACGGGCCACTTTTAAGACCCGGTAATACGAGCGAGTCGAAAGTCCCAGCCGTATCACCGCTGCCTCCAGAAATTGCTGATCCTCCTGTGCCAATGGGCAAAATTGCTCGATATCTTTAGAGCTCATGTGCGCGTTGAGCTTCTGTTGCCGCTGTTGCTGTTGTTTAACCGTACGGCTGACCCGCGCTTGGACCGTGGCGCTGGGTTCGCCTGCGGGTGCGTTGTTGAGCTCGCTGGGGGGAATATTGTGCACTGGTACGTGCAGATCGATACGGTCAAGCATGGGCCCTGAGATCTTATTGCGATAGCGCTGTATTTGTTCGCTAGTGCAGCGACAGCGCGAGTCGTTGCCGGCGCTGCGGCCGCCAAAGTAACCGCACGGGCATGGGTTCATGGCGGCGATCAACTGAAAGCGCGCCGGGTAGCAGGTTTGCGCGCGGGCGCGGGAGATACGAATTTCGCCGCTTTCCATGGGCTCGCGCAGCACTTCTAGCACTTGTCGCTGAAACTCGGGCAGTTCATCTAAAAATAATACGCCGCCGTGGGCCAGCGAGATCTCACCGGGACGCGGTTGGGTGCCGCCACCGACTAAAGCCGCCGCCGAGGCCGTGTGGTGCGGCGCGCGAAATGGCCGCTCGAGCCAGAGCGGGCTATGTTCGACGCCACAGACCGAGTAAACCGCGGCCACCTCCAGCGCGTCGCGCTCATCAATCGCGGGCAAGATACCGGGTAGGCGGCTGGCGAGCATGGTCTTGCCGGTGCCGGGCGGGCCAAACATTAATAAATTATGGCCGCCGCTGGCGGCAACCTCTAGCGCTCGTTTTGCCTGCTGTTGTCCTTTGACGTCCGCTAGCTCTGGTTGCGGGCGACGCGCTGGGGTGGCGGGAAAGTCACTGTTGGGCAACTCACTGCGCCGGTGCAGGTGAGCACAAACCCGCAATAGATTCTCGGCGCTGTAAATGGTGGTGTTGCGTGCCATGGCCGCTTCGGGGGCGTTCTCGCTGGCGACGATTAAGCGGTGCCCGTCGCGCCCGGCCGCTAACGCCGCAGGCAGGGTGCCGGTTACCGGTCGCACGGCGCCCGATAGCGCCAGCTCACCTATTAGTTCAAGCTCGTTTAGAAGCTCGCTGGGTACTTGCTCGGAGGCGGCGAGAATGCCAATAGCGATGGCCAAGTCGTAACGGCCGCCCTCTTTGGGCAAATCGGCGGGCGCTAGGTTGACGGTAATGCGGCGCGCTGGAAACTCAAGATGGGAGTTTAAAATTGCGCTGCGCACTCGGTCTTTGCTTTCTTTAACCGCCGTTTCTGGCATGCCGACAATCGCAAGAGAGGGCAAGCCATTGGACAGGTGCACCTCAACGGTGACCGGCGGGGCCTCGACGCCGAGCTGGGCGCGGGTGTGAACAATGGCGAGTGACATAGGCGATCCTTGCGTTGCGAGCGAACCTTAAATCCTTAGGGCTGCTTGGAATCTAGCTCTGTGTGGGGCTTGGGTCAATGTTGAGTTCAAGCTTTGCGACTTCGGCCTCAAGCGCTTCTAGGCGCGCCCGGGTGCGAGCCAGCACCGCTGCTTGAGCGTCAAAGTCGGCGCGGGTGACCAAATCCATGCGCCGCACTACCGATTCAAGCGCGGCTTGTAATTGTGCTCTGGGCAATGCGTCGGCACCGGGCAGGGCATTTTGCAGCTCGCTAAATATCCGCTGAGTAAAATCTGACATGTTAAACGCTCGCAACAGGATTTTGGCTCCATATTGTACACCCTCAAAAATCAAGTAGGTGGAATTGAGCGACCCGAAGGCCGCGGGCGCCGGGTTGGCTCGCTTCTGGCGCGCCTTTGTGGTGCAGATTGAGTCGTTTTTGGATGGGCAAACAAAATAGTGCACAAATGGTGCGCTGCATTTTGTGGGTGGCTCGATTTTGGTGCGCTGGTGTGGGCGGGATACGGTCTTTACCGTATGTTTTTACCACAAACGAACGTCAAGCTTCTGATAATAAAGGGTTTTCTTTAATTGGCCTGCTCTGTGCAAAGTTGTGATCGAGTACACAGCAAAGGGCGTGGAGTCTCTTTATTGGGTCTACATACTTATCTGGTGGTTGTTTGGGCCGCCAGGCAAGCGTCTTTCCAGTGTTTACCCGCACCTTCGGGTGCGGGATTTTTTAGGAGCACAATAAATGAAATTGGTAACAGCGATTATCAAGCCGTTTAAGCTCGATGTGGTGCGCGAAGCGCTTTCCGACATCGGTGTACACGGTATGACAGTCACCGAAGTGAAAGGCTTTGGTCGTCAAAAAGGTCACTCAGAGCTGTATCGCGGCGCCGAGTACGTGGTGGATTTTTTGCCTAAAACCAAGGTGGAGATCGCGGTAAAAGAGTCAGATTTGGATTCTGTTGTCGAGGCCATAACCAAGGCTGCTAACAGCGGCAAGATCGGCGATGGCAAGATTTTTGTTTCGCCGCTCGAGCAAGTTATTCGGATTCGCACCAGCGAAACCGGCGATCAAGCGATTTAAGACGACTTCTAAGCAGTTAAGAAGATTTTTACAACAAACGGGGATTAAGCAATGGAAAATCAAATTTTTCAGTTGCAGTACGCCATCGATACCTTTTACTTCTTGGTATGTGGCGCACTGGTAATGTGGATGGCCGCCGGCTTCTCCATGCTGGAGGCGGGCTTGGTGCGCGCCAAAAACACCACAGAGATTTTGACCAAAAACGTCGCTCTGTTTTCGATCTCGTGCATTATGTACTTGGTGTGCGGTTACGCCATTATGTACGATGGCAGCTTCTTTTTGTCGGGCATTCAGGGCGGTGAAACCCTGGTGGCTGATGCACTCGCAGCGTCTGCTGAAGAAGGCTTTGAAGGCGGTTCGGTTTACTCCGATGCCTCTGACTTCTTCTTCCAGGTGGTGTTTGTGGCTACCGCGATGTCTATCGTCTCGGGCGCAGTTGCCGAGCGTATGAAATTGTGGGCGTTCCTGGCTTTCGCTGTTGTTATGACTGGCTTTATCTACCCTATGGAAGGAAGCTGGACCTGGAACGGTGCTGATGTATTTGGCATGTACAACTTGGGCGATCTGGGTTTCTCTGACTTTGCCGGCTCCGGTATTGTTCACATGGCCGGTGCTGCTGCTGCTTTGGCGGGCGTTATCCTGCTGGGTGCACGTAAGGGCAAGTACGGTAAAAACGGTGAGATCCACGCCATTACCGGTGCTAACCTGCCGCTGGCTACCTTGGGTACGTTTATCCTGTGGATGGGCTGGTTCGGCTTCAACGGTGGCTCGGTACTAAAGCTGGGCGATATTGCCAATGCTAACTCGGTTGCCATGGTGTTTTTGAACACCAACGCTGCCGCCGCAGGTGGTTTGGTTGCTGCGCTGATCGTTGCTCGTATCTTGTTCGGCAAAGCCGACTTAACCATGGCCCTGAACGGCGCGTTGGCCGGCCTGGTTGCTATTACCGCTGAGCCTTCTACCCCAAGCGCATTGGGTGCCACCATCATCGGCGCGGTGGGCGGTATCATCGTGGTCTTCTCAATCATCACTTTGGACAAAATTAAAATTGATGACCCGGTTGGTGCGATTTCGGTCCACGGTGTGGTTGGTTTGTTTGGCCTGCTGGTCGTGCCTTTAACCAACGATGGCTCTACCTTTGTGGGCCAGATCGTGGGTGCTTTGACCATCTTCATCTGGGTATTCGTTTGTAGCCTGATTGTATGGAGCATCATTAAAGTGATCATCGGTCTGCGCGTTAGCGAAGAAGAAGAGTACGAAGGTGTCGACTTAGCTGAGTGTGGTATGGAAGCCTACCCTGAGTTCACCTCTTCTAAGTAAGAGTGTCAGGTGCTAGCTGCCCGGGTTTACCCCGGGCAGTGGCTTAAAAAGTCCTCTCAGAAGTAGATTGTCGGTAAGTTTGGCTTGGATGGATGATTTTCCCGCGACTTGCGTGTATCTTTACCCATAGAATTTGGTAGCCCCTTTGTGGGGCACAACCTCAAACCGCTACAGCAAGCTACCTGGCTGAGACCAAGACGAAGAAGGAAATCCATAATGAAACTGATTACTGCTGTCGTTAAACCGTTCAAACTCGATGATGTCCGTACAGGACTGTCTGAGGTCGGTGTACAGGGTATGACCGTAACCGAAGTAAAAGGCTTTGGTCGGCAGAAAGGCCACACTGAGCTGTACCGTGGTGCTGAATACGTGGTTGATTTTTTACCTAAAGTTAAAATCGAACTGGCGGTGGATGATACGCTGGTCGATCAGGCGGTAGAGGCGATCACTAAAGCGGCGCAAACCGGTAAAATTGGTGACGGTAAAATCTTTATTACACCGCTTGAAGAGATTATTCGTATTCGTACCGGCGAGACCGGCAGCGAAGCGATTTAACGCTTTGTGAGTTGATGTAAAGCACGACCCAGCTTGACTCTTTACAGGATCAAGCAGATAAAAAAACAGCGGCCAATGGCCGCTGTTTTTTTATCTGGCTCGGCTGGACAGCTGAGCCACGTTAACGCTAGATGCTTACGGTTGAGGCGACTGTAACGCCTGGCGAATCAGGCGCAGATAGCGCCGCTGCTGCACGATAAAAAACATTGGCAATACTACCACCAGCATAATGATGGCAGCGGTATCTTGTGACAACTCAAGCGCAGGTGCCAGCAGCGCCATAAATCCGGCCGAACCGGCAAACATCAAAAAAAACTGAATCAGGTTACCGCGCCAGCGCTCAAGCCGCGTGTCTGGGCCAAACGCGATCGCTTTGGCGGCGGCTAAGCGCCGCTCTTGCTCGGCAGTAGGAAGATCTGTCAGCTCGGGGAAGTACTTGAGTTCGCGCGGGCTTGCCATAGCCAACCTCGTTTATAGCCTTAATCGGATAGCCGTGCAGTGTAACGGTTTCGCTCCCAGCATAACAGATAAATACCGTGAAAAAGGTCCGGCCGTGGTCGCTGGGTGTCGCGTGCTGGGTAAAACCGAAACACAAAGGAGCTATATTTTTTACGGCATTTAGGTAAATAACAAAAATGAACACCGGTCTTGTCTCTAATAAAAAACTGAACTAAAAAAACGCAAAAAAACTGTGACCAAAAGCGTTTGTTGCGATATAAAGGCAACAACCCCATAGAATAAAAGTCAGTCTTACCAAGGTGATTCTGTCTTCTTAATCAAGGGAGCTGACAGTGTTGCTGTGGGTGTTTTTTGTTTTGGCATGGATAAGACATACGGTTTGAGAGGTGTTATTTATGGCGAGTCAATACGAGCTAAATGAAAGCCGCACGCTAGACGACGACAACGATATAGACGTAGACGATAGCGATGAGGTCAGCGCCAGCGATGACGCTAAAGGTCAGGTACAAGAAGATTTTAATATTGCCTCGCGTGAGCGTGTAAGGTCTGAATTGCAGGCGCAGATCGAGGCGTTTTTAGCCGGCGGTGGTCAAATCAACGAGGTGCCTAATCGTGCGGTAGGCTCCGATCGGCCGAGTAAGCCGGCAAGTGAGTATTCTGGGCGTTTGATGTAAGTGCAGCTATGCTGCCATTTACCGCCTGCAGAATTAACTGTTAGATAAAAACATGTTGCCTGGCTAAAAATAAGGCTCGCGGTGGTGGGCCTTATTGTGTGTCTAGGCTATTTACTGCGAATGTATAGTGTATATACATTCGGCGCATGTAGTCGGTAATAAACAGCCTTGTGTTTGAGAGGTAGGTTTTCTGAGCCACCCGATTTAATCAGGTCTAAGCTAATCATAGCCACGCTGGTGGTACACGTACAATTAGGTTGCCCGCCCGTAAAACCGGTTATTAATAAGCTGTGTTTAGCAACGAGGCTTAATTTACAGCAGGTAAAATAATAACCACGCGCTGCCAATCGCGCTGAGTATTAAGCCTATCAGTATCAAGAGCCCGTCTCGTGCCACCAAGCCTAAAGATAAAAGCACCAAGACGCTAGAAGGAATTGCGGCGGCAAAAGGTACCAGCTCTAAGGGAATTAGCGCCAGCGCTAAAAAAATAGCGATCACCGCAACGATTCGATTACCGGCTTGGCCCGTCATAAAACTGTAACGCGGTTTGATAGCACGGTCTATTCTCTGAGTCACCGGACGAGATTTATTCAGCAGTTTTGAGAAGCGATTACGCGAGACTTCGATTCGCGCCAAGCGCTTTGGTATCCATGGTTTTTGAGCGCCCGCCAACAGTTGCCCGGCGATAAGTACAATTAATATCGCACAAATGGTGGGTACTCCCGGAATGCCACCTGTGGGCAGCAGCGTGATTAACGCTGGTAGCAACAGCAGGGGCCCAAAACCGCGGTCTTTCACGCTGTCGAGTATTTCGCCAACGCTAAGGCTTTTACCCTCGCCGGACTCCTCGATTAAATCGATAGTGCCCGTAAGGTCGTCGTTGCCCATACGGGCTTCGCTTACGTTCATTGTTCGTATTGCGTAGACCATTCATTCACTTCGCGCTCGGCCTCCTGCTGGGTAATACCATAGCGCTCCTTTACCGCGCCGATTAATTTGTCGCGTTTTCCGACGATACGCTCAATGTCGTCATCTGTCAGTTTGCCCCATTGCTCGCGGGCAGCGCCTTTCATTTTTTGCCAATTGCCCTCTAATTGCATCGTGTTCATAACGGTCTCCTAGTGTGCCAAGAATTAAGTAGAATCGGGTGTGTGCGACCTAAGCGTCTCTTTATCAACACCCTTTCTCCCTACTTAGATAGCAAACTTCGATCCAAGCTGACAATCTCCCGCAAGGTGCACGTCTGGCCTTGGTTTCACCTGAGGTGGGGAGTGCGCGATCGTGCAAACCAAGTCGCTCATTGGCTAATTTACAAAATCGCGCCCTAGGCGGGCGCGATTTACAAATGCAGGGCTCGGGGGTTAGCGTTGCTCGCGCAGCAAAACCGCCGCGCGATAGCTTTTTTTACCATAACCCAGCAGGCGGTTCAGTTGCTCAAGCGCCAAGGGCACGTTGGCGTTGTCCAGTGCACTGCGGTGCTCGGCGGCATCTACGTCTGGATCGTGCAAATAGGCAAAGTGTTCATCCATGGCCGACAGCCAAACCCAGTGCGGGGCTTTGTTACGGTTTAGTTGCCAAGTGCTTATTAGCAGTAAAATTGTGTAGCCGGCCTCTATGTGTTGGCGTAACACGTTTGAGTTGATCGCACACACATCGCTGGGGATCTTGGCGTGCTGCAAGCGCGCGACGTGATCATTGTGGATGAGTTCGACCAGCGCCTTTTTGTGTTCACCGCGAACACTGTCGATTAGCGCCACTTGGCTGCTCGACTGTAATAACCGAACATCAAAGCCGCGTTGGTGCAGCGCTAAGGCTAATCCGTGGGGTGAGCAGCCGCCGTGACCGCGGGTCATGTAAACGGTGGTTGCTTCGCGCCAGAGGTTGATTTCATCGATGCGGCTGTAGTGATGGGAGGGGCGAATCTCTTGCATGGCCATAATAGCCGCCGCCGGGCCGCAGGTGAACTCGGTGGTTTGCGGGTAAAAATTGGCACTGGCTTTGGCACGGGTGCTGCGCTCTAGGCGTTTTTCTAGTTGTAGTGCATCGCCACCGTTTTCATAATAACCGGCCAGCTGCTTGATGGGGCGAAAGCCTAAAGAGTGATACAAGCCGATAGCGGCAGCATTGGTATCGGCGACTTCTAAGCGCAAAAAAAGTGCGTCGCGTTGCCGGGCGCAAACCTCGGCGGCTTGCATTAACGAGCGAGCCAGCCCCCGCCCGCGGGTTTGCGGGGCAACGGCGAGCGAGTATATCCGTGCTAGCGAGGTGCCGCGACGGAATAAGATCAGGACATAGGCCTGTACCGGCTGGTCGATCACCAAGATCTGGTTTTGTTCGGTATCCAAGAAATGCTTAAAGCTGCGCCGACTAATACGATCGCCGCTAAAGCTCGAGTTCTCAAGTGCGACCAATGCGTCTAAATCGGACAGTTGGGCGGGGCGAACAGACGAAGTCATAGGTATCTCAATGACAGGTTCACATAGTGCAAACCTTTACAATGGTAAGGCAAAATAATGCTTGCCAATTGCCGCGATTTTGCCACACTTGCGCCGCTGCGCAATGGATTTTTTGCGCTTATTTAAGGTGACAAGACGACCCATGACGCAATTGAAAATCATTGTTGAAAAAGCCTCCGACTGGACCGGCCTTTACCCTTCGGCCGATGTGATTTTAGCCAGTGATTATTTGGCCGACGCCGATACTCGCCAGCGCTGCCGGGTGATTAATTTATGCCGCCAGTACGATTACCTCTCGACCGGTTACTACTGTTCGCTACTGGCCGAAGCCCGTGGTCACAAAGTGCTGCCGTCGGTAAAGACGCTGCGCGACTTATCGCGACGCCAATGGCAAGAGGTGTTGGCTCTCAATGTAAAGATAGACGAAAAACTCAACGCCATTGCCGGCACGAGTGATTCGGTGTCGCTGCTTGTGTGCTTTGGTAAAACCGAGGCTGAGCCACTGGCTGAGTTGGCGCGCGCGCTATTTGAGCAAATCGCCGCGCCGATTTTGCGCATACGCTTTAAGCGGAAAAGCGGGTGGCAGATTCAATCGCTGGAAACGGTGCCTTTAGGGCAGCTGCAAGAGGCCGAGCAAACACTGTTTGCCAATGCACTGGACAGCTTTAGCCGGTTGATTTGGCGCAAGCCCCGCGCCCGCAAAGAGTACAAATACGATTTGGCAATTTTGGTTGATAACCAAGAGCCCATGCCGCCCAGTAACTCGACCGCGATCAAGCGGTTTATCAAGGCGGCCGCCAAGCAGGGCATTATGGCTGAGACTATTGGTCGGGGCGATATTAATCGGTTAAGCGAGTTCGATGCGCTGTTTATTCGCGCCACTACCTCGGTGAATCATTTTACCTATCGGTTTGCGCGCCGCGCGCAAGCCGAAGGGCTGGTGGTGATCGATGACCCAGATTCAATTTTGCGCTGTACCAATAAAGTCTACTTAACTCAGTTGTTAAAAACCCATAAGTTGCCTATGCCGCCAACGCGCATTTTAAGCCGTGCCGATATGGGTAGCGAGCAAGCGTTGATTGACGAGCTGGGTTTGCCGGTAGTGGTTAAGATCCCCGACGGTTCATTTTCGGTGGGTGTAAAAAAAGCCGGCAGTCGCGAAGAGCTGGCTGCGGTGATGCAAGAGATGTTTAAAGACAGTGCGTTGCTGTTGGCGCAGCGCTATCTTTATACCGAGTTCGATTGGCGCATTGGCGTGCTGGCTGGCCAGCCAATTTACGCCTGCCGTTATTTTATGGCCAAGAACCACTGGCAAATTTATCACCACTCCAGTAAGGGCACGGCGTCGGGTGGCTTTGACGCCATGGGCACCTTTGAGGTGCCCAAGCCGGTGCTAAAAGCGGCGGTGGCGGCTAGCAAGCTAATTGGTAATGGCTTTTACGGGGTGGACTTAAAGCAAAATGGCAATGATATTTCGATTATCGAGGTCAACGATAACCCCTCCATTGACTCCGCCGTTGAGGACAAATATTTAGGTCTGGAGCTGTACGATGTGATTATGACCGAGTTTAAGCGCCGCTTGGACGAGCGTGGCTGAGCTTAGGGCGTGCGCCGGTTGTGGTTGCCGGCGCCAATTTACGCTAGTATCGCTGGAATGCTTTTATAACGATAACATGTGAAGAGAGTCCTAATGAGCGATCGTAAGCCCACCTCTTTTGATATTGCCTACCGCGCCGGAGTGTCTCAGGCGACGGTTTCACGGGCGCTCAGAGATAGCCCCCTGGTTAATGAAGAAACTCGCCGTCGGGTGCAGGAAATTGCCCGAGAGCTGAATTACAAAGTCGATAAAAACGCCCGTAATTTGCGCTCGCAAAAAACCCGCACTGTGGCACTGCTGCTAAACGAAGACCACGGCACGGGCGACTCTTTAATTAACCCCTTCTTTTTGTCGATGGTGGCTAGCATTATCAGTGCTACCGCCGATCGCAATTATGACTTGTTGGTGTCGTTTCAGCAGTTTAGTGAAGACTGGCACGCCGACTACGAAGACGCCAACCGCGCCGACGGTATTATCTTTTTAGGCTATGGCGATTACACGACCTACGTTAAAAAGCTCAATCATCTCGACGAACAAGATGCTCACTATATTACCTGGGGGCCAGTGCTGCCCGGCCAACCGGGGGTCTCGATCGGCTGTGATAACTATAACGGTGGGCGCAAGGCGGTTGAGCATTTGCTAAGCCTTGGGCGGCGCGATATTGCGTTTGTCGGCGGTATTGGCGAGGGTAGCCCCGAGTTTAAAAGCCGTTACGAAGGTTATTGCCAGGCGCTGAATGATGCCGGCATTGTCGTAAACCCGGCACTGCAAATAGACGCCGAGACCTCGGAAGATGCCGGTTATCAGGCCGCCTTACAGTTACACGAGCGCGGTTTGCGTTTTGATGCGGTATTTGGTGCGAGTGACTTAATTGCTATTGGTGCCATGAAGGCGGTAGAAGAAGCCGGCATGACAATCCCCGACGATGTCGCCATTATGGGCTTTGACGATATTTCCATGGCGGCCTACACCCACCCACCGCTGTCTACCGTACAGCAAAACACCAAACTTGCCGGTGAATTGCTGGTGGATAGTTTATTAAAGCTGATGGAAGGCGAGAAACTCGATTCGTTTTTGATTCCCGCCGAGCTGATTGTGCGCGGCTCTTGCGGGGGCAAGCGCTAATGTAACGGGATGGCGCGGTTCGCCCCGCCCCGCTACGGCACGGTGTTAAGCGGGGTTAAACTCGTCTAATCCTCGTCATCCACCAGCATGGTAAAGCCGGCGGCAATGATAAAACACACGCCGCCCAATACCAGCGCGTAGATGCTTTGCCCTTCAAACACGACGCCGACCAGTAACCCCAGCACACTGGCGGCCAAAATCTGCGGTATCACGATAAAAAAGTTAAAAATCCCCATGTACACGCCCATTTTGTGTCCCGGCAAAGCGCAGGACAAAATGGCGTAAGGCATAGAGATGATCGATGCCCAGGCGCAGCCTACCCCCGCCATCGACAGTAGTAGCCAGCTGGGGTCTTTGATGATCACAAACGAGATAAAACCAGCGGCGCCCAACAGTAAGTTAATGGCATGGGTGAGTTTGCGGCCCAGTTTGCGGGTCATCAGCGGGATGATAAACGCCGCCAGCATAGCAAAACCGTTGTACGAGCCCTGCAGTACACCGGACCAATCGGCACCTTGGTTGTACAGCGCACCACTGGTATCGGTGGCGCCAAAGTGAAAGCTGGCGATGGCGGGGGTTACGTAGATCCACATAGCAAATAACGCAAACCACGAAAAAAACTGCACCACCGCCAATTGCATCATGGTGCGCGGCATATGAAATAGGTCGTGGGTGACGTGGTACACACCGTGATCGGTGTTGCCGGCGTTTTGCATCCAGCCGGCCAGCACTTGCAGCAAGCCGAACACGGCAATACCACCGGCCAGAATATACAGCTCACCATTGAGGCCCAAGCCGTAGATAAGCCCCGCGCCTACGACGCCGCTAGCACACCAGGCAAAGCCGCCTTTAAGGTAGCGTGCGGCGGGGCGATGGATACGGTCAGCGAGCGATTCTACCTGGCCCTCTTGGGCGTTAAAGGTGGCCAATTGCTCGGGGGAGTACTCGCGGGTGGTGAAGATCGTCCAGCTCATGGCCAGCAGCAGCACAACGCCGCCCAAGGTAAACGAGAAGATGACTGAGTCGGGCACAATGCCGGGGACGGCGGTGTTATTCATGCCCCAAACGTTGGTCATTAGCCACGGTAATGAAGAGGCCACCACCGAGCCGACGCCGATAAAAAACGCCTGCATCACAAAGCCCAGCGTACGCTGACGCTGGGGTAGCATGTCGCCGACAAAGGCGCGAAACGGTTCCATCGAGATGTTAATGGAAGCATCCATAATCCACAGCATACCCGCTGCCATCCACAAGGTGGGCGAGTGAGGCATGACAAACAGCGCGCCACTGGTAAGTAGCGCCCCCACCAAAAAGTAGGGACGGCGGCGGCCAAAGCGGTTCCAGGTTTTATCCGAGAAGTAGCCGACAATGGGCTGTACCAGCAGGCCGGTAATCGGCGCCGCGACCCATAAAATGGGCAATTCATCGATCTCGGCACCCAGTGTTTGAAAAATACGGCTGACATTGGCATTTTGCAGCGCAAAGCCAAATTGGATGCCAATAAAGCCGAAGCACATATTCCAGATTTGCCAGAAGCTTAGCTCCGGGCGGGACTTGGCGGCCTGTGTCATAGAGGTCTCATTATTTGTTGTTATATCGTTGGCAGCGCATTTTTGCGCCCCTAGTGTTGTTATGGTTCGTAACGCTCTTCTACTGCAGGGTAATGATCCCACACTTGGCGGTCATTGAGTGAGCGTAACAGCTTAATGTATTCGGCGTGGGTCCAGGCAAGCGGTGTCGCCGAGTTAGTGCCCTGGCCTTTGGCGTACTGGTACGTGCTGTTGTTGCCCACGCCGTCCCAGACTTGCTCCGGGAGCATTAGCCCCTCGTTGGCAAAGGCCTCTAGCGCGCCGGCGTAGGTATTACTCAATCCGGCAACCGCTTTCTGATTGTCGGTCGCCAGTGCGTAAGCCAGCTCATAGTGGCCGCGCTCGCCGCTTAAGAATGGCCAGACGCGACCGCGTTGGTCGGCGTGATTTTTACCGCCAATAGCGTAACCGGTGCCATCGCCGGTGCGTTCGCCGTAGCCGTCGCCACCGTAGCGGCGCCAGCCAGAGTATTGTTGACCATTTTTGCTAAAGTCGTATTTTACCCGTAAATAATCGGGCAGTTCGGCGCTGTCGATCTCATCCAGCGAGTCGCGCACGGCGGCATCGGTGGCCGGTAGCACGCCGTAGCGCACCAACTCTAAAAAGCCGGGGTCGACAATCTCGCTCTCATTTAGCGGCCCTTGGCCATTGCGATCCATCAGTTTAGCGGCATCGCTGGGGTCATCATTGCGGTTAATGCGCAAAAAGTAGCGGCCGTCGGAGCCTTTGCTTGCCAGTGCGCCATCGGTGGTAAAGGTACGCGATTTGAGCTTGTCGGCGTATTCATCGGCGCGGGCTAAGTAGTGCTGTGCTCGTTCGGGTTCGCCTGCCAGCTCGGCCAGTTCGGCGGCGCTGACAAGGCCGGTGATAATGGCGGCGGTGGTGGAGGGGGAGTGTCCCTCTTGTTCTTCCCAGCGCTCTTGTTGGGTAAAGGGTGGGTGGATGCTGGTGGTGTTCCAGCCTAGTGAGATATCGCCACCATCGGCCAAAAAGTCGGCCGCGGGACGCAGCATATCGCGATACCACTGGCGTGCAGCGGCATCATTTAAGATGCCCTCTTGCCATAAGCGCCAGCCAAGCATAATGGGCATGGCGGTTTGATCAAGCTGCACGGAGAACCATTCAAGGGTGCCGTCGACGTGGGTTTTTTGCAAAAACCAGCCGGGCGCGCCGGTATAGCCTGGCGTTTGCGGGCCAACTTGAACTTTTTTCAGGTAGCGAAATGCCACCTCGGGGGTTTGGGTGTCGCCCAAGGCTAAAAAGGCCATGGCAACTTGATAAAAATCCCGTGGCCAAACGGCTTTGTATCCGGTGGATGATTGCGTGGCGGGGACGATGTCGCCCCAGGGGTTGGACAGCGAGGCGATCAGTGCACCGGCGTGGGTTTTATCTTCTTGCGCTTTTAGCACCAGGGCGCTGGCGTAGGCTAATTTGCCGCCGTCGGTAGCGCTGGCACTTAAGTTGGGTAATGCCTCAAGGCTGGCTATGTAGTCTTCCCAGCCGATGGCTTCGCCTGCACCGTTAAACTCGGCCAATACTTGACTAAAGCCACGGCTTAACGATGCATCGGCTTGCTCGCGCGCCGCATTATCACTGCCGCCAAAACCTAAGGCAAAATCCCATTGGGCGCTGGTGTTGCTCAGGGTGGGAAGGGTTAAGGCAATGCTGACATTGCCCGGTACCGCGCCGGTAGAGCGGTAAAAATGCTCCTGCGAGCCATCGGCCAAATCGCTCCATAGATCGGAGGTGCCGACAAACCCGACCGAGCCTTGCACCTCGGCTTGCGTGGTAATCACCATGCTGGTGTCGCCTTCACTGGCGTACCAGTAGTGGCCGTCACCATGGGCAGTGTCGCCGGTGCCGGTGTTGGCGATGTGCGGGTTGACGACTAAGTGTGCGGTAATGTCATCGGCGAGCGCGGTAAACGTTACTCGCTGTAGTAGTGTGTTGTGTTGAGGGTCGGTGACGAGCTGCTTCTCAATTTTGTACTGCCCGTCTTTATCGGTATTGGTGATTTTATAGGCGAGCGATAGCGGACGCCCCTCGGCGTCGGTGTGTAAATACTCAATCTCAGTGGTAGTGGCGTCTTGCTCTAAGTCCACAAACCCCGGGCCGCTCACCACAAACTGCATGTCTTTAATTTGTGCCTCGTGAATCAGCCCGTACATGGTTTCGGTCACAATACCTTGGGCCAGCGAAAACCATACCTTAGACACTGCGCCGGTGGCGGCTTGGTCGCTGTACTCGCCGTTGTGGTACTGCTCGTAGCTGGTGCCGATGCCGGTTTTGCCCGAATAAGCCCAAGTGGGCGGCGCCCCGGGTGCGTTGGGGGCGACCGATACGGCTTCGTCATTTACCGGGTCGTGGCTGGAGGTATCGTTACACGCTGTAAGGGTCGCTACGGCGATGCTGCCAATTAGGCTGGGGAGTAATTTGCCAAGGGTCATGTTACATCTCTCTTATCATTTTAAGCCCGTCACTTAGCGGGGTCGTGCGGCGCAAAATAGGGCATTGACGTCCAAGATAATCGAGCCCAGAGGGGGCGGCAACCAAATACATACGTATTCATAGCCAATTTGCGCTGCATACGAATGCAGTGGCTTGCGCGTGTTCCAGCGGGTGAATTAGTCTTTTCTAGGCCTGTTATAGGTGAATTGACAATAACGAATGCCGGAGGCTCTTGTGAGCCCCACGGACCCGAACTTTTAGGATGTATCATGCAAAACACTCCTTGGTGGCGCGGCGCCATTATCTATCAGGTTTACCCCCGTTCATTGATGGACAGTAATGGTGACGGTGTGGGTGATATTGCCGGCATTATCGACAAGCTCGATTACATCGCAAGCCTGGGGGTGGATGCTATTTGGGTGTCGCCGTTTTTTCGCTCGCCCATGAAAGACTTTGGTTACGACATTAGCGATTACCGGGACGTCGACCCGCTGTTCGGCACGCTGGACGATATCGATCGTTTAATCGCCGAGGCACACAAGCGTGACATTCGGCTGATTATCGATCAGGTGCTGAGCCATACCTCCGATCAGCACGCCTGGTTTCAGGAAAGCCGCGAATCAAAAGATAACCTCAAAGCCGATTGGTATGTGTGGGCCGACCCAAGTGAGGACGGCACGCCTCCCAATAACTGGCTGGCTATTTTTGGCGGCTGCGCGTGGGAGTGGGAGCCGCGCCGCGAGCAGTACTATCTGCACAACTTTTTAAAAAGCCAACCCGACCTCAATTTTCATAATCCCGATGTGCGCGCGGCAATTTTGGCCGAGGTGGAATTTTGGCTAAAGCGCGGCGTCGATGGTTTACGTTTGGATGCCATCAATTTTTGTTTTCACGATAAACAGCTGCGTAACAATCCGGCAAAACCTGCCGCCGAGCGCAAAGGTCGTGGCTTTAGCGAGGACAATCCTTACGCGTTTCAGCGCCACCTTTTTGATAACACCCAGCCCGAGAATCTTGAGTTTATGCAAGAGATTCGCTGCTTGATGGATCGGTATCCGGGCACGGTAACTCTGGGTGAAATCTCCTCGGAAGATTCTCTCGCCACCATGGCCGAATACACCCAAGGCGACAAGCGTTTGCATATGACTTACAGTTTTGAGCTGTTGTCGGAAGAGTTTTCGGCCGCGTACATTCGCCATACTGTCGAAACTTTAGAGCAAGGTCTGGGTGAAGGCTGGCCCTGCTGGGCGATTGGCAATCACGATGTGGCCCGTGTCCTTAGCCGCTGGGGGGGCGATAGCGCTTCGCCGGCACTGGCAAAAGTTCTCAACGCGATGTTGTTTTCATTGCGTGGCAGCATTTGCAGCTACCAAGGCGAAGAGTTGGGTTTAACTGAGGCGAATATCGATCAGCATCAGCTGCAAGACCCGTACGGTATTGCTTTTTGGCCACGGTTTAAGGGGCGCGATGGATGCCGCACGCCGATGCCTTGGAGTAACGGTGTGGCCGGTGGTTTTACCGATAGCTCACCTTGGTTACCTGTGCCGCAAGAACATTTGGCCCGCGCGGTATCGATTCAAGATGAAGCGCCCGACTCGGTGCTGAATGCCTATCGGACTTTTACCGATTGGCGAAAACAGCAGCCTGCACTTTTGTGGGGTGATATTAAATTTTACGATTTAGGTGAGAACCTATTAGCGTTTACCCGCGCTACCGCTGAACAAACATTATTGGCGGTTTTTAATTTGTCGTCGCAATCAGTGAGTACAGAGTGCACTCGGGCGCTGTGTGACGAGGGCGAGATAACCCCAGTAAGTGGTCATGGGTTTTCGGGTCAGCTACAAGAGGATGCATTGCTTTTAGCTCCATTCGACGCCTACTTCGCTGCGCTTACTCGTTAAACATCTAGGCTCGCTGTGCATAGCAGCGGGCCCTTCCCTTCTTCGGTTAATGCCGCACTATAATTTATTCTCCTGCCTAAAATACCTCGTCATAGCTTTTGACAAATAAGCGTTATTGCATACGTATTCATGTTGAACAAAAACTGCACTGTCCATAGTCTTGGATGATAGAGATAAAATCGCAGCCATAAATAATAACGAGGGCGCACATGAATATCTTCCTGAACCTTTCAGTAATTTCTCTTTTTTATAAACAGCACTCACGCTGACATTATTTTCCAGTGAACTTTATAAGGCGTTAATTTATCGCTTGATATGAGGCCGCCCGGCCTAGTTTTATCTAATGACAGTTGTACAGATCGATATTAACGCCTAGTGAAGTTATTTCGGGAAATTACGTGCCTAAAAAATACCTTTAACGGTATTTTTCCCGCAAGTTTATTTGAAAATTTTTTGCTCTGACGGTATTGAGCGTGTTCTTCCAATAATGGCGCCTGTTACAGCGCTAATAATAATGACTGGGTAGATTGCTATGATTTATAACAATCGCATAATCGCTAGTATGCAGCGCTGTTTTCGTTGTGGTCTTCTTTTTGCTGTTTCAAGTATGCTTGTGGCGGTTAGCGCTGAGGCGCAGCAGTGGGATAGTGCGTATCTGCGCGGTACCTCCAATAACTGGGGTGCTACCGCATTAACCTATGATGAAGATGTTCAGCTCTGGCGAACGACGCAAGTATTTGGCAACGATAATCCTCGATTTAAGATTTCACGTTTTGATAATTGGACCGAAGCCTATCCACAAAACGACTATGTAGTGACATCGGGGGCGGGTCGCTACATTATTCGTTTTAATGATGTAACACACGAGATTAGCGTGGCAGATGCTGAGCCAGAGCCTGAAACGACAATAGCCGAACATTCCGTTTGTTTTGCGAATCCAAACAATTACAATCAGGGTTATGTTTATTTCTGGGATGCTCGTCCCGCCGTATCAACGTTCCAGCTCAAGGCGTGGCCGGGCTATGAGCTAGCGGATAATAATGGTTACCTTTGTCTTGATTTGTCGCCATTGCTGCAAGCTGACTCCCTTCCCGAATCAGTTAATGTTATTTTTCACAATAATGAAGGGGATCAAACAAGCGATCTATTGTTGACGGGGGATGCTTGCTTTTCTGGCAGTCAGTGGGTGAGCTTAGCCGATTGTGGCTTTAGCGCATACATGCCCGCATTTGCTATTGACGCCGGTGACAACGTAACGACTGATGCCGGTAGCTCTGTGACGCTTAAAGCTACCGCCAACAATGGAGAAATCGCGAGTGTTGAGTGGACAAGCGATGTTTGGCCTGCGGTGATAAATGGCAATAATGTTGTATCGCCCATTTTACCATCCGCAGGAAGTTACACGGTTACCGCCACGGCCGTTTCAGAGAGCGATGAACTGGCCAGCGACAGTTTCTCATTGACAGTTAACCCCGCGCCCGATGTTGATCAAGTCAGCAGTAACAGTCTTTGCTTTACCAACCCTAACGATTTTCAGCAGCCTTATATTTACCTCTGGGGAGCAGTTCCCGATGGTGCCCTAACCGGGACGGCACCTTGGCCCGGCAATGCGATGACACAAACTGGCGATCACTATTGCTTTGATGTGACACCGCATTTGAGTGGTGAGATGCCGAGCACAGTCAATATCATTTTTAATGATGCCGGCAATCAACAGACAGAAGATTTAACCTACAGCGGGGATGCTTGCTACAGCGCTCAGGGCTGGCGCGATCTCGCCGATTGCGGATTACATGTTGCGGGGGAGCTTCCTGTCGCCAATGCAGGTGAAGACCGGGTTGTTACGGTAGGAGATGGTCTCGAACTGTCGGCCGCTGCATCCAGTGGACCCTATCAAGAGGCTCGCTGGAGTAGTGCGCAGTGGGCGGAAGATTTGCTTGGTGAGCAGGTAATGAGCCCCGCCTTCGAAGCGGAGGGAGTGTCTACTGTTACACTGACTCTAACCACCGCGGCAGGAAATACCGTTACGGACTCATTACAGGTCACGGTATTGAGCAGCGGGGATGTACCGGGGATGAATCAGCGACCGGTACTTGCGCAGCCGCATAACTTTCCCATCGTCGGTCGTGTTTCTCAGGGCAATTATCGCTTTGAAGTTGCCTATCCAAATCTGACTAATCAGTTTATGTCACCGGTTATGATTACGCCCGAAATGACCAGTGGCTTAATGTTTGTTGTCGATAAACTAGGCGTGGTTTATGCGTTTCCGGATACGCCTGATGTAACGCCGGCGGATGTGGTAACTCTGTTGGATATATCGAGTCAGGTAAAAAATTATCACGAACAGGGTTTGCTGAGCATTGCTTTTGATCCCAGCTACGCCATTAACGGTTTTATTTACGGTTACTATATTAATGGCACTAACGACAATGAGCGTGAGCCTAATGGCCAGTTTGGTGATGGTGTGTTGCAGCGTTGGACTGTCGACGATCCTTACAACCCCACAGAAGTTCTAGCCGGGTCGAGTGTAGAGCTTCTGCGTATCGCGCAACCGGGTCCTGATCATAAAGGTGGCATGTTGCAGTTTAGCCCAGAAGATAATTACCTTTATCTAGGGGTGGGCGATGGTGCCTACGGTCATAGCGCTATGACTTCGTATGCGGAGGACCCGCGCACCAACAATAACGCTCAAGTGACGAGCAATTTACTTGGCTCGATGATTCGTATTAACCCTCTCGAGCAACCCGTGAACGGCAAGTACTACGACATACCCAGCGATAATCCTTTTGTAGGGGTGGCAGGCTTTCGCCCGGAGATTTGGTCCTACGGGCACCGCAACCCTTGGCGTTGGGCGTTTGATTCTGAAGCGCCTTATACCTTGTGGGAAACCGAGGTCGGTCAGGCGGGCTTTGAGGAAGTCAATCTAATTAAAAAAGGTAAAAATTACGGTTGGCCCGTATGTGAAGGCAGAGACAATCGCGGCAACTTAGGGGGTGACCCAGCTAAAAGTTGTAGCACAGATTTCGAGCCTCCACGGGAGGGCTATAACCATCCTGTCGGTCGCTCCATTATTGGCGGTATCGTCTATCGTGGCAATGCGTTGCCAGGGTTGAGTGGTCGATTTGTGTTTGGTGACTATGTTACCAAAAAGATTTGGGCGGTTGCCGATGGTGAAGACAAGGCACTCGTGAGTGACGCTTTTCCTGAGAATATCGCCTCATTTGGTACCGGTACTGATGGTGAGTCGTTATTGGTATCGACCTACGGTGTTGAGTACGGCGGCAACTCGACAATTTATCGTTTGCTAGATGATGATGCCGAGCGAGCGAGTATTCCCGAGCGGCTATCGGATACCGGGTTATTCTCAAGCTTGCAACCGTTAACACCACTTGATGGTGTGATTGAGTACGACGTTAACGTGCAAGGCTGGTTTGATGGTGCTCATGTTCGGCATTTTATGGTGGTACCCGAGGGTGAGGTTATTAACTTTTCGGCAACAGAGGATTGGGATCTTCCCGCCGGTTCAGTCTTGGTTAAACACAAAACGGTTAGTGCCAGTGATGGTGGTCAAGTGCCCTTTACCACGTCGGTTTTGTTTCGCCAAGAAACCGGAAACTGGCAGGCGGCAAATTATCGTTGGAATTCTGAACACAGTGAGGCGACGTTGGTTACCCAAACATCAACCGTTACCGACTCCGATGCCGAAGGCCGCGAGCGAGCTGTACAGGCTCCTGCCGATTGCGGCTCGTGCCACACTGGTAACGGCAGTCGCGACCCGTTGGCACTACATACACGTCAGCTGAATCGCAATTTTGATTACGCTGGCATAACGGATAATCAGATCGATGCGTTTAACTATGTTGGCATGTTTGACTCGGTGATTGATGAGGCCCGTAGTTTTACCGCGTTTAGCGCCTTGACTGATACCAATGCGAACCAAACGGCGCGAGCAAAGGCATATCTAGACACTAACTGCTCGCACTGTCACTCCAGTAGTTTTATGGATATGCGTTACGACACCCCACTGGCGCAGATGAAACTGCTTAATGTACAGACCAGCGGTGGTAAATATCGCATCAAACCCTTTAGCCCTACTGATAGCTTGGTTCATATTTATCAGGTTAGCGATGGCAATCGGATGCCGAAAGGAACGCTCTACACGAATCCTTTAGCGGCTGCGTTCTTTAATGATTGGATTGCCGCTCCCAGAGCGGAGCAGGTAGCTCTTGACGTCAATGTGGCTGAGACCGTCAACCCAGGTGATACCGTTACGGCAAACGTTGCCGCCGTTTTTAACAATGGCTTTAATCATGCGGTGGAGGCTATCACTGCCGCCGTGACCAGTAACCCCGGTATTTTAACGGTGGAGTCGATTACTGGTAATGAAGTCATCCTGCGAGCAGAGTCTGCAGGTGTGGCGAGTTTGACGGTTCAAGCGGGGGGCTACGATAGCTCGGTCAATATCGAGGTGGTCAACATCGATACCGCCCTGAGCGCTATCGCCATTTCACCCAACCCTCTCGCACTGACTGCAGAGCAGCAATTGGTAGTCTATGGAGTACGAACCGATGGTACCAAAGTGAATTTATTTGGCGAGGCGAGTTGGCACATCACTCGTGGCAATGATGTCGTCAGTGTGAATCAACAAGGCTTAGTGACCCGCTTAGCGAACGGAACGGCAACGGTGTCGGCACAAGTGGGTGATTTAACGGCGAGTGTCGATCTTGTCGAGGCGGAGCAAGGGATATCTCTACGCTACGATAACAGCGATAACTGGCCCGCGGTATACGCCTACCTGTGGGTAACCGTGAATGGCGTCGATCAGCCTTTTGCTGATTGGCCAGGGGTCGCGATGACCAATGGTGGCGATGGTTGGTGGAGCCACCAGATCGATGCCGACTTATTGCCTGAAGACTCGGTGAATGTGGTTTTTAACAATGGCGGCAACGGTGAGCAAACCGCTGATATCGATAATATTACCCAGTCGTCTAGCTACAGCAATGGCCAATTGCAGCCATGGGATGACGACATTGAAAACAATGCCGAGATTGCTCGGCTGGCGGTTATTGGCGGCAGTACCGAAAATAATGAGCGAGATTTTTCGGTGGGAAGTGTGGTGACGGTAACCGCCGATGATGCGCCATTGGGTACTGAATTTACCGGCTGGCAGGGCGATGGCGCGGCATTTATTGTGGGGTCGGTTAGCGACCGTCGAGTACAGGTTTTAATTCCCGAGCACAATGTTTCTGTGCAGGCAGTGTTTGCCGGGCAGTCCGGTAAGTATCAAGCGGGAAGAGATTTTTACGCCGCGCAATGCGCGACTTGTCACGGTGATGATGGTAATGGCGGGGTCGCGACTGCCATTAATAATTTAGGTGAGTCCTGGAACCAAAGCTTACTCGCCAATTATATCGCTGATTTTATGCCGATGGATAACGCGACCAGTTGCAGCGGTACCAGCGAGAGCGACTGTGCTTTTGAAATCTCGAGGATGATTATTGCCGATGCCTGGGAGCAATCGGTTTGCAATGGTGCCGAGTGTGAGGGCAATGCTATTGATGCGCGTAACCTGCGCCTATTAACCAAAGAGGAGTATCTCAATAGCGTAAGAGACGTGTTTAATATTAACTTCTCGGCTGAGATCATGGATACCGTGCCGGCGGATGGGCGCTATAGAAATTTTACCACCGCATCATATTTGACCTCGGGTTACGATCGTACTCTGGGCTATCAAATGGTCGCCAAAGAGCTCGCCGAACAAGCGATAACCCGCTATACCTTTCGCGGATTGGCGGACGGTTGCCAAGAAGCGCGTTGCGCCATCGAACGCTTTGGTAAGCGCTTGTTTCGTCGTCCACTCGAGAGCGGCGAGATCGACGCCTATCTCGCCTTGTTCAGCGATGAGGATGCCGGCCGCAGTGCGTTGCAAGCCATGTTGATGTCGCCGCATTTTATGTACCGCTCAGAGCTCGGGCAACTAAATGCAGAATCGGGGCTATACCAGCTGTCCGCTTATGAGGTGGTGACGTCTCTCACCTATACCTTTTGGGCCACTACGCCCGATACGGTACTGATGGATATGGCTGACGATGGCGACTTTGATATTAATAGCGCGTTGAGCTATGTGCTTGACGATGCCCGTGCCGAGCGCGGTTTACGTCGCTTTATCAAGGGGTGGCTTATTAACAACCAGTACCCATTCCCAGCGATTAATAACCCCGATTTAGTGGTGGCACTACAAGAAGAAACTGTGCGCTTTGTGCTCGATAACATCGAATCAAATATGCCTTTCTCTGAGCTGCTGTTGGCGGAGTATACCCAGGCGAATGATTTGGTGGCTGACCATTATGGTCTCGCCGGGGAGACAACCGAAGGTTGGGGGATGCGCCGTTACGCTAACGATGATCCGCGCACCGGCGCGGGTTTATTGGGGCACGCTAGCTTTTTAGCTTCGCGTACTAATACGGTGAATCCGTCGCCCATTAAGCGCGGGGTGTTTGTGCGGGAGATGCTCATGTGCCAAGAGTTTCCACCTCCGGCTGCGGCCAACTTTGATGTTCAGTTTGAAGATGACGACAGTAACCGTGAGGCGACGGCGCGTCACACCCAAGAGCCCGCCTGCCGCGCCTGCCACCAGTTTATCGATGGTGTGGGCTTTGGCTTTGAGCGCTATGACAGTCAGGGTTTGTATCGGGTCATCGAAACTCTGGGTAATGGTGAAACCCAAGAGATTGACGCCAGTGGCGCGATAAAAAGCTTGTACTCTCCCGAGACCGTTATGGACCCGGACAGCGAGGCGGTACCGTATCATTCTATCGCCGAGTTGGCCGCGTTAATCGCCGGCAGCGGGCAGGGCGAGGCTTGTTTTGCGCGGCAGTTTTATCGCTATTTTGTGGGGCGTGAAGAAAACAAACTGAGCGACGAAATTATTATTCGTTCGTACAGTCAGGATCTTCGAAACGGGGGCGGCATGCGCGACATGCTGAAAGATTTGGTGTTATCCGATAGCTTCACTCAGCGCCGCTAAGCGATAGGAGAATTATCATGACAACAGTAACGAACCGATCACGGCGGAAGCTATTGCTTAATATGGCGCGTACTGGCGCGCTACTGCCCTTTGCTGGACAAATGTTGGGGCAAAACGTCTACGCCCAAACCGGTAGGGCCCAGCGTGTTTTGTTTTTGTACTACCCCAACGGGGTAGTGCCATACAACTGGCGGCCGGCGCAATTTGACGGCGGCATTGGCGGCTCGCAAGAGTTGAGTTTTGGTTTGGGGCCTCTGGCTAACTGGCACGATCGCCTGATTGTGTTAAGAAACTTAACGCTGGATATCGGCTCGGGCGCCGGTGCGCACTACAACGATATGCGTGGTATTTTAACGGGTAATAAAGATATTAGCGCCTCCAGCGCTAGCATTGATCATTTAATTGCCGAGCAGCTCGGGAGTGAGAGTGTGCTGAGCCTCGGCGTGCGCACCGGATCTAAGTCGGACATTATGATTTCTAAGCCACGTAATGTGGGTACCACTGAGCGACCGATTCCCAATAACGATCCGCGCGATGTGGCGGCGAAGCTGGCGCTGGGTATTGGCGATGTGGATAGCCCGCAGTCCGATGAGATGCGCCGTATCTATGAGGCCATTTTGGACGATTTTGACTCGCTGGCAAATGCCACGCTTGATACCGCGCGCCGGAGTAAACTTGCCATTCATGAAAACGCGTTAAAACGATTAAAAGATCAGTCGGGCGTGCAAGTCGGTGAATGCGCGTTTTTTAGTACAGATGTTTTATCGGACCCCTACGCCAATTCTACGCAAGCGTTGAGTCAAACCGAATGGCAAATGTTTCCGCATTTATGCCGCGCGCAGATTGATAATATTGTCGGTGCGTTTTCCTGTGGTTTACATCGGGTAGCAACATTGCAGCTATCCAAAGGCGATGAAAATGGCAATCTGGTTAACTACTCGTACGACGAGTGTTGGCAAATGGCGCAGCAAGCGCTCGATCAGGGAATTAAGCCCAGTCAGAACGGTGACCCGGTAACGCCAATGACGCGCTGGTACAACGAGTTCGCCAGCCACAGTGCATCCCACCGGCCGGGCGATGTTCCCCATACCGCGCAGGTGCGATGGTATCACTCCTTGCTGGCCTATACTTTGGAGCAGCTGAACCATAAAGGGTTGCTGGACGATACCTTAGTGGTGATGTTCTCTGAGGTGGGTGATGGTTCTCAACACGGGGGCGCGGCAGGCTCGGTCACTTTAGCCGGGGGGGCCGGTGGCGCGCTCAATACCGGGCGGATTATCCACTGTGGCAACGGCAGTAATGCAGACCCTCAACGTATCTGGGGGACTCACCAATTGTTTGGCGATGTTGCCCGCTTGATGGGGGTAAATTCTTTGCCAGAAGCGCACTGGAGCGGAGGTGTAGTGTGACCAAGGGCGAGCTTGGTTGCATACGTATTCAGTCGGTGCGGGGCTTTGTATACGTATGCATAACATTGTAACCGGGCATTAAGCTGACTACTCTAAAACTCTGCATTCGTTCCGGTGAATGTGACAGAGATACATGGGCTCTCTTCTTTGTATTGTGTTGGCGCGGCTTTGGCCGCGCCTTTTTTTGTCTGTCATTTAATCTTGCTTATCATCTTCGCTATCGCGGCGCCGTTGCGCTCGCGGATGAGCGTTGTCGTACACTTTTGCCAAATGTTGAAAGTCCAAGTGAGTGTAAACCTGAGTGGTTGAGATGTTGGCGTGGCCTAGCAGTTCTTGCACCAAACGTAAATCCGAGCTGGACTCGAGCATATGGCTGGCAAATGAATGGCGCAACATGTGTGGGTGTACGGGCTGACCTACGCCTTGGCGCAAACTGATTTGCTCCAGCCGCGCTTGCACACTGCGGTGACTAATACGGCTGCCTCTTTTGCTGACAAACAGTGCTTGCTCGCTGGCGTTAGCGTGTAAATCCCGGACGCTTAAATAACGTTTAACGGCGGCGATGGCAAAACGCCCTACGGGCAGCTCGCGCTGCTTATTACCTTTACCGGTCACCCGGATACTGGCGCCAGCCAAATCGATATCGTGAATGTTACTGCCCACCAGCTCGGCTAAACGCAAGCCCGACGAGTACATTAGCTCGACCATGGCACCGTCGCGCAGGCTGATAAAGTCATCGCCATCCAGTTGCACAAATTGACCGGCTTGATCCACGTCTAACGTTTTGGGCAATTTTTGGGGTGATTTGGGTGCCTGTAGGCCCTCGGCGGGATTGGCGTCCGTCCAGCCGCGCTTTATGGCGAAGCGAAAAAAGCTGCGCAGCGCCGATAACCAGCGCGCTAAGGTTTTGCCGCCGCTGCCGGTGCGGTGTTGCTGGGCGAGCAGCAGGCGCAGCTCTTGGTGATTGATGGCGCTAAAGTTGTTTAGGCCGCGGGTTTCGGCGTATTGCTGCAGTTTGCGCAAGTCGCGCCGGTAGGCGTCTAGGGTGCGGGCAGAGAGTTGCTTTTCTACCCGCAGGTATTGTGTAAAGGCCTCGACTTCAGACTCTAGTGGCAGTGCTTCAGATGTGAGCATAAGCCGTCTCTTTGATGGCGCCGCAGGTTATGTTTTGCGTCGTTTTATTGTGGCAAATAGCGCGGCAGTAAGCGGTTGAGCACCTCGGCAATATAGGCTAAAAACAAGGTGCCCATACTGGAGCGATAGTACTTAGGGTCGCGGTTGCCGATGACCAGCAGGCCAAAGGTTTGGCCGTTGCTGAGCGGTACGGTTGCCGCCGAGCCCACCTGCATGGCAGCGTCGCCAAACAGATACGCTTTTTCTTTGTCGCCCAGCTTGCCGCAAAATGAGCGATTACTTTTTAACAGTGCGCCAATGTTATCGCGGGCTTCTTTTAAGCTAACCACGCGCGCCTGTGAGCCTCCGATGCTAGCGGTGTCGCCAAACAGCAAGGTGCGGGTAAAGTGGATACCAAACTCTTTGTCAAAGCTGTAGTGCAGCGCGTCGATAATGTCGCCTAAGTCGCGCCCCTCTAGTAGCTCTAAAATCAGCCGTTTGGTTTTATCAAACAGGCGATCGTTGTCGCGGGCGTTATCGAGTAAATGGCTTAAGCGGTGGCGCATATCCATGTTGCGATCGCGCAGCACCGCCACTTGGCGCTCGACGAGGGAGATGGCGGTACCACTGTCGTGGGGCAGTTCGATCTCGGCCAGCAGGGCCGGGTGATCAGAAAAAAACTGCGGGTGCGCCATCAGGTAGCGAACCACGTCTGAGGCGCTTGGCATGGGAGGCGTGTTGTCGCTGTTGTCCGTCATATTAAATTTTGACCTGTCCGTGAAATACACTGGTCGCGGGGCCGATCATAATGACCGGTTGGCCTTCTCCGGCCCACTGAATGTTTAGGTGACCGCCGGGCAGCTCGACATCGACGTTGTCATCTAATATGCCCCGCAGCCGGCCGGCGACGACGGCGGCACAAGCGCCAGTGCCACAGGCGAGGGTCTCGCCCGCGCCGCGCTCGTAAACGCGCAGTTTGATGGCGCCCGAGTTTATTACTTGCATAAAGCCGGCGTTAACCCGGCGGGGAAAACGCGGATGAGACTCTATTTGCGGGCCCAGGCTCTCTACCGGTGCGCTGTCGACGTCATCGACTACGTATACCGCGTGGGGGTTGCCCATGGAGACCGCCGATACACTGATGTCGTGATCGCCCACCGTAAGAGGGTAAACCACCGCGCGATTGTCGGCGGTAAATGGGATCTCGGCAGGCTCCAGCACTGGCACGCCCATGTCGACGCTGACGTTGTCATTTTCATCGACGGTGAGAACCATAACGCCCGAAGCGGTTTGCACCCGAATAACATTTTTCCCGGTCAGGCGGCGATCGCGCACAAAGCGGGCAAAGCAGCGCGCGCCGTTGCCGCAGTTTTCGACTTCGGTGCCGTCGGCGTTAAAGATGCGATAGCAAAAATCCACATCGGGTGAGGTGGGCACTTCGACCAGCAGCAGTTGATCGCAACCGATACCAAAGTTGCGGTCGGCCAGCGCTCGCACCTTGTCGGCGCTAAGGCGTATTTTCTGGCTGATGCCGTCGATGACAACAAAGTCGTTGCCAAGGCCGTGCATTTTAGTAAACCGCAATCGCATAGGGGTTCCTGATGCTGACTTCTTAAATGATAGACCAGCCATATTATCGTAATTGGCCGGTCTTTGCCCATGCCGCGCTATTGCTCGACGATATGCTCGCCGCGAATCATATCGACAAAGCTCTCGCGCTCGCGGATTACGTGGACTTGGTCGCCGTCCACCAAGATCTCCACCGCGCGGGCGCGAGTGTTGTAGTTCGAGCTCATGGTAAAGCCGTAGGCGCCGGCGGACATCACCGCGAGGTAATCGCCGGGGGCGAGGGCTAAATCGCGATCTTTGCCTAAAAAGTCGCCGGTTTCGCACACCGGGCCGACTAAGTCCCAACGCTTGGTCTGGGCTTTAGAGGGCGCCAGTTGGCGAATGTCTTGCCAGGCTTGGTACAGCGCCGGGCGGATATTGTCGTTCATGGCGGCGTCGATAATGGCAAAGTTGTGCGCCTCGGTGGGCTTTAGGTAGAGCACTTTGGTCAGCAATACCCCGGCATTGGCGGCAATCGAGCGGCCCGGCTCAAACATCAGCGCCAGTTCGCGGTCACCGATTTTGGCTTTAATGGCCTCCATATAAGTCGCCACCTCGGGTGGCTGCTCGTCGCGGTAGGTGACGCCCAGGCCGCCGCCCAAATCTAAGTGGCTAATCTGAATGCCATCGGCGCTGAGGTTATCCACCAGCACCAGTAACCGGTCGAGGGCATCCAAAAACGGGTCCAGCTCGGTTAACTGCGAGCCGATATGGCAGTCGATGCCCTGGATATCAATGTTGGGCAGCTCGGCCGCGCGGCGATATACCTCGGGGGCGCGGTTAATATCGATGCCAAACTTGTTCTCTTTGAGCCCGGTGGAGATATACGGGTGGGTTTTGGCGTCCACGTCCGGGTTAACACGCAGGGATACCCGTGCGATTTGGCTCTTCTCTGCGGCGACCTGGCTTAGCAGCTCTAGCTCCGCCTCGGACTCGACATTAAAGCAGTGAATGCCCACCGCCAGTGCTTTGGCCATCTCGGCGGCGGTTTTACCCACGCCCGAGAAGACAATGCGCTTGGGGTCGCCGCCGGCGGTCAGTACCCGCTCTAGCTCGCCTCCCGAGACGATATCAAAGCCGGCGCCTAAGCGTGCCAACAGGTTGAGTAGGGCGATATTAGAGTTGGCTTTTACGGCGTAGCAAATCATGCCGGGGTGCTGGCCCAGCGCCTGGGCATAGGCTAAGTAGTGCTGGGTAAAGGCCGCGCGGCTATAAACGTACGCAGGGGTGCCATATTGCTCGGCGATGTCGCTTAAACGCATATCCTCAGCGTACAGCTCTGCGCTGCGCTCGGTAAAAAAAGACATAAGATTCTCTCTTGGACTAATCTGCCGGTGTGGATTCTGATGGGGCGGAATCTTCAGCGGGCAAGTACAGCGGGCCCTGCTGGCCACAGCCGGTACACAGGCAAATCAGGGCGGTGGCGCATAAAAGCCGTAGATAGGTCATAGACTCGTCACAGGTTGTGGGCGAACAAAACGGCTAGTATAACCGCCGACTCAGGCGGGAACAATTATACGAATCGGTTGCGGTTATACTCTGGTATACATTCTTTGCATTTCCTTTCTTGCGACGAATTATACGACATTGTACAACAGGGACTCCGGCAGCTTGCACCTTTACTATCTATCCCAATAATCGGGTGTTCGACAGCGCGGCCTACAGGATGAACGTTTTGAACCAAACTATAATAGAGCTGGAAAACCTGCGTAAAGAGTACCGCAGCGGTGAGATATCCGTGGCGGCGCTACAGGGCGTGAGCTTTGCGATCGCCGAAAACGAATTTATTGCCATCATGGGGCCCTCGGGCTCGGGCAAGTCCACCCTGATGAATATTCTCGGTTGCCTCGATCAGCCCAGTTCCGGTCGCTATCATCTGGGCGGGCGCGAGGTCAGCACCATGAGCGATGACGAGCTGGCCGCGGTGCGCAACCGCGATATCGGCTTTGTGTTTCAGTCGTTTCACCTGTTGCCGCGGCTTAATATCGTGCGCAACGTGATGTTGCCGCTGAAATATTCCGACATTGACCCGGCCGATGCGCGCCAGCGCGCCCGCGATATGTTGGCGCGGGTCAATCTTGAAAACCGTCTAGAGCATGTGCCCAACGAGCTGTCCGGTGGCCAGCGTCAGCGGGTGGCTATTGCCCGGGCCTTGGTGAACCGCCCAAAAATTATCTTTGCCGATGAGCCCACCGGTAACCTCGACAGTAAAACCTCAGTTGAAATTATGGAGTTGTTCTCGGAGCTACACCGCGCCGGGCAAACCATCATCTTGGTCACCCACGAGCCCGAAATTGCCGAGTACGCGCAAAAGGTTATTCATATGCGCGATGGACAAATAGAAAAGGTAGAAATCAATGCGTCCCGCACTGTGTAGTTTGTTGCTGGCACTGCTGAGTTTGCCAGCGCTAGCCGAGCCTTTGTTGTTAAGCGGCGAGGTAGCCGCGCGGGACTCGCAAGTGTTTGTTGCACCGGAAACCGACGAATGGATAGTACAAATTGCCTGGATGGTGGAAGAGGGTACCCGGGTAGAGCCGGGCGATGCCGTGGTGCAATACGATTCTGCCAGTGTTGCCGCCAACCTGGAGCAACTAGAAGAGGGCCTGCGCAAGGTAAAAGCCGAGAGCCGGCGCAATGACTTAATACAAGATTTAGAGCTGAGAGAGGCGCAGCACTTATATGACGTGGCGGTTTTAAACTTAAAAAAAGCCAAGCTCGATGCCGGTATTCCCAGTGAGCTGTTAAGTGAGTTGCAGTACGAGCAATATCAGTTGGCGCTCACCCAAGCCATAAACGATGAGGTGGAAACCCGCAAAGCGTTGGCCGTAAAAAAAGAAGATGTTGTCGCTGAAAAACAGCGCAGCCAAGTGGAGATTGCCGGCGCTAAAAATGAGCTGCGCCGGGTGCAGTTAATGCTTGATAGCATGACGCAATACAGCGCGCGATCGGGCACCGCTATGTACGTCGATCACCCTTGGACCCGCAATAAAATTCGCCAGGGTGATTCGGTCGAGCGCGGCTTTAGTGTGCTGGAGATCCCCTCCACCGACGACTTGCATGTGCGCGCTTGGCTTAATGAGGTAGACATTGCCCAAGTCCATGAAGTGCAACAGGTCAGTATCGGTTTTGATGCCCGCCCGACACTCCAGGTAGCCGGTGTTATTGAGCGTATCGGCAAGCAAGCCGAACCGAAAAACCACTGGGGCGATTCAGGTTATATCGATGTCGATATTCGCTTTGACAATAAAAAATCATTGGGATTGTTGCCCGGTATGAGTGTATTAGTAGAAGTTAGCCCGGAGGGCTCGCCATGACTTTTGCCCGAGTATTTACGGTTGCTGTACTGGCGGTATTGCTAAGCGCCTGTGGTGGCAGCGGTGAGCCGACGCTAACCGTCAGTAAATCGGATATTCCGTTGGCGATTCAAACCACTGGCGAGTTGGCGTCGGCGCGCACCATCGAGATCGGCCCACCCAAAGTAAAATACACTTGGCAATATAAGCTTTCTTATTTAATACCTGAGGGCACGTGGGTCAAAAAGGGCGACCGTATTATGGCCTTTGACGCGCAACAGCAGCACTCGCGTTTGCGCGATTTGCAAAACGCGTTAGCCACGGAGCAACAGCGCTTAGAGAGCCAGGAGTTGGACAATAAGCAAGAGCGAGAACAGTTAGAGCTGGATTTGGCCGAAGCCAAAATGGAGCTGGAAAAAGCCACCCTTAAATCGAGTAACGTCGATGATTTGATGGCGCGTTTAGAAGTCGAGAAGTTACGTATTGATCGTCATATTGCCGAGCTGAACTATGACATGGTGGATTTTCGTCGCGCCAACCGTATCAGCCAAATGGCGGTCGACCGCGAAATTACCGAAAGCGAAGTGTCGCGCTTAACCTCGGAGGTAAATGAACAGCAGGACGCCATCGAAGAGATGCAAATTCAAGCGCCGCGCCCTGGCATTGTGGTTTATAAACCTAACAACGAAGGCGATAAGCCCGCTGAAGGCGATCAGTTTTCGGTGATTCAAAAAGTGATTGAGCTACCTGATTTAGAGAGCTTAATTATCGAAACCACCGTCGACGAACAGATTGCCCACAAAGTTAGCGCCGGTGACCGGGTAGAAATTAAGTTAGATGCAGTACCCGAACGCACGTTTACCGGCAAGGTGGATTCGCTGGGGCGAATTGTGCGCTTAAAGTCGCGCCGCGAGCCCAGCAAAGTGTTTGATGCTGTCGTCCGTATTGATAACCCCGACACCGATGCGATGCGGCCGGGGATGGCGGCACGCTTGTCGATCGTGCAGCGCATTGAGCCAAATGCCGTGGCACTGCCCCAACAAGCGTTAATGTATCGGGACGATAAAGCCTATGTGCGTGTAAAAAGCTTAACCGGCGAGCGCCAACAAGAGGTGACAGTAGCGGCGCGGCAAGCTGGCGAAGCGATTATTACCGAGGGTTTGAATAATGGCGACGAGGTGATGCTGTGAGTTGGCGCTGTAAGTTAACGCGGGCGGTAGCACCCGGTGTGGCGATGATTTTTTTAACGGGGCTGATGGCCTGCTCCAGCGAGCAAGAGTCGACGACCTTAACCATGGTTGTCGCTCCTAAGCCTTTTGAGTTTAGCGTGCCGGCCAAGGGCGAGTTAATCTCGGCCGAAGAGGTGACCATCAACGCCCCGTCGGGTAACCGGGGCCGGTTAACCTTGGCGTGGATGAAAGAGGAGAACAGTCGGGTTAGCGCCGGCGACGTCGTGGCTCGCTTTGATGGCACTGAGCACGAGCTTGAAAAACAGCGCGCCGAACTTGAGCTTGCCAAAAATTCATTATCGCGCGATGTAACCTCGCGTGGCTTGGGACAGAACCAGTTTGCCATTGTTCAGCAAGCCGGTGAGGTCGCGCAAGAGAAGGCAATGGTCGAGCGCTTTAGTGTGGACGATTTAACCGTCTACTCAAAGAATGAAATCATCGATCAATTGTTAAGCAAAGATTATTTGGCCGCGCAACAGGATTATCTCGACTGGCGCCAAAGCTCGCAAAAAACGCAGGGCGAGGCGCAGCTACAATTGTTAAGCCTTGAGGGCAAAAACTACCAAGATAAAATAAAACTGCGTCAGGGGGCACTGGAGCACCTAGAAGTGCTGGCACCGGTTGGTGGTATTTTGATTCACGCCAAAAACTGGCGTGGAGAAAAAGTCCGCGCCGGCCAAACATTATGGCCCGGCTCTAAGTTGAGCTCGATTCCGAGTTTAGAAAAACTACAAGCACGCCTTTATGTACTCGAGACCGAGGCCGCCGGAATTGAGATTGGTCAAAACGCCGAGATTTTACTGGACGCCTACGCCGATAGACCGCTCACCGGTAAAGTGGTGGCGCTGGCCAATATTGCCGCGCCACGGGACACCCGCAGCCCCACCAAATATTTTGAGGTGACCGTAGCACTGGATCAGTCCGACCCGAGTTTTATGCGCCCGGGGCAAAAGCTTGAAGGCGACGTTAGGGTTGCGCATAAAGATAATGCGTTGAGCATCCCCAACCAAGCCGTATTTAAAGATGAACATGAATCCTGGGTTTACGTAAAGCGCGGCGGCGGGTTTGTCCGTCAGGTTATCAAAACGGGGTTGCGCAGCCTCACCCAAACTGAAGTGGTCGCGGGAATAACCGCTGGTGATGAAGTGGCGTTACTGAAGCCCGCGGGAGAAACCTTGTGAAGAAATTAAAAGAAAGCTTCTTAGAGGCGTTAGAGCAGCTGTGGTTTCACCGTTTGCGCACCTTTTTAACCTTGCTGGGCATGATCTTTGGGGTGGGGGCCGTTATTGCCATGGTCAGCGTCGGTGAAGGCGCCGAAAAAGAAGCCCTGCAGTTGATCGAATCTATGGGGCTGCGCAATGTGTTGGTTGAAGAAAAGTCTATTTATGGCGAGCGCTTGCGCGATGTGCGTAAGCACTCGGTGGGGCTATCGCTGCAAGATGTGCGCGCCAGTATGGAGACGCTGCCCTTTGCGCTTAACTACAGTGCCGAGAAAAAAATCGAGGTGTACGCGCTGTTTAGCCGCAATGCTGACAGCGACAGTGAGGTCTTAGGCGTGACACCAAGCTTAAGTGAGTTGGGCAGTTTGCAGGTGGATCGCGGCCGTTGGCTAACGGATGACGACAACCGCTATTATCGTCAGGTGGTGGTGATCGGTACTGCGGTGGCTAATCAATTGTTTCCCCGTGGCGATGCTGTCGGGCAGACCCTTAAAATTAACCATCTGTGGCTGGAGGTGGTGGGGGTACTGAAAAGCAAAAACCTGAGTAAAGATAATTTTCAGGGCGTGCAGTTGTCCGGTGAAAATAACCGTATTTATATGCCCCTTGAGACGGCCTTAAAGCGTTTTGACTTTCGCGATATGGCCTCGGAGATCGATGCATTTAGGGTTGAGTTAAGCCCCGGCATTAGCCCTCAGGTGGCCGCTAAAAACCTCGGCCATTTGCTTGACCGGCGGCACGGCCAAGAGCAGGACTACAATATTGTGGTGCCCGCCGAGCTGCTTAATCAGCACGAGCAAACCCAGCGCATCTTTAACATTATTATGTCCTGTGTGGCGGGAATCTCGCTGCTGGTGGGTGGTATCGGCATTATGAATATTATGCTGGCGACGGTGCTGGAGCGCACCAATGAGATTGGCCTACTGCGTGCCATTGGCGCCACTGAAAAAAACGTGCGCGACCAGTTTATTATCGAGAGTGTCACCATCGCCGGTATTGGTGGCTTGCTGGGCATTGTGCTCGGCTTTAGCTTGGCGGCGGTGATCTCGACTTTTGCCGGCTGGCCTGTAGCCTGGTCGTTAAATGCGGTGGTGGTCGCGGTGTTGTTTTGTACCGCCACAGGTTTGATTTTTGGTATTTACCCGGCGATTAAAGCCTCACAGCTCGACCCGATCACAGCGTTGCAGCACGATTAAACCTGTGCGCCGGCCAAGTGCCGGCGCACCTCCTACCTTTTTGCGCTGATCTTCTATCGCCGGATTTTGCAAACTCTACCGGTTCGCGTCGTAATTTACAGAGCGCTTGCTCGCTAGCGGCGCGCGAGGCCGTGTGTTGCGGGGCTGCGGCGATGGCGTTGTTCTTGCAATATCCTATAGTTCTAACAACTAGACTGATAAATTCAACATATATTTAGGGTTGTGGGGATGATGGGATTTAATCGTTTTTTTACCTGGCTGGGCAGCCGTGAATTAACCGTAATGTGCGTCGTGTTTGCATTGCTGGCATCAATATGGGTGTTTGCCGAGATCGCCGACGAGGTGACCGATGGCGAAACACACGAGTTTGATCGCAGCGTATTGTTGATGATGCGCACTGCCGACGATGTCTCCGATCCTATTGGGCCCGGCTGGGTCGAAGAGATGGGACGTGATATCACTGCACTGGGGGGCAATGTGATATTGACGCTGTTAACGTTGCTGGTGATGGGGTACCTCGTATTGTGCCAGCGCCGCCGGTTAGCGTTAGTGGTGTTGGTGGCATCACTGGGCTCGCTGGGCGCTAACACCCTGCTTAAAGATTCCTACGAGCGCGACCGACCGGATTTAGTCCCCCACGGGGCCGAGGTGTATACCGCGAGCTTTCCCAGCGGTCACTCGATGGTGGCGGCCGCGACTTACTTAACCTTGGGGGCGCTGCTGGCTCGGGCCGAAAAGCGCCGTCGTTTAAAGGCGTATTATTTGGTCGCCGCGCTGACGATTACGTTGCTGGTGGGGGTTAGCCGGGTGTATCTCGGTGTGCACTGGCCCACAGATGTTCTTGCTGGCTGGACGGCGGGGGCTGGTTGGGCCCTAGCGTGTTGGTTGCTGGCCGGTTGGTTACAGCGCCGTGGCCAAGTCGAGCCAGAATCGAACAACCCTAGTGCTTTAGCGTCAGCTGATGAGGCGGCTAAGTAATGTGCCGCCACCTTCTTGGATTTAATCAAAACGTAAAGGATTTTAAATGAGTACACCCCTAGTTATTTTGGCCAATGTTTCCGCCATCGGCGTACTCGCACGCATGGGGTACACCGCACGCGCTCTGGTTTATTTAATGGTTGGCTCGCTCGCGGTTATGACGGCGATTGGGGTGGGAGGCGAAACCACCAACAGCCGTGGCGCTGTGCGTGAAATTGCGCAACAACCTTTTGGTCAATTTTTGTTGGTGCTGCTGGTGGCGGGCTTGCTGGGCTACGTTATTTGGCGCACGACTCAAGCGCTGACCGATACCGATGATCACGGCACCTCGGTTAAAGGCCTGGGCGTGCGCGCGGGGTTACTTATTAGCGCAATTACCCACGGAACCTTAGCGCTGTTTACGGCAAAGCTGGTGTGGTCTGGCTCTGACGATAGCAGCGGACAACCGACGTGGCTGTCGTCCGACCCTGGGCTCTGGCTACTGGCGGCGATCGGCGCGGGAATGGCGGTTGCGGGCGTGGCACACATGGTAAAAGGCTGGAAGGTTGGCTATGAGAAGTTTATGCGTTTGCCGCCCTCGCAAATTGTCTGGATGCGGCCGCTGTGTCGTTTTGGTTTAGTGGCGCGCGGTGCGGTGCTAATTTTGATTGGCGCTATTCTGGCGCGTTCCGCTATCATGGCCCGCAGCTCTGAGGTGAAAGGCATCGCCGATGCGTTGAACACTTTGCGCGACAACCCCTACGGCGCCTGGATGCTAGGTATCGTAGCGGCAGGACTCTTTGCGTTTGGGTGTTATAGTTTGCTAGAGGCGATATTCCGCCGCATTGATAGCAATGACGAATAAGGTTGATATGAAAGCCCCGCAGATACGTAACGCTCTACTGATTATTAACCCTAAGGCGCGCCAGGGCGCCGAGGCGCAGTTGGATGACGGGTTAGCGCGGTTAGAGCAGGCGGGTATCAGCGTCGAGCGGTTAGCCTCCCAAGGGCCAGAGCAAAGCTGCCAAGCGGTGCGCGAACGCAAAGATAATTTGGACTTAGTCATCGTCGGCGGTGGGGACGGAACGATTAGTTCTATGGCCAGCACCTTGTACCAATGCGACTTACCCCTGGCCGTGTTACCACTGGGCACCGCAAACGATTTAGCCCGATCGCTGGGCTTGACCGGAGCACTTGACGAGGCCTTTGACGTTATCGTCGCCGGGCAGCGTCAGCGTATTGATTTAGGTGTAGTGAACAAACATTATTTTTTTAACGTCGCGCACCTCGGGCTCGGGGTTCAGGTTTCCGAAGAGCTTACCGACGAGGTAAAAAAGCACTGGGGCGTGTTGAGTTATCTAAAAGCGTTTTTTGCGGCACTGGCCCGTGTTAAACAGTTTAAAGCCAATATGTCGGTCGATGGTGTGCATTACCGCCAGCGCTCTATTCAGATGGCGATTGGCAACGGCCGCTATTACGGCGGTGGCAATGTGGTGGATGAAAAGACCCGCATTGATGATGGCAAATTGTCACTATACAGCTTGCGTCCGCAAACCGTGTGGGAGCTATTAACCTTGGCGCCGCTGTTGCGCGACGGCCGGCAGCGTTACAATAAGCGTGTTTTTAATGTGCAAGCCGAACGCATAGAGATTACCACTGGCCGTAAACATATGGCGATCCACGCGGATGGTGAGCCGGTGGCGCAAACCCCCGCGCATTTTAGTGTGGTACCACAGGCCCTAGAGGTACTGGTGCCAGCGTTTACAGAGACTGACTTGCCCGAATAATGGTTACTTATTTACAAAAGGATGCCCGCTCATGAGTGTATTGCGCAATGATTTACAAGTCGCACTAAACGATTTACATGTGGCCTTAATGGAAAGCGCCGATCACTACCGCTATGCCGCCGAGTTTGTCAGTGACGCGTTAACGGGCGAACTATTTGAAACCCTTGCTGAGGCGCGCGATCTACTTGCCGACGAAGCCGAAGAGGCCATACGCGATAGCGGCGATCTACCTTCTGTCCCCGATGTTGATCGCGAAACCGGTGAGCAACTGCTGCAGCGCCTAGAGGCGGTTTTTTCGGCGGACGAGGCGGCCGATGTTATGGCGCAACGGCTAGAGGGAGAGGCTCAGTTTGAAGAGCTTCTGAACACCCCTGAGATAAAAGCAATTGACAAGGATTACCCCACGCTGCGCCGCGCTTGCTTGCAAAGTATTGAGGTGGCCAGAGAAAAACTTAATGGCTCAGCGCCCTCTTAGTGTCTTTTGCTAGCGTTTACGGTGTATAGCGCCGCTACATTAACGTTTAGCCTCTAGTTTATTGCCGAGATCAGTATGTTGCGTTTGTGTACGTTATGCCATGAAATCTAAAGTTAGTCGGCTCGATCGTTTTATTAGTCAGAATAGTACTTTCTCAATTTCAGACGTGCGGTTGTTAATTGCGCAGCAGCGAATTGTTTTAGATGGCTGTGCGGCGCGCTCAATCCAGCAAAAGGTAACGCAATTCACTCGGGTGGTACTGGATGGTTGTTTTCTGCAAAATAACCAGCCGGCTTATCTTATGCTACATAAACCCCAAGGGGTCGTTAGCGCCACCCAAGATGCCAAGCATAAAACCCTGCTGGATCTTATTCATCATCCTCAGAAGCACGAACTGCACATTGTGGGACGCCTGGATTTTAATACCACAGGAGTTGTGTTATTGACTAACGACGGCGCCTGGTCACGCAAGATAAGTTTGCCCGAGACAAAGCTGAGTAAAACGTATGAAGTTACCTTAGCCCAACCCCTGAATGATAAATATATTGCAGCGTTTAAAGATGGCATCTATTTTAACTATGAAAAAATCACCACTCAACCGGCATCGTTAGAAATATTAAGTGAATACACAGCAAGACTTTCGTTGACCGAGGGAAAGTATCATCAGGTAAAGCGGATGTTTGGTTTTTTTCAAAACGAGGTGCTGGCGTTGCATCGAACTTCTGTCGGAAATCTCGCTCTCGGCGATCTTAAGCCAGGCGGCAGTCGTGTACTAACTGAAAAAGAACTCGACGAGCTGTGGGCTTAAGTGCACATTGGTAAAAAACAATGTGCACTTGCTGGTGTTTTGCTCAGCATTAAGCAAACGTCGACGATACCATGAGGCAATATGGCTTCATGGTATCGAGCCTTGTTACAACCCTAGCGGTAAAAATTACAGCCTGCGTTTAACTGCCGAGTATATTGGTGCTCGCTTTTTTGGAGGCCTTTGCGGCTTTTTTCTCTTTGGCGGTTAAAAGCGGTTTCTTCTTGGTATCTTTTTTACTGTTTTGCCCTTTACTCATGATACGTTCCTTTTAAGTTGCCTATAAAGCTAAGGGCAATGTCAGTCAGTTTAAGGGCTGATATTGCCTACGGTAAAAACGCGACATTGCAGAGTAACAGCAGCAGTATGGCCCTAAGTAGCGGCAATAGATAGCGATAGTGTGTTGGTGGTTAAGCGTGGGTGACTATTTCCGTGCGACTCTTTGTAAAGCACGAGTAAAGCTTTACAAAGAGTACTCAAACGAGCCGGATTTGTTTGACAGAAGATCGGTTAATACTTATTTTATGTTAACGATAACAATTCGGTGACCTTGATGGCACAGTAGCTATTGAGTCAGGCGGAGAACACAACATAAAAAGGTAAAATGCCATGTCGATGATAAGAACGCCCCGTTTACTCACATCCCTATTGCTGGGCTTGGCTGCGGCTCACGCAAGCGCTTCGGGGTTTGGCCCGGCGGCGGCCGTGAGTGGCCAGTTTCAGCCAGAGCAGGATTTGTTGGTTGCTAATTTTGATAGCAAACCCGACCCCGATGACTTACAAGCGATCGCGGCGCTGGGCACAATGCTGCAGCACGAACGATTTTCTGAGGTCGATTTTTTAGCCGTGGCCGGCGCTTACGGTATCCAAGGCGGTAGCTATATTGCGGCGCCAAAGCTTTTTAAATTGGCGTTTGGCAATCAGTGGGTGGATGCGCACGGTGATCGTGAAGCGGCGGTTAAGGCGGCAAGTCAGCGCGCCATTAAAACCTTAAAAGACGGCGGTGATGTCTGGCTACAAGAGGCGGGGCAATCAGATTTTAGCGCGATGTTGGTTAAAGCGATCCGCGCAGAGTTGCCAGCACTGAATAGTAAGCAGCGAATTCATACTGTGCAGCACAGTACCTGGAACGAAGAACAAACGACCCCCGAAGATTTTTTATACGTTCGCGAATACACCGATTACAGTAAAATACCCGATGGCAACGGCGGTGGTAACGGCACGCCGAGTTTTAACAATCAAGACGGCCGGTGGTGGACGATAGTGACGCAACACGAACAGTTAGGGGCGTTGTGGAAAGAGGCAAAACGTTTAAGTGATGCTAATAATGCCCACGCCGGTTATGACAACCCGACAATTGCCGCCGGTGGTTTTGATTTTTCGGATACCGTAGAGGCGACCTGGATTTTTAACCTAAATCAATTAAAAGATACCGATGATTTTTTTGCGACATTTGTGGGTGAATAAAGGGCGGCCTAATAGATTGCTAAACGAGCCGGCATAAAAAAGCCGAGGCATGTGCCTCGGCTTTTTTTGTTTAACGCTCAGTGTTAATCGGCAAAAGCATTCACTGTTTCGATGCTGCCGTCTTCGTTGTGATGGATCGGCATCATCTTCACATTACGGAATATAAAGGACACCCATATTTTAAAAAATACCGGCCTGAAAGTTAAAGATAACGAAGCCCCATGATTTTATATGGTGAGCCGAAATTGGTTTGAACTTTTCAGGCGTAGATGGCGTTATTGGTGATTTTAACGCGTAAATTTCGGCCCCGGTCAGAGGGGGGGATTATAAGGCAGGTTGTAGCGTTAAGTGACGGCAAGGTTGTTGTACAGCTCTCGGCATCGTCGCGAGCCGTGAAGCCATTTCAATCTAGCTTTGTCACACAGTGTTTGTAGCTTAGCGACAGGGCCGATGGCTCGGCCAAAGTGTTTCTCGATATGGCAGCAGGTGTGTAACCAATCTTTTTGATCAAAACCCAGTCGAGTCAGAATGGGCGGTAAGGCTTCACTGATATGCCCGCGCTTATCGTTGCGAATGGCGCGACCGGTCCAGTCCACCAGCTCTAAATAATCGGTGAGTAGAAAGGGTAAATTCTCGGGTTTGTCGTCCGCTTTTTGATTGCCCGAAAAAGCCATTAGCTCGGCCAGGTTTCTCGTGTCAGTATTATCTTCGGCGGGCTTTGATTTGGCTGAATTAGGGATAATGTCTAAGCGTTCTTGAATGCTGGTGTAGTCAGAGGTTTCTGGTGTTTTGGCCATGTTAGCGCGTATGGGGTTTAAATCCACATAAGCCATACAACTAAGAACCGCCTTCTCATCCAGTAGTGCTTGGCTTTTAAATCGGCCCTCCCAGAACCTTCCTTTGCAATTGTCTTCGGCGTTAGCAAGGCGAGCTAAATGCTCATTAAGACAGCGCATAAACCAGCTAATACTGCATAAACGCTCGCGCCAATCATCAACAACCTCATCCACCACTTTGAGCTCCTCTGCATCCAGAAATTGCCCCGCACAATAACGCTGAACGATTACAGGGCCCTTAAACAATAAACGCCAGCGATCAATGACCTGATCTCGAGATAGGTTATCGCAAAGCTCTTTGTTGACGCGAAAAACGACATGATAGTGGTTGGACATAACAGCATAAGCCGCAATATCAATGCAAAACATGGACGCTAGCTGTTTTAAACGCTGGGTAATCCAGCTACGGCGGTGCTCGAAATTATAACCTTTGCCGGGTCCACACAAAAAAGCCCGTCGAACGCAGCGGGAAACACAGTGGTAATAAGGCGTATCGTTGAGCGAGATTAACTGCTTGCGCGGCTGAGTCATAAGTCCTCCTTGAACACAGATTACAGTTTCAGGCAGGTACAGGATTGTGCTATTGTCAAGTTTTTGGGTGTCCTTTAATATGTTTATTCAGGTCAAGCTACGAGAAGCCGATTTGGACGCTGAATAGTTACAAATTAACTTAAATAATATTAGGGATATATAGTGAGTTATAATCAAAATACACGATTTAGAGCGATGCGGATAACGGCTATTTTATCAAAATGCGTACTTGTATCAGGTATGTATAGTCATTTTGCTAGTGCCGAGGAAGAAATAATTGTATATGGATACCAATATACAACATCTAGCGCAGGAAATATCTACTCCGTAGCCGCAAATATGAATCCACACAACTACTATCAAGATTACAATCATAGCCAGATGTACGGGACGCGCAATAGAACACGACCAGCAGAAAACCAAGAAAACCAAGAAGATCAAGAAAAGTCCTGTACCCGGCCTGGAAGCAAAGTAGCTCGGGGCTCTGTTGTCGCGCAGATAAGCTTTACAGAAGCATACGGAGGTGCAAATGGTCTATCTGATAATGCATGGCACGAGATCGCAGAAGAAGCACAGGAAACCTTTGGAAATAATATAACTTACAGCGGTGTTTTTGGTTTTGTACTAACCGTCCAAACCTTCGTGAGAGTGCCATCTAGAGGGTTTGGTTTTACAATACCTGGAATTACATTATCTGCGGTGCCAATCTATGGAAACCCAAACCTCAGCTTGTATGAGAATATTATGAGCGAGATGAACCGGACACCTAGAGAGGACGCGCTAGAGGAGTATGCGTGCGAATAATGTAGGGTTCTGGCTTGTGGGAGAAGCGCTCTCTCACAAGCTGATAGAATATTTTCAGAAGACGTAAGATGATGAGTATATGTATATGAAAAAAATTGTATTTAGCGGAGTTGCGCTTTCTGCTCTAGTGTTTGTCGTTGCTCAAGCGCTAGTAATGAATGGCCCTGACAGTACTAACGAAAAACCTTCTGCTATAGCTGATAATTCGGTGGTTCCTTATAAAGATCCAAAATTAAGCCAGGTTTCAACAAAAGAGATCGCAACGCCTTCAGAAACGCTTGCTGACGAAAGCTCGGAAACGGAGGTTTCGGTCACTCAAAAAATATACAACTGGATGAAATCGATCGTTGGTTTTGAAAATGCTGTGATGCTAACAGCAGAAGAATCTGACGAGTATCTGCAATGGCAAAGAGATAAAGGTTTGTTGGTGGATGACCTGAATAGTTCAGGCTATTCCAGCTACGAAAAAAGTGCACTTTATGCTTTGGCTCAGCAAGGAGACTTAAAAGCTTACGAGGCTCTTCTATATAAGGTAGATAGCAATACTCCTGAGGCTGAAAATTTGGATCGTATAGGCTTAATTCTAGGAGCTTTCAGCGCACCTTATAGCTTAGCGACGGAAGTTTCTGGAGTGGCTGAGAAAGCTTACGACGACGGCGACCACGAAGCCTACCGTAGTTACTTTGTAGAGAAGCTGGCGTTGTTAGAGTTTGCCAAGATGCGCGGAATGGTCCTTCCTGAAAAAGGTATGGAAAGAGTGTTGGACGGATACAAACTTGATGACAATATTGAAGACATTCAGATTCAAGCTCAACAACGAAACTTTGAAATCTTACAAGAAGTCAATGCGTACCGTGAGAAGCAAGGCTGGGAACCGTTAAACCATGAACTGCCTAGCGCTGTAAGAAGGCAATTGGCGACAAACGCTTGTGGAGATGATGCAAATTGTATCCGAGAGAACGCTCTGCCCAAGGATTGAAGGACTAAAACCGATTTTTAGAGGCCCGCCAGAAGCTGGCTTTGTTTGTGGCCGTTAGTTTTTTGAGTTGAAACAAAAATATCGAAGAAAATATAGGACAGGCACAAATTGAAAAAACAACCCAGCATCTCTCCTCCTAGCGCCAAAATTATTCTTTAGGTTTACGCTCCGTAGATCCCAAGCTTAATAATCGCTAAAAGGCCATATTTGGCCCACGGACTATTCTGCCCGAAGAGCATAAAGATTGATTGGCGGAGTGGTTTAACGGCTTGGTGAATACATCTGCCGGCACTGGCTGATGCCGTGTATCCAGCGTTGGTTGAGTGACTCGCAAAGCTCGGTGATTTTTGTTGCTGGGCCGATGGCTTGGCCAAAATTTTTCTCGATATGGCAGCAGGTGTTGAGCCAGTTGTTGGGATGAATATTCAAGCGTTGGAGAATAGCGGGTAGGTCGCTATCAATGGCGCCGCGCTTTTCGCTTCGTACCGCACGACCGGTCCAGTCTATGAGTTGCAGGTAGTCGATTGAATTAAAGGGAATATGCTGGGGTTGGTTCTTGTCGTGTTCGTTACCGGCAAAGGGTAATAGTTCTGCGAGCGATAACGGGGCCTCTTTATTATTCGTGCTGTTGGCATTATCTACATTTATTTGGGGTGATGAGGGAGCAATGCCTAGCCGTTCTTGAGCGCTGGTAAAATCTGAGGTTTCGGGTTTGTCGGCCATTTTGGCTCTAATGGGGTTTAAGTCCACGTAGGCTAACGCTCGTTCATCTAATAATGCCTGGCTTTAAAGCGAGCTTCAAAAAAGTGGCCTTTACAGTTATCTTCTTTATTGGCCCAGCGGGCAATAGGCTCGTTTAGGCAGCGCATAAACCAACTGATGTCGGCTAAGCGTTTGCGCCACATATTTACAATGTCATCCACCACCGCCAGCTCGGGTGCTCCCAGCGCTTTACCGGCCATATATTGTTGAATGAGTTCGGGGCCTTTAAATAGCTTACGCCAACGTTCAATGATCGCATCCCGGCTCAAAGTATCTACTTGCGCTGTATCGACGCGTAATACCACATGATAGTGATTGGACATCACCGCATAAGCGGCGACATCAATGGTGAATACAGCGGCTAGTTGTTTAATTCGCGTTACAATCCAGCCTCGGCGATGCTCAAAGTTATAGCCTTTGCCGGAGCCGCAGAGAAAGGCGCGCCGCACACAGCGTGAAACGCAGTGGTAGTAGGGTGTGTCGGAGACGGAAATTAAGTTTCTTCGGGGCTGGGTCATGGTTCCTCCGTGAACGCTGATTACTAATTTACTTTGGTACAGGCTTGTGGCATTGTCAAGTTTTTGGGTGTCCTAGACTGCTTCTTTACGACTGTGGATACGTTTGAGATATTCGGTTAACAAAACGCCGCAGTTGACCGCCCAAAGCGCTGCCGCGCTTTAGGTTTCCTCCGCGTTCGCGCTCCGGCGGCAACTGAGCTTCGGCGTTAGCACTAAAATCGAGAGCGAAGGTTAATGAACTGGAAAACTATATTTTTTGTGGCTGCAGGCTCAACTTTGGGTGTTGTTTCTGCGCAATTTTATTTCCATGGATTCGACGTAATGGTTTTGTTGGGTTCGGGAATCGCTTCAATTTTGGGGGCAATTTTTATGGGTTATGTCTCTACATTAGGTAAACGAAATCGGTAAATTTCGTAGCTATCTGATAAATATAAAGGACACCCACATTTTAGAAAGAATACTGGCCTGAAAGTTAAAAATAACAAAGCCCTATGATTTTATATAGTGAGCCGAAATTGGTTTGAACTTTTCAGGCGTAGATGGCGTTATTGACAAGTTTAACGCGTAAAAAGGCAGCCCCGGTCAGTGGGGGAGGGGAATTATAAGACAGGTTGTAGTGCGCTAAGTGACGGCAAGGTTGTTGTACAACTCTCGGCATCGTCGCGAGCCGTGAAGCCACTTCAATCCGGCCTTATCGCAAAGCGTTTGCAGTTTGGCGACAGGGCCGATAGCTCGGCCAAAGTGTTGCTCTATGTGGCAGCAGGTGTGCCAATATAAAGGACCCCCACATTTTAACTGTCAAGTTTTTTGGTGTCCTTTAATATGCCGCCAGGAATGGGGAGCTAAATGCCAGTGTTCCCCATAATCAGTAGACGGTAATCCCCCCATTTTTAACCGAAGCTAAAAGTAGAAGGCTATGCGGCTAACGCCAGTTTTTGTATTGGCGTTATGCCACCCAAGGCCATGTTCGGCCTTTCGTTGTTATAAGTCCACAACCAGTTGGTAGCGTGTTGCTGAACCTCTTCGATGCAACTGAAGAGGTATTGCCCCAGCCAGTCATAGCGAACTGTGCGGTTGTAGCGTTCGATATAAGCATTCTGCTGTGGGTTGCCGGGCTGGATAAACTCCAACTCAACACCACGGTTTTCCGCCCAAGTCGCCAATAAACCGCTAATGTACTCGGGACCGTTGTCACAACGTAGCTGCTTGGGCTTGCCGCGCCATTCAATGATCTGATCCAAGGCGCGTATTACCCGCGCTGCCGGTAAGGAAAAGTCCACTTCGATCGCCAAGCCTTCACGATTAAAGTCATCAATCACATTGAATAGCCGGTAACTTCGACCATCTTCAAGCTGGTCGTGCATAAAGTCCATTGACCAGCAGTCATTCACAGCCTCGGGCACCGATAACGCTTCCGGTTTCTCTCTCACAAGCCGCTTCTTCGGCTTGATGCGCAGATTAAGTTCTAACGCCTTGTATATCCGGTAAACACGCTTGTGGTTCCAGCCATAGCCCTTGACGTTTCTCAGGTACAGATAACAGAGCCCAAAACCCCAGTTGCGCTGATTATGGGTTAACCGGATCAACCAATCGGCAATCTCGGCGTTTTCGCTGCTGAGTTTGGGCTGATAGCGGTAGCAGGTATCACTGATGCCAACGGCCGCACAAGCCACACGTATACTGGCGCCTTTGTGCTTAACTGCATCCTGCGCCACCTCTTTGAGTCGAGATGGCTTCACCACTTTTTTTGAAGCGCTTCCTGGACAATCTCGGCCTTCAGGCGCTCTTCAGCGTACATCTTCTTTAAACGCCGGTTTTCCTCCTGCAGCTCCTTGAGCCTGGCCATCATAGAAGCGTCCATTCCGCCGTACTTGCTGCGCCACTTGTAGAAGGTGGCAGAGCTCATGCCGTGCTCGCGACACAGCTCTGGGACCGGGGTTCCGGCCTCAGCTTGCTTAAGAATGGCCATGATCTGGCTATCTGAATACTTCGATTTTTTCATGCAAAATCTCCTGCGCAAATAATACGAGAAAATTCTACTTTTGGCCCCTGTTAATTTCTGGGGGGATTACCATACTACCGATGGTAAGTGGTGGAGTATGTTGGCACAGGACGAGCGATTGGCTGAGCTGTGGGGCGAGGCAAAAAAGTTAACCGATGCTAACAACGCCCACGCCGGGTACGATAACCCTTCTATTGCCGCGGGTGATTTTGATTTTTCGGATACGGTCGAGGCGACGTGGATTTTTAATATGAATGATTTTAACAATGTAGATGACTTTTTTCAGGTGTTTGCTACCAAACACTAATTTATAAACGCGCGATTACCATGCGCCAACAAAAAAGCCGGCGCTTAAGCGTCGGCTTTTTTGTGTCTGCTATAGGCCGGTATTAATCGGCAAAGGCATTGACGGTTTCAATCGTGCCATCGGCATTGTGATGGATCGGCATCATCTTCACATTACGCAAGTGAGTCTGGCCGCCAGAGAGTTGCGTGTCGTGATAAAAGACATACCACTGACCATTGAACTCGGCAATCGAGTGGTGGTTGGTCCAGCCCAATACCGGCTCTAATACTACGCCCTGATAAGTGAAGGGGCCGTAAGGGCTATCGCCGGTAGCGTAGGCGATGTTGTGGGTGTCGCCAGTAGAGTACGAGAAGTAGTAGGTATCGTTGTACTTGTGTACCCAGGCGGCTTCGAAAAAGCGTTTTTCGTTGTCGCCGTGTTTAATGGGTGTGCCGTCCGAGTTGAGCAGCATGATTTCTTTGGGCTCTTCGGCAAAGCTCACCATGTCGTCGCCCATTTTAGCAATCAAAGGTGCTACGGCAGGTTCGTCATCGGCGGGGTAGCTGTCTTCCGCGATGTATTCGCCGCTGGTCCAGCGCTGCAATTGACCGCCCCAAATACCGCCAAAGTACATGTAGTATTCGCCATCGGTGTCTTCATAAACCGTTGGATCCATACTGTAGCTGCCTTCAATAGGCTTGGGCTCGGCGGTGAATGGCCCGGTCGGCGAATCGCTTACCGCGACGCCAATGTGAAAGATGCCGTCGTAATCTTTGGCGGGGAAGTAAAGGTAGTATTTATCACCTTTCTTTGCCGCGTCAGGTGCCCACATTTGTTTTTCGGCCCAAGGCACATCGTCTACGTCCAGCACCACGCCGCTGTCTTTTACTTCACCGCCAGCTTCTGTTAGTGACAACACGTGATAGTCGCGCATAGCAAAGTGCGCGCCTGTGTCGTCCATTGGAATCTCGGTTTCGATATCGTGAGACGGATAAATGTAGAGAGTGTCGTTCCACACGTGGGCCGAAGGGTCAGCGGTGTAAATATCGCTAACCAGCGGCTGCGATACGTATTCGCGCTCGGCGGCCATACGGCGGTTTTCGGCTTCTTTTTGTACCACGTCGGGTACGTCTGAGCTAGCCGTTGCGGCTTTGGCGGGTGTAGCGTTGGGCGTGTTTATGGTCTCGCTCTTTTGCTCGCCGCAAGCGGCTAGGGCGGCCGCCATGGCCGTCACTAGGGCGAGTGATGTCAGATTTTTATTAAATTGCATGACAGTCTCCGGGTCTTTTTTAAGTTAATAACATTAAGCGTGATAAAGCGTTGATAGTGCTTGATTGTTGGTATTTACCAGTGCCAAAGCGTGCCGTCCTCTAGCCGGTTAACCGGTAGGCTAGCGCGTTTATAGGGGTGCTTGGCCGCTTCGGCCTCATCGATATCCACTCCGTGGCCAGGTATTTCGCCGGGGGTAAAGTGGCCATCTTTAAATTCGTAAGCACGGCTAAACACTGATTCCATCAATGGGCTGTGGGGCATGTGTTCTTGCACACCAAAGTTAGGCACCCAGTAATCAAAGTGTAGTGCAGCGCCCATGCACACCGGCGATAAATCGGTGGCGCCGTGAAAGCCGGTACGCACGTGGTACAGAGAGGCTAGATCGGCAATCCGCCGCACATGGGTAATACCGCCGCCGTGAACAATGGTGGTGCGAATATAGTCGATCAGCTGGTTCTCGATCAGCTCGCGGCAATCGTGAATACTGTTGAATACTTCGCCCACAGCGATGGGCGTGGTGGTGTGCTGGCGGATCAGCTTAAAGCCTTCCTGATTCTCCGCCGGTACTGCGTCTTCCATCCAGAATAGGTGATACGGCTCTAGTTCTTTGCCGAGCCGAGCGGCCTCGATGGGGGTAAGGCGGTGATGCACATCGTGCAGCAAGTGTAGGTCGTCACCAAACTCGTCGCGAATCGCGCGAAATAGCTTGGGTGTAAAGTTTAGGTATTTCTCGGTGGACCAGACGGACTCGGTGGGTAAGTCGGCATCGGCGGGCTCGTAGGCTTTGCCCTCTTTGGCGACCCCGTAGGTGCTGGCGACCCCGGGAATACCGCACTGCACGCGGATGGCTTGATAGCCGGCATCGCGGGCGCGGGCCACTGCCTCTAAGGTTGAGGGTAGGTCTTGGCCATTGGCATGGGTGTAGGCCATGATGCGGTCGCGGCTGCGACCACCGAGCAGTTGATATAAGGGCATGCCCGCGAGTTTGGCCTTAATATCCCACAGTGCGGTGTCGATACCGGCGAGCGCCGTCATGCCTACCGGCCCCCGGCGCCAGTAGGCACCGCGGTAAATAAACTGCCAGATATCTTCGATGCGCTGCGGATCGCGGCCAATGAGCGCTGGTAGCACGTAATCTTCTAGGTACGAGACGACGGATTTTTCGCGGCCGTTTAGGGTGGCATCGCCAATGCCGTAAACGCCTTCATCAGTGGTGATTTTAACGGTGACAAAGTTGCGGCCGGGGCTGCATACAATGACTTTGGCTGCGGTGATTTTCACGCCAGTGGGTTCCTCGTGCACTTGAGTGGCGCTTTTCGGGCGCCTTTGTAATATCTTATAGTCAATAAAACCATAAGATTAGCGATATTTAGCCTAAACTACAAGCCCGTTTGCCTGTTGTGGTTTTATCCGTTGACGATTTTATTGCGCCCGCTTTGTTTTGCGCGGTACAGGTTTTTGTCGACGGCATCGATAAAGGCTTTGAGCGAATCGGATGGCTGAGGTGTAATAGTGCCAACGCCTTGGCTAACGGTAACGACCGGGCTGGCCGGCGATATTGGGTGGGGCAGCTGCAATTTAAAAATAAGGCTGCGGCAACGCTCGGCGACTTTGGCGGCGGCAGCGGCGTCGGTTTCGGGCAAAATAAGCATAAATTCTTCGCCGCCATAGCGGGCAAAAAAGTCGTTGTGGCGCGTGACTCCCTGACTTAGGGTGCGCGCAACCTGCCGCAAACAGTCATCACCTTGGATATGGCCAAAGTGATCGTTGTACTGCTTAAAGTAGTCGATATCAAAAATAATCACCGACAGTGGTTGGCTGCTGCGGCGCGCGTGGCTCCACTGTTTGTCGAGTACTGAGTCGAGCATACGGCGATTGGCGACGCCGGTTAAGCCGTCTTTAAACGATAGCTCTTTTAGCTCCTGCTGTAAGTGGACCAGTTTGTCTTCGATTTTTTTGCGCTCGCTGATGTCGAACATAAAGCCCACCAGCGAGTCGACGGCGCCGGCTTCGTTGCGTACCACGTGCACCACGTCGCGAATCCAAAGGTAGCTGCCGTCGGCGCATAGGGCGCGGTAGTCGGCCTCGTGGTCGACGCCCTCTTTTGACTGCGAAATACAGAAGTTAACCACCCAGTCGCGATCTTCCGGGTGCATGCGCTCGGCCCAGTCATTGGCGCTGCACCAGCTGTCGGCGCTCCAGCCCAGCAGTTTTTCGATTTGCGGGCCGATATAGGCAAAGCGCATGCTTTCCCAGTCGATTTTCCACGGGATGGCGTGGGTGGACTCTAACAGGGTTTTGTAAAACGCCGCGCTTTCAAGCTCGTCAGTCATGGGTGGTTTGCTCCCGTTGAGCGCACTGGGACTGTTTTT